>NZ_LBAW01000007.1 GCF_001648595.1 Legionella bozemanae | reverse complement strand
TTATACCATCTCAACTGATTGTTTTATATACAAAAGTTGCATTAGCGAGTTGAATCCGCCTCTTCCACAAACGGCAGACGATGCAAATATTACTGCCAAGTATACTCATGGAGTGCTGGAAATATCTATTCCCAAAAAAGAGATTGCTGCTGAGAAAAAAATTGAAATTACTGTGGAAGGTTGATCACCCCTTTCTTTCCTAATAAAGAATAAATTATTTACTCTATTATAAATACCGGGAACAAAAAATGAATATGATTGATAATGCCATTCACGCTTTATCCATAAAATCCTACAGCGAATATGAATTACGTCAAGAATTAGAAATGCGCTATGGCGCCTTACTTGATTTAGAAAATGCCATTAATCAAACTATGGACTATTTAAAGTCTCATCAAATCATTAATGATAGGCATCTTGCTCGCCACTTGGCGCAGCATTATGCCCATAAGGGCGATCGTTTTATTGAAAATATCTTAAAGCAACGAAAAATAAAATCCGAATATATTAATGAAGCGTTACGTTCAATACCTGAAGAGAGAACTAGAGCTTGGGAGGAATCACACAAAAAATTAATTAATAATTATAAAAATGAGATTTCAGAACAGGAAAAAATCAATATCATAAGTCGTTTCCTATCTGGACGTCAATTCAGTACCCACGTGATTAATGAAACGCTTAGTCGATTAAATAAAGTTGATTTTATTAAACTAAAACCTCTACCCAATTGGTATCAAAATAATATGGCCAGTTAATTCACCGTTGGTTCTCTATTTCATAGGGTAAGCAAAACATCCGTTGCATTTCATAAACTGTGCTCACCCTATTTCCGCACTGGCTAGCTCTCTGTAAATAACAGAGAGCCGATTCATAAAAATAAGCTTATTTTTTGAGCAGGGAGTTTTTATAAATTTCTCAACGAGCAATCTAACTAAGCTATAATTTATAATAGGATTTTTCTTAAAAGATGATCTTTCGAGATGAAATTGTGAAATGGATTTATTGAGCACTATCTTGATGGAGAATGAAGTATGAATCAACAATATACCGCACGAATTTATTCCAATGAGAAAATAATACAACATAAGTCTGGCGATGATATTGAGAAACTATATATTTGGATGTTAGCCGAAGTTAATGGTACACCCGGCGACATTAGAGGTGAAATAATTGACAATGCGACGACAAAGGTAGTTCGATATTTTAAGAAAGCACCCGTAGAATAATGAACAAATGCCTATAGAGGCTCGCTTGTTTTTCAAAATCTGAAACTCTTATTATTATTCTTTATGCGTTTGGGTATCGTGATATAGGGATAATTCCTAAATTTACAAGAGTAATTTTTACTAAATTTTTTTTAAAACCAGTATTGAAATCTGATTTAATTGTCCCTATAGAATATTCACGATGTATTTTATGAGGAGGATTAATAACAAATCACTTAAAAATAGAATAATTTCATCTCTTATCATTAAATTTAAAAATTTTTTATTTCACTTTTAAAAAATAAATTTAAATTAAGAGGATTTAAGCTATGTCATCAGTTCAAATAACATTTCGTTCTGTTTCATACTCATCGGCAATTGAATGCCACATTGATAAAAATTATAACAAACTCAAGAGAATCTATAGAAAGATAAATCATTGTCGAGTAGTCATAGATAGGGAGCAAAACCATCGACTTAAAGGGAAAATATTTAGTGTAAGCATTAATATGACTATCCTTGGCAAGAAAATCAGCAGTAGAAAGCAAAACCAAAATTTATATATTGCACTACGCAATGGTTTCACAGCAATTGAAAAATTATTAGAAAAACAGTTCAAAAGAAAAATTAAAGCAGTCAAAAAATATCCTCTCGCTTTTAGTGAATATAATATTCACTCAGAACTACAATCATATTGAAAATAAATAAATTTTTCATGTAATGCTGGACATGGGCAAAACCCATATAAATCTCGCGATGAGATGAGAAGATGAGTTTGATGGCACATGTTCAGTTGTATCGCATTCCTATACTGTCCTTTCAATAAGTGCGATAGTCAGTTAAGAATCACTTTATACTTGAATTGAACAACAATTTAATATTTATTTGATTAATTGATAAGTTTTTATTAAAAATATTATCTCTCAGGCATGCATTCGCCTGATTCAAATCATATATTTTCTCAAAATATAGCTGGTATAACCCATAAAATTATCTGGTAATGTCGCTATAACTTGATAACCCAGTTTTTCATAGAAACCTTTTGCTTGGAATTCTGCAGTATCAAGTTGAATCATTTTACAATTGTTTTTTTGTGCAAAAGCATCTAGTTTCACAAATAATTCTCGACCTAGTCCTTTACGGCGATATTTTTTGTGAATCCATACGGTAAATACTCTGCATAACGTACCAAATATATCTCCTTTAATACCACCAAGAATTTCAGAGGTATCGTTTTTTGCATAAATGATAAAAGGTTTTGCTTCATAATTGCCAATGATTGATTCATTAAATTTTTTTAAATTATCATAGATGATTTTAGAAACAGCTCCATTATCCTTAAAATCAGTAATGATAGTTATTGGATCATTCATTTATCTCTCCTATTTGGCGCTAATTCGATATCAGTTCAATCCTTTAATACAAATACTTAACCATATAAACCATATTCCAAATATATCCCTCTGGTTTGAGATTAAATAAAGGTTGAAATCCTTGCTTTTCATAAAAATGGTAGGTTTCAAGATAATTCTCATCTGACTCTTGGGGAGATAATGTTTCGACTGTCATAGTCGATGCTTTTTGTTTTTTGGCATACTGAGATGCTTTATCTATAAGCATTGATCCTATATTTTTGCCTTGCCATTGAGCAAATACTGCCATCCAATAAATCGAACTGGTATTTGGATATGGAAAGTCAAGACTAAGGAGCCCTACATACATTTCTTCAGCTGTTTTAGCAGCAAAATTAATTCGTGAACGGACTCCTTTGATGTAGTGGTCATTGCATTCTAGTAAACCAAAGTACTCAGGTAAATCTTTTGTTATTTGTTCGCATAAAGTTGCAGCGTGTTCGGGCAGTATTTGCTCAATGATTATTTTCATAGAGGATTCTTAGATTGTAGTGATTTAGATAGATAAATAATGATCCTATGAAAATAATTGATATCATTGCAAGTATTACAAGATTCATATTGAGCATGCTACTAATTCTTATGGAGCAAACCGGCTTGCACTAAAAGATAATGGATCAGTGATTAAGTCTTCTGCGGTCATCATTTCCGCGAGCAAACGACCCGTAACCGGCCCAAGGGTCAAACCGTGATGAGCATGCCCGAATGCAAACCAAAGCCCGGCATGTCGAGGAGCTTGGCTAATAATTGGGAGCATATCCGGTGTACAGGGTCTACATCCCATCCAGGGAAATTCATCAAGTCGGGTGGTAATTGGAAACAGCGTGCGTGCAATAGGCTCTACTAAATCAAGTTGTACTGGAGTTTTCTGTGAATCACGTGGTGCAAATTCTGCCCCGGTAGTAAGACGAATTCCGCGAGTCATTGGTGCTAACAGAAAACCATTCTCAACATCGAGTACTGGGTGATTGAGTTGTGCATTTGCTCTTACACCGTAATGCATATGATACCCACGTTTTACTGCTAGCGGGAAGTGATATCCTAGTTGAGAACATAGAATGTCTGACCATGGTCCTAACGCAATCACTGCAGAATCTGCCTTGAGTTGGCCCTGTTCTGTTTTGACGGTCCATTGGTTGGATAAAGTAAATGCGTCTCCGAAAAAAAAGCGACCACCAAGATGTTCAAAATAATTGGCATAGGCAGCAACGAGTGCCCCCGGATCGCTCACAGTTTCAGAGTCTACATATCGAAGAGCTCCTAATAATGATTTATCCAGATCTGGCTCAATTTGACTCAATGAATTCTGGTCAAAAGACTCAAACTGGATGCCATACTCCATTTTACATTTTTCAGCAAATCGTGTTTCAGTATCTTGCTTTTTTACAGTTCGAAATACTTTAAGCCATCCACCTGAGCGAAATAAATTTCTTACTCCTGCGGCTTCGGCTAGAAAATGATGTTCCGTTATGCTGTGTTGAATCAAGTTTGCATAAGAGCGAGCAATCTCTGCATGACGTAATGAATGAGAATTCACCCAGTATTTCCATAAAAAAGGCGCAAGCCTCAGGATTGCCTTCGGGTGATATCTGACATCAGGAGAGCTATTTAAAGCGTATTTAATTAAAGAGAACATATCTCTTGGAAAGGCATAGGGATACACCCCTTCACGCTGAATTAATCCGGCATTACCATATGAGGTCTCACTTCCAGGGGACTTCGCATCGACTAATGCTACTGACCGTCCTCGTTTTTGCAAATGAATTGCAACGGATACTCCAATAATTCCGCCTCCAAGGACAATAGCATCAAATTTCATAAGCATATACTCCGTTTACTCAAAGAATTAGGATCAGCCGCTTATTATTGTGTTTATTAGACGAGCTTACAACCTATTAAATGTAATACAGTGGCATATTTAGTTCTTCGCATGCATTTTTATGAAAGCACTATTCCTAGGTAGGTTAAGTATAAAATTCCATTAAAAAATAACATCTTAATCTTAATTCCATCCACTGAAATATTGAACCTTAGCCATGCTGTAGCAATGTAGGTTACGAGAATACCGGTTAAAACTACTCTAGATGGTGCCCAAGGTGTTAAAAGTATTCCTAATGCAGGAAGTAAAGTGCCCTGAAATACCATTGCACCAGTTATATTGCCAAAACCAAGGGTATCTTGACCTTTTCTTACCCATATCACGCTATTTACTTTTTCTGGTAATTCTGTTGCGATGGGGATGATCAGTAATGATAAAAGCAACACCGGTATGCCAATAGAATTTGCTGCTCCCTGTACTCCATGAATAAATCCCTTTGCGCTAAATACCAATAGGATTAGCCCCAAAATTAATTGGATTAAAATTGTTTTGAGATTGTTTTTTAAACCCAGTTTAGCAATTAATAAAGGTTCACTTGTTATTACTGCATGGCCATTTTCTACTAAAGCTTTAGACGCACTGAACGTAAACATTAAATAAAGAAAATAAAGAAAAACAAGTATAATGCAAAATAAAATACGTAACGAATAATTTGGCTCTAAAGGAAGAAACATTGCTAAAGCAGCAAGAGTGAATGCCATTAAGAAAAAATTCATGTCCCGTTTAAAACCACTAATTTCTGGTGTTATCCATCCATTAAGCCCCCGCTTTTTAATTACTGAAGAAGCCATAATAAAGGTTGATAAAGTGGATAACATTAATGGAGCACCTAAAATTGCCCCTACGCTAATTTCTTCATTAACTTGTCGATCAGCGGTTCCGGCAATTATTGCCAAGATGGGTACCGTAGTTTCTGGAAGCGCAGTAGATATAGCTGCGAATATTGAACCCGTGACACCAGTTGAAATATCCAACCTTTCACCAAAATGCTCTAACGCATTAGAAAATAATTGCGCTGAGATTAAGATTAGGACCAACATACCTAAGAGTTCAAACCACATATACATATTTGTCCCTCATAACTACAGCCTCGAAATGATTATCCATAATAGGGCCAAAAGATTTTTTCCAAATATAAAGTAAATTGCTAAAAAATTAGTGCTCTCTATAATTTAAAACGACTAAAATGCAGGGTCCTCCAGCTATGACATTGATTTTATGGTGTTTGCAGTTCTGAATGGCTGAGTTACTCTCTGCGCCAGGTTGCATCCAAATATTTTTAATTCCTTTTTTAATCGCTTCTTCAACGATTTTTTCAGTAATAACAGGCGGGGTTATAATAGAAATACTTTCAACCTCATTTGGCAATTGACTTACTGAATGTACTACCGGAATCCCTTCAATTGAATTTTCTTTAGGGTTTACAGGATAAGCTTTTTTACCATTCTCTAGATAACATCGTAAAACTTTGTTTCCATATTTTTCTCGATTCGAAGAGGCACCAATCACAGCGAAGGCTTTTGACTGGAAAAACAGTTCAATTTGATTATTTATCATGCTATTTTTGTTTATGCAATTTGCTATCTATTTAGTTTAGCAATGAATGTTGATTCATGATATTTTTTTGGCTTATTTTTTAATATGAGTAACTCGATAATCATAATATTTTACCAATCTCAATATCTCGTGGATCACTTCCATGATGATCAGGATCATCAAAGGGTATATTGACGTACTGATGATGAATATAAAAATTTAAAGCGTCTGGCGAGGATTGGATATGTAGCTGATAAACTCCAGTCTCCTTTAGCCACTTTTCAATGATATTCAAAAAATAGCCACCTAAACCTTTATTGCGACATTCCTCATCAATAACAATAATTCTAAGTGCTGCTCTTTGATTTGGCCATAATTGAATGTGGGCATAGCCAACTCGCTTCGTTCCTTGATAAAGAATAAAATGGATGTGGTCTTTATGATCGAACGTCCATGTATAGGGATCTGAAATGGGTACTTTATCAAAAAAATATTTTTGACGAAAAGTACGAGCCGATTGCCATTCACGGCGTGTTAATGCTTTGACAATGCGAAGTTGGGTAAAGCCAGTTTGAGCATCAATATTGGAAATAAACTCTTCTTTCCCTAGACAATAGGCGTTAATATCATTAGGAAACTGTTTTGCCAAAGCCATTTTCAGGGTGGCATAAGCATCACGATCATTGGGATGTGTTCTCATCCAATCACGGAAATATAAATGCCGTTCAATTTCTGAGTTTCCCTTTTCAAAAACATGTACATTATGAGTTCTTTTAGTTGCACCTTTTTGAAAATAACGACGAAAAGGAATACCATACTCGCCCATTGTTACATATCCAATTTTTTCCATAGATTCTGATGCTTTATCCACCAGTAAAATATTTTCAACAACAGGAAGAATATCGATAATAGGTTTCGCGCTTAATTCTGGCACCGAAGTAGATCCAATATGATAAATTTCAATGCAATTAGATCCCAGTGCCTGCTTTATTTGGTGAGCCTCAGCTGCAAACAGTTCAGGCCATGAGGGATTATAACGAATAACTTCAACTGTTCTTTTCATGATTTTGCTTTCTACTAATAATCAAAATGGAAAACCACACATTAGAAATTTACTATGCTCAAATAAGTAAAAATGGTTCTTTTCATCACATGATATTTTACCACAGTATTATTTACGTTTAAGGGCCTCCTTTTTTATTTATCTAAATCCATATTCTCGATAGTTATCATCAAAATCAAGTTCTCTAGTGTGGCTGCCACATAGCTTTTTTTTCAGATCAAAAAACTTATACGAGCCGTTTGCATTAGTTATAGGATTTATTGGTTCTAGAAGTTTTTGAATGGAACTTTTTATATCATCAAGAAAAAGCTCGTTTCGATAGGTGTTATTTAACAAATTGCCATCTTCGACTAATAATTGTATTGTTGCTTCGACCTGTTGCTTGGTTTTGTTTCTACAGTCAACGTAATACTCTTTGTAGTATTTAATATCACGAAAAATTGGTACCTGTTGCCCACGATGCTCAAAATTGCGTTCAGAAATGATTTCGCTCTTAACAGTGTCAGTATCAAGTGCCGGAAGACTTTCAGTAGAACTTATATCAAGGACTTTAATGCTACTGATTGAATACAGGGGGTAATTCGTTTGACAGTGATCTTGAAAATAGATACGAATATACATGTTAATTTCTCCTTAGATTTCTGACATTTCAGGAGATTTTGAATGCCATTACAGTTAAAGTGGGCTGCATGGTAACATGACATTAAAATAATTTTAAGGCAAGGGTAACATGTCACAATAAAACTAGCAGGATCTAAAAGCTCCATTTTTATTAAATAGAGCTATTATCTATTACTAAATTTTTCTGCAGATACCATATCTTCTAAAAAGATAGCTAATTTAGAATATTCTGGCTGTTTTGCAAGTAGTCTCATTTCTTCAAGATCAAATGATTTGCTCTTTATGCCCGTTTCAATGATGCTCGTGCATCCAGTTTTTATCAAATGCAATAAGATCGCCGCAGGCGTATCTACATCACTACGTTTATAAGTAGCAGGTAATTTAGAATTAGTACGATGCATTAAATTTTCTACTTCTTCATCTTTAGCAAATTTATCGAGCTCATTTGTAGCATAAAAAATACATTCTGCGGGTATACTCCCTACGGCCATAACTTCCATTTCACATATTTTTGAAGTAGTTGTTGACTCAGAAATCATGTCAGCTGTTTCTCGGATAAATGCAGGTATGCTAATTTTTTTATTAGGATTTACAGAAGAGTAAAGATAGTTACTTATATTATTCGCACCGTTTTGGGCAAACTCAAGTGCTTTTGCAATACTTATTGTTCCACCAAATCCGCCAAATTTTGTATTAAATGCTATATAAGATTTTAAATTATCTTTAGGAAAATCTTCTCTACCACTAAAACCGTCTTTAGTCACATCTTTAGGAGATTCGCCATGGATTCGATGCCATGCTACGCTTGTGGCTGGTACATCAATTTCTGTTAATAATTGGTAGTCGCTATAAGGAACACTGCTAGGAGTACTATAAGTCGATTTTTGTCCTAATCCAAAAAATGAAATTTTTCTAAACATAATTTTAAACTCACTACCTTTTTTAACCTCCTGGAAGAAATTCCGAATAAGAACATATTTTACATGAGCTTTATTAAGAATTAATTAAATAACAAACATTTTGTATTATTTATAACCGAAATGATGTTTATTTTATTGAAAAAATGAATACTCTAAATTTAGTTGCGTCTATTAATGAAAGAAAAGGAATGATTTTTATAGGATAATGATAAAAGCTGCTATGTAATATATTAGTACTACCCTGTTTCGTAGTTCTTCACCTCCGTTCTAAGATATTCTTAACCCAATTTTTTAATTTAATATAGTGTGAGCCTTCCCAATAAATTTTTTTACAGGACTGGCATTGCATGAAAGTTTGATAGTATTTTTTTGCTAGCTCAGGAATATCTTGAATAATTTTTAATTTATCTGCTTTTTTTAGTAACCCATTACACATGAGGCATCGAGTCAATGGTCTGCACTGTTTTGTTAACTGAAAGTGCATTAAAACCTCTTCCACTTGCTTTTTCGGATTGGTATTGTGCATCCAGCGACCATGGGTAATGCTTTTATTTTTTAAAATGCCGATATCACGTGTTAACACAATTCGGTGTTCTTTTTTACTTCTCTGGATGATGGTTTCATCGGTTAGATTGTTTTCATAAATCACATCAAATCCAAGTAAACGCAAATAACGGGCAAGTTTTCCAAGATGAACATCGAGAATAAAGCGAGGCGTTCTTAAAGGTTTCGGACGAAGTCGAATCAACTCACCCACATCAAAGGCTTCGAAAACAGGATATACGGAAATATAATCCTGATCGTGGACGAGATAATTAAAGTCAACTGATTTCCCATTAACTAAAATCACTTCAACTTCAGTATGTGGAACTCCAAGTGATTCGATTAGGTCTTTAATTGAAGTTTTTTGAGGGACGCTATGAGTAAAGCTCACTTTACGCCTCTCTGGAGGAATGAAATCATTTAACTCTTCATAAAAACGCAACTGTAAGGAGATCATGCTTTGATTCGATTGCTCGCTTCGTTTTAATTTATGGCATAAAAATTTGAAAAAGAAAAATGAACGTAAAATAAAGTTAATTTAGTTTATGGCTCAAGAAACTTAAAAAGATCTTTTTTATACATTTTTATCCTCAAATAAGTCATCAAAATATATATCTATAAACAACTAAAAATTTAACCATGGCGAGATCCAAATAGTGCTAGGCCCTGAGTACGAAACCAGTATTTATCTTCGCCAATAACATACTTTTTTAATTCAGGTATCGCTTGAATATCTGTGTAACCTGTTGTTACAAAATAACTTTTTCCCGTGAAATAATACTCCTTAGTAGCTCTTGATGGAGTAACGAGTATACGGCCATCAGGAACAATTTTGATTAGTTGCTCAATAAAGTGTGTTATATCCTTTTCTTTTTCTATTCCGTTCTCAACTCCTAAAAGATAAGGAACAAAAGCAGTGTCGAAAGCTTGCTTTTGATCGCTTACAAGTATCTTATCTACCGTACCCACATGAAATTGGATGTTTTTATCCAATTCAAAATTACTTTGTGCTTTGGATTGAATTGCACGTTGAACCAGCGACACCATGTAATGAATATAAGCGCGTCTTAATGAGTTAGGATGAATTATCCAGAATAAAAAATGAGCCCATTTTCCGCTCGATAAAGTCACTAACGGTGGATACCAACAGGTGAGCGCAGCAAATAACTCACCAATTGATGGCAAAGGATTTCCTTTGACATCGTATTCACGATAAAGGTAATACTTTTTAAATGCTTTCATCCATGCAATTGTAATGGGATCTTTATCATAGGCTGTAATTGACTTTGCACCTGCTAGCGCAAATAAAAAACTACTGTTCCCGTATCCAGGAATAACCAGGACATTTTTTCCTTCAATATCAGCTCGAATATCATATCGACTCTTTTGGTGTTCAGCCAAAGCAGATGATAAATAGCGCTCAGCTCCCATGGGGTATATTTGAACTTCTTTATTGTCTGAGAGTCTTGTGACGCGTCGGTCTAAAAGCCATTTTTTCTCTTGTTTGCTTAAAATGGTTTCGTAAGCTGACATAAAATTCCTAGGTTAATTCTCGTGGTTGTTTTAATCGCAATAACTTTATTGCTGTTTCTGGCAAGGCTGGCATCCTTAAAGTAAGGGTATTTCGTTTTGTGGTCCATTTTCTTCCTAGTTTCTGTGTAGGCCGCTCAATAAATACATGCAGAAACCAAGACAATAATAGAGCGCCACTAAAAACTAAAGCAAGTGCAGTCCAAATTTTAAAATTCATATCGAGCATCACTCGAAGAGCAACATAACCTGCAATACTATGCACGATATACAAAGGATAACTAATATCAGCTAAAAAATTAACTATGGGATTTGCCCTAAAAAAATGAGGGAATGTGTAGGCAAACATAAAAGTCAGCAAAGCAAAAGCATAACTCCAAGCCAATATTAAATTTTCTGAATATGGCCCAGTCCACCATGCGATACAAAACATGCCAAATAAAATACCTATTAAAAAATATCCTCTATCGGATGCAATTTTATGGCAGTATAAATAGTGGAATACTACGCCAATAAACATATAAATAATATAAGGTGATGACATCATATAAATTTCTGCCCAGATAAAAGCAGATAAATTTTTTATTGCCCACTCAGGGAGCATGTGCGCCATATAACAGGTCACTAGAAATAAAACCGCAGGAATTAAAAAAACCTTAAGCGAATCATCACGAAACCAAACAATTGATAACGCTACAATAAGATAAAATTTCATTTCTACTTCAAGAGTCCAGATAATTACATCTATATTTCTTGACTCAAGAATATCTCGAACTCCTGGAATATAGTGAATGAAGACTTCCTGAAAGGAATAAGGCCAAACTGATAAAAAATATTTTCCGCATACAAAAAGAGCTATTAAAGTGATACTAAATCCTATGATGTAGGTCGGAATAATGCGAAAAAGACGATTGACACAAAATCCTATGATATTTGTTCTTGAGAGTGAAAAAGGAATAACAAAACCACTGAGAATAAAAAACAAACCTACTCCATAAGCCCCCCAATCAAATAGCGGAAACAAGTTCAACCATACCACATAAATCGGTGTTGCATGTGATTCAGGAGATAGTAGTGGTGCATGAATCAGATGAGCAACAGAGTCCCTCTTATACCAAAAAGTACTTAAATAATGAGAAAGTACAACAAATAATGCTGCAAGACCTCGTAAAGTATTTGCAAATTCGATCTTGATATTAGCGTGTACGAGTTCACTCATAAGCGAAGACCTGAACACCCTTTTCTTAGACTATTAGCATAAACCATATTTTTATATTCACTCTTAGAATCTTTATTTAAATCAATAAAATGATTGTATCTCACCCTGCTTTACTTGACTATTATCCATTCGCATCCGAAATCAAGTTCAGTAAAATTTACTTTATTCAATAAATTTTTTAATAAAAATCAAAATGTTAAATCTATTTTTTGTCTATGGTCAATTTTTTGCCTAAAAAGCCAAATTTTTTATCAATTAGTGCTAAAATAATATGCAGGTAGTTCATAAAACGAGGAAGACATGAAATATAAAACCACAGTTCAAATGCAAGGTAACGGTTCTTTAGTGATGACCGATGGAACATTAGAGAAAAATGGAGATATGATTTTTGGATATCATGCACTTTTAGCCATTTGCAACGATCAAAGCAAAAAGCAACATACTTTTGAAAATGGTAAGCAATTTTTTGTAGAATCAATTGGTCGTTTACATTCAGAGAGGTTAAAAATAACCATTACCCCAGAGTTTGCTCAAGACGCAATTGCGGTGTTAAAAAAGGAATATCCAGGGTTAGAAGTAATAGGTGAGCAGCCCGATCTAAAACGTGGAGAAGGGTATGCTCCCTAGTTAACTGTTGTTATGCGAAGCTCGTGATGTTCATACCATCATGAGCTTTTTTTATGGTACATCCATAAGAGTATGGATCAAAAAATTTATTTAGCGATAATAGTTTACAAGTTAACAGAATAAATTCATTATCTTAAACCGATCATTTTAGTATTGATTAGGACCTACAATGCTAAATTAAACGTTTCTATTCATTTATATCGTTTATAAGCGAACATTGAAACTCAATTTAACCATTTTATTTAAGGAAAAATGTATGGCTAAAATTCTTTGTGTTCTTTATGAAGATCCAATTAAGGGATATCCCAAACACTATGCACGGGACACACTGCCAAAAATAGAACACTACCCTGATGGGCAAAATACCCCCACACCAAAACATCTTGATTTTAAACCAGGTACTTTACTTGGTTCTGTATCTGGTGAGTTAGGTTTACGTCACTTTCTTGAAGACCAGGGCCACCAATTTGTGGTCACTTCAGATAAAGAAGGTCCAAATTCAGTTTTTGAAAAAGAACTACCTGATGCTGATGTTGTTATTTCTCAACCTTTTTGGCCGGCGTATTTAACGTCTGAACGAATCGCCAAAGCAAAAAAATTGAAATTGGTAATTACGGCAGGTATTGGTTCTGATCATGTGGACTTGCAAGCAGCAAAAGAAAATAACATTACCGTGGCTGAAGTAACCTATTCAAACAGTATCAGTGTCGCTGAACATGTGGTCATGATGATCCTCTCTTTGGTACGTAATTATTTGCCTTCTAATCAATGGGTTATTCAAAAGGGATGGAATATTGCCGACTGCGTTGTGCGCTCCTACGATCTGGAAGGAATGACAGTAGGCTCTGTCGCGTGTGGGCGTATTGGCTTAGCCGTTATGAAGCGTTTAAAACCTTTTGATGTTAAGTTGCATTATACAGATCGTCATCGATTACCGGAAAAAACCGAAAAAGAGTTAGGGCTTATTTTCCATAATCATGTTGAATCTTTGGTGCAAGCATGTGACGTAGTGACCATTAACTGCCCTTTAACACCAGAAACTGAAAACTTATTTGACGAGCACTTGATTAATAAAATGAAACGCGGATCTTATTTAATCAATACTGCTCGAGGGAAAATATGTAATCGTGAGGCAGTGGTGAAAGCATGTGAAAATGGTCAACTTGCTGGTTATGCAGGGGATGTTTGGTTTCCACAACCCGCACCTCAAGACCATCCATGGCGAACAATGCCTCATCATGGGATGACCCCGCATGTTTCTGGAAGCTCTCTATCCGCACAAGCGCGGTATGCTGCGGGGACGCGTGAAATTTTGGAGTGTTGGTTGGAAGAACGCCCTATTCGTGATGTATATCTTATTGTTGATAAAGGTAGGTTTGCTGGAACTGGTGCACATTCATACACGGTAGAGAATGCAAATTTAGGTGTTGTAGAAGCGTAGATAACTTATAAATGAATATCGTTCACTTATTAAAGTGTTTAGTGAACGATATTTAAGCCCTGCTTACTGTGCTTTATGCATGACATTCAATCGAATTGCATTCATTATCATGGTGCTCAATAAATTTGGTAAAAATTAAATAAACACCATTGGTCCAACCAAATCCAATTTCATTCGTGGCATAACTGTATTTAATTTTATTATCGGTGCGAGTGCTTATTGTATTCACATCATATTTTTCAAAAATGGCGTGATTTCTTTGAAATCCTCTATTCACTGTATTAATAAATTTAGTAGCTATTTCCATTGCAAATCTTTTATAGCCATAGCGCTCAAGCCCAAAAACTGCAAAATACTGCAATGGAGCCCAACCAAAAGGAGCATCCCATTGCAAGCCGGAATTATTAATGCTTGTAACAATGCCACCTTTCATTAATAAATCCGGTATATGTTTCACTACAGCAGCAGCTTGTTCCTTAGAGGCAATTCCGGCCCACAAAGGATAAAAAGTAGTGGCAAAGGGATAATATTTTCGTCTTTTCTTTTTGAAGTCGTAATCTAAATAATAACCAGTTGATTCATCCCATAAATATTGATTTATATATTTAGCACGTTTTTCAGCTCGAGTTCGCCATTTCATGGCTTCGTTATCATTACCCAGGATTTTATAAATTTCTTGTGTATCACGTTCCATTTGATAGAGCAAAACATTTAAATCCACAGGTGCAAAGTCCAATATCCCGGCGCCAAATGGACCATATTTGGCTGTAATATCAAAACCTGATTCCCGAATCGTACGATCCGCAATATAAAAAAGAGGTGTTAATTTATTGTTTTGTTGGTCATAGAAAAGCGCTTTATTATAATCACTTATATCATGCGTTCTAAAATAGTTTATCACTTTTGCATAATAGACAGGTGATTCCTCGGGGGTTTGCCCTACTCCACCAGAATAATATCGTGATAAACCAATATGAGGAATTGCACGAGGTGGTGATGTCCAATGGTGATATAATTTTTCAATAGCTGGTAAAGTGGATTTTAGCCAAAGTTTATCAGGATCTTTGTTGTAATAGGCGAGTATCATCTCAGTTAAAACGGGAGGTTGTGTTCGTCCTAGATAATAAGTGCGATTGGCATTTAAAACGATCCCGTAATGAATAACCTCATAAATTAAGTTATCTACCATATTTTTTGCAAGATTTAACCGATTACTTTCGAGTAAACCTAATTCAATAAAAAAGCTATCCCAGGCATACATCTCATTAAATCGTCCGCCAGGTACTACATAGGGATAAGGCAAATAAAGTAATCCATGCTTTTTAATGTGAGTATAATTTGGGGGTAAATATTCAAAGTGAACTTTGTTGGCTAGTTTTATATTGTTTTCTTTAATTTTTTCAATTCGTTCTGATTCAGGGAGATATACAATAAATTCATCAGCTAATAATTTTGGATCAACTTTGGATTGAATCCAGTTGTCACGGGTCAATCGATCCCAGCTTTTATCAATATATTGGGTAACCTGCAAATTAACAGGATCTATGTGGCTGGAAAATGAACTTTGAGAAAAAATAACCAATATTATAAAAAAAATGTATATGAAAAAATTTTTTGGTGCTTTATGCAATTTTAATGTCCTTATTTTATTTCATTGTTATCGCAACTATTCTAAAGGAAATGGACTTATTCGAAAAATAAAGGAGTAGTGAATACCTGCTAATCCCTGTCAACTTGCCGTGTACATATAAAAATATGTTTTACACTAAAACTTATGAGTCCTTTCAAGAATTATTTAATTTGTTTTAAAAATATTTTTCACAAAAATCATATAAAACATCTATACTAAATTATGATTTTAACACTAACTATGGAAGGAAATATCATGTATAAAAAAATGGTACAGGCTGCTGCATTTGCAGTTACATTAGCACTCAGTCCAGTAGTTTTAGCGCATTCTGGAGAATGTAGGGAAGGACTGAAAAGCATGGTTGAGTCGTTAAAGCTTGATGAAAACCAAAAATCTAAAATAAAACCCATCTTAGAACAACTTAAAACAACAATGAAAAATAGTGCAGAACAAATGAGGGATTTAAGTAAACAAATCAATCAGCAAGCTGAATCAGCATCCATGGATCAATCAACAGTTGACAGTTTAGTTGATAAAAAAACAAAACTGATTGGGGATATGATTAAAGCTAAGATAACAGCAAAAAATCAAATTTATGCAGTCCTTAAACCAGAACAAAAAACAGAATTACAAAATAAAATGAAAAAAATGGAAGAAAAAATGGCAGAAAAATTTAAAAAATGTCATGAAGAATAATGATTTCAATCCAGGAGCAATTTTTATTGTTCCTGGATTTTCAATACAGCAGGTACTTCATGTTATTAAAAGAATATCTTCAGTGTGATGTGACTGAACTGGCAAAAAGAATCAAAACAGGGGTAATTAGCCCTGATGAAGCCATTAATTGTGCTCTGTCACGAATATATGAAGTCAACCCCTCTCTCAATGCAATTGTTACTGATTGTTCTGATTTCGCAAAAAAATGTCTGGCAAAACTTAGCGGTAACGAACCCTATTATGGCGTTCCTTTATTAATTAAGGACTTAGGGCATTCCATTACAGGAATCCGCAGTACTGAAGGATCACGCCTTTTTGCTGCTAATGTTGCTCCATTTACCAGTGATTTTGTGAGTAAAATGATTTCATTAGGTTTTGTACCTATTGCGAAAACAAATACGCCAGAACTGGGTCTTTCTTACGTTACTGAATCAGTTTTATTTGGTCCCTGCCGTAATCCTTATGATCCCAATAGAACCTCTGGTGGCTCTTCAGGTGGTTCAGCAGCTGCAGTTGCTGCAGGAATTACTCCTATTGCCACAGCAAGCGATGGAGGTGGTTCCATTAGAATCCCTGCTGCGTGTTGCGGCTTGTTTGGATTTAAACCGACCTCAGGCTTAACACCAACAGGTCCTTTGACCAATGAATTATGGTCTGGTTTAGCAGTAAATTTTGTCTTAACACGTTCTCTTAGAGATTCAGAAGTATTATTTAATCAATTAGCAGATCAATTCCGTGTGCGCCCTCTTCCCATTGATAAAAAGCCATTAAATATTCTTTGCTTAGAAGGAGTTTTTGCATCGGTACCTGTTGCAATGCCTTGCCTTGAAGCAGTAAACAAAGTTGAAAAATTATTAAAAAAAGTAGGCCATACAATTGAGAAGAAATATTTAGCGCTGGATCTTAATGCGATTGGCGATTGTGTAATTACTCTTATCGCAGCAAATACATATACAGCGATTAAACTCCAAGAAACTCAATTAGGAAGAAAAGCAACACGCGATGAGCTCGAACCAGTTACCTGGGAATTTTATCAACGTGGACACACTATCTCTTCTTATGAATACCTCATTGCAAAAAACAACTTATATCAACTGACACAACCATTACATCGCTTGCTAAATCAAAATGATGTAATATTAACTCCAGCTTTAGCTCAACTTCCTTTATTTATAAATGAATTAAGAACTGATGATGAATTTGAGAGTTATTTGCAGAAAAATGTAGCGTTTTCTCCATTTACTTCACTATTTAATCAAGCTGGCCTACCCGCAATGACTCTTCCTGTTATGATGCATAATCAACTTCCAGTATCAATACAATTAGGGGCTGCTCAAGGAAATGACTTGCTGCTATACTCCCTGGCAAAAGAACTGCACTCTATGCTACCTGATTTTAATCCTAACATCTTATCATAAATAATGAATTAACTATGCAAAAGAATCGAAATACCATCATCGAGTTTTATGATTCTCTACCTCATGATGTAGAAAAAATAATGAGAGAAGATCTTGTGGCATATGAGACTGCTCATGGAATCGATGTGAATTATAAACCGTTCTGTCTTGTTTTAAGGGGGGAAAATCAAGAGGTATGTGGTGTTCTGAATGCCTTTACTGCATTCGCCGAAATTTATATCGATGACATGTGGGTGCATCAACAACATCGCCATAAAGGCTATGGAAGGATGCTGCTGCAAACACTTGAAGAGCAATTTCAAGGAAAGGGTTTTAACAATATAAATTTGGTAACCAGTGCATTCCAAGCCCCTGGTTTTTATAAAAAATGCGGTTTTGAAATAGAATTTATCAGGGAAAATGTTAAAAATCCCAAACTTACAAAAACATTTTTTATTAAATATTTTAAAGATGAGATTCAAACACAAGGGATATTAGAAAAATAACCATTAAAACAATGAATCAAATATTCATTGTTTATAATTTTAAAGCCTCCATGAGGGAGGCTTTAAAAAATTCAATTGCTATTTGCGGAATTCGTTTGACATCGGATTATTTTTACTCATATTTTGAATGCCAAGGTCTTTAATAGCACCGCTTTTTTCAGGCATGCTACCTGCTTTTGGCATGCCGCTATCAGCAGTCATACTGGGTTTTGGTGCATTCTGATTTGTAGGCGCTTTAGCATGCATCATAGTTGGTTTTGCTGAAGCACTTTTAACCTCTGGTTTTCCCTTTGAAGCAGCAGATGCTTTGTTTGGTGCAGCTGCTTTAGCATTCTTTTTGACGCTTGCTTTTTTTACAGGTGATGACGCTTTCTTAGCAGCAGATGATGCTTTTTTTGCAACAGGTGACGCTTTTTTAGCAGAGGAAGCAGCTTTTTTAGCAGCAGTCTTCGCGGCAGTAGTTGCCTTTTTTATACTTTTTTTCATAGCAGATGAAGTTTCATTTATTGCTTTTTTAGTATTTTGCTCCATATGTCGAGGGACATTGAACCAATGATGCTCTAGAATACTGAACGTTTCTCTCATGTAATTTAAAGTCATATTACTATTTTGGAGAAATAACTCCATATTCCTTTCAAAAATATCTTCTGGTTTTTTTAAGCTTAATAAATCCATTGGCTTCATTAAGTTTTGCATCATTTTAACATTGAGTTCCATTAATTTTTGCATTGGAGCTTCAAAATTGTTAAACATTTTTTGCTCAAAAAATTCGTTTTTCATTAGCATCTCCTTATGTTGCATCGCACAATTCAAAGATAGTTATAATCAGTTGATTTGTCAAATAAAATTGATCCCTGCATTATCTGTTCTCATTTTTAATGTGTTTTTTTATTAGCATACAAAACTCAAAAGCAGAAAACTTATATGATTCAGGCTCGGTTAACAATAATATATTGATCCTTATGATTCATAAACAATATCGTATAGATTATTTGCGGTAAATATATTTTTTATAAAAAAGCAATAGCATAAATCCTGTTTTTTCAGGTAGGATGAATAGAGTTTTTATTGTAATTTTTTTCAAGGAGAGTATCGTGGGCAAACTTACTGTTGATGGAATGACCGCAGTTGAAAGAGCCAAAAAAGACCGGGCTGATGCTTTAAAAGCATTGACTTCCAAGCCATTTAACTTAAATGATGAGGAACAGCAAGCTGCACTTAAAAAATACATTAATGATTTCGAGTACAATGCAAATCTGATGTATCTTTTCCAAGGAATGAGTACTGGTTTAACAGCTTGGGGTGGCACCTGGCTTGCAGGATTTCTTTTACCAATTCCCGAATTTGCTAATTACTTTCTAAGTATGTTTCTTTATTGCGGCGCTGCTGGTTATATTCTTCAAAATTTCAGTCTTGCAGATTTCCATAACCAACTTGATGAAATGAAAGTTATTTACAACTGGTGCTTGAAAAAAAATCAACCAGAATATGATGGGACAACGGATAATACAGTAATACTCTCTAATCCTAATATCCAACGTATGATTAAATTGATGGCTCCATTATGCCCAACTGAATTTATGTTGGTATGGAAAAAAATAACTGCAGTAGAAGAAACTAAAAGCTCTATTTGGAGTGGTTTTTCCTATGCTTATTCTCTCTTCTCATCGCCTAAATCCGATGTTGATCTCAATCGTCTTCAAGATTTGAAAGCAAGTGTGGAACGACGAGAACTTGATGTAGGCGTGTATAAAGGTGTGGAAGGAGCAATTCGCTATTTTGCTACAGATGTTCATTTTAGGGAGCTTTTAATGGCAAAAGTAAAACAACCCGTCGAGCAAATACGAGACATGTTGCCGTCTGTGCTAAGTTTAGGACATTCCAAATCTGAGTAATTGCCACTATCATATATTCCCGGGTACTGCAAAGTAATCCGGGTTTTCTAATGAACAGCACATGCAAAAATGAATAGACGATTCCCTAAAATAATAGACTAACTAGAATTGATAAAAATCAATTCACATTTGCCTTATTTCTAAGTTTTCATGTGCACTTTGCTATTTAGAACACGATAAAATTTTTGCGGTAAACCTACTTCTTAAATAGAATCCCCGAGGCAATGTTTTGATTTTATTGCCATGAATATCATAACCATAACATAATGATTTTCCGCTTGCAGCCTTAGGTCTCACCTGTAAATACTCGCCTGATTGTGCATCAAGTGTTTCAAGATGCCCAGTACTGATTTGAAATGATAAATAATTCCAATCTTCTTCTAATATACATTCTTGTGCCTCATCAGGTGACCATAAAAACCCCTGTCCAACTCTTCTTTGTGGATAAGGAATATCGGTATCCCCTTCTATAGGAATCCATAAAATTCGTTTTAATTTGGCATAACACTGCGATGATTTCCATTGCTGCTGATGAATTGTAAGCAACGGAATTGAAGTAATAAATGTTGATTCTGCGGGTTTTCCTGATTTATTAAGAGGAAGTGTTTTTAACTCGATACCTAAATCCTGAAAATCAGGTAATGACTTGTTCTGGGCATCAGTGCCTAAGGCTAATTCGATCGCTTGACCAACCCATCCTTTTCGTTGGTTAGGATGAGCTGGAATGAGCAACCCAAGGATCAAACCTAATTGTGCAAAACTAAGACCTGCAATACTGGTACAGCGCTCGAGTAATTCAGCTTCAGTTTTCGGTGGCGGTCTGTTTTTTAACAGTGAAATCACCTTGTCCCTCTTTAATTTCAATTGCAAGTGGTTCAATAGGAGGTTTAATATTTGCTGCTTTAAACTGAGCCATAATAGCAAACAATACCTTAGACCGCACTTCAAAACGAGTATGCACTTGAACGTTAATGAAATATCGAGCTTCAAACTCAAGTAACGCTTCATCAATCTTTTTAAGGAAAACTTGAGCAGGTGGATCTGCAACGATTTCTGGAGTTGTAGCCAGAACATCCTGTATGAGTTGCTGCACCATAACCGCATCATCAGAGCGGCTAACCTTTATAGGAACAACTGTCCTAACAATACCATCCTGATGCGTCCAGTTAGTAAATGGTTTGTTAAAAGTTTCCGCGTTGGGGATTAATACTTCCATATTATCCCAGGAAGAAACTCTCATAGAGCGAATGCCAATATGGGCAACGCGTCCTTCATGCTCCCCAATGGTCACTAAATCACCTTCGCGTACCGGTCTTTCAACAAGCAGCATCAGACCTCCTACAACATTACTGGCAAAATCACGTAAACCAAATCCCATACCGACGGCAAGCCCTCCAATAATCATTGACATACCGCTAAAATCAAATCCAAGTACATGGAGAGAAACAAAACCGCCTAAAAGAACAATTGAATATTGACTAAAAACTGAAAGACTATTCCGTATCCCTACATCTTTAGCATTTTTAAATACCCAACGATAACAAAATTCACGCGTCCATTTAGAAGCCCAAACAAAAACTGCAAGTAAAATAAAAAACTCTATGGTACTTGTAACAGTAATATGGATACCTGGGATATTTACAACTGTATATTGCGCGAATTTACCTAAACTGATCATCACTAATGAATCGGAATACCAACCAAACAATTGGAAAAGAACATGAATACTTGCCAAAATTAGCAGGATTCTTAAAATCTTATCTAATGGCTTTAAAAAGACTTCTATCCATAACCATCCATTACGTAATGAAGAAATCATCAATTCAGAAAATAATTCCAGGGCATCGAACAATAAACCTCGGGCAAAAATATATCCTACAAGTACAAGGAGTACATAAGCCTGATATTGACTCATACTCCAGGCTAAACTAATAAATCCTAATAACCCAATTACTGCTGTTGTAAACAATGTTGTAGGAACTAGAATGACCAACAGGTAAATCGCATTTTTGACATATCCTTTTTTGCTCTTTAGCATGGGACGTAGAAGATAAGGAATAACATCTTTACTTTTCCATGCTACCAAAGAGACTGTTAAAATAAAGAGCATAAATAAGCGATTAAATATATCTTGAAGTAATATCGATAAAGGGAGTAAATGGCCAATAGTCATTAAAGCAGTAGTCCAGCCACCAAATAGTAATAGCCATTTTAAACGGTAATAAAGTTTGACGTCCTTACCTGATGAGTCGGTAATACGTTCTAGGAGCACCAAGCGTGCTATTAAGATTAAAACTCTAAAAGTAAACCATACTGCAATTAATTTGAAGAATAACTGATAATTAGAAAAAGAAATATGAGTTACATAAAGCAGCGCCCATAACATAGTCGCAATACAAAAATAAGGTAAGTTTCTTTGTATTAAAACAAGCGCTCCATCATATAAGTAACCTGTTAAACGTGATCGCTCTTTGTCCCGTCGCAATATTTTTAAGATACGACTTATCATAAAGAAAAAAATCGCAATAAAAGCAAATCCGCCCCATAAGATGACCATAGATAAAGGACTTAACCATAAATAGCTGTCATAAACCTTTAAGCTTAATGTCTTTATGTATTTATAGAACAAACCTGGAATGGCAGCTATTTTCTTGAGAATAATTGGCCAACTGCTAATACTGTAATCAGCAAGGGTTTGTCGAGAGGACATCAGCTTTTTGAGCTGGGCTTGATAGTCAGACAAGCTCTTGACTAGAAGTTGTTTTTGTATGTCCGCTTCTTTAAGTTGTTGTGCCAATGTTTTTTGTAATGAACTTATTGATCTCTTTAAACTTGGCGCTACAACAAGTTTGCTTTCATTGGTTAGAAAATTTTCAATTTCCCGAATATTTTTTTCAACTTTAGCGTATTGATTTAAAGCATCTTTATAAATATCTGTAATAAGCTGTAAGTTTTTTGTATCTGGATTTTTAAGATAAATAATATCTGCTTTAACTACAGTTTTTTGTATATTTAAAGCGCTTAAATGATTTTGAATTGCGGCAATATTTTGATTATTAATCAAAAGCATTGCTTCATGATCTGCTGCTGTAAGGGATATTGAAGACTTGGACCTTTTAAGCGGTTGTTGAATCGTAGTATTGCTTTCATAAAGTATATTTAAGCGTTTATTGAGCTGTTCTTTTAATAATTTAATCTGGACAAGTTTTTGTTCCAGCACAAAATTTGAATGCCACAACTCCAAGAGTTTTATTTCATCATTGAGAGAGGCTTGAAATTCCTTGGCAAGCTTTAGATTTTCAATTATGAGTTCAGTCGTTTGTTTGTTAATAATCAGCAAATTTTCCACTTTTTCTACTCGCTCAGGAATGGTTGTATTTTCCTTGACGATAGGCATTTGCTGAAGCTGTTTTAAACGTTGATTTAAACTGTTTTGCTCTTTATTTTGATGCTCGAGAAAGTTTTCCAAACTGACAATTTTAACACTTGTCATTGAAAGTATCGCTGACACTTGTTTCATTTTAGCACGAAACTCTTTCTCGCTTTTAAGCTGTATCGGCTGTTTTGCCTCCTGAATTGCGGCCGTTAGATGTGTTTTTTCTTGAGTTAAGTATTCAGTAAATGTAACCTGCTTTTTTACAGGAGCGGCTGTAACCAAGGAAGAGCAAAAAAGTAAAAAAAATAAAAGCATCCAAGATCTGCGATTTACAGACAATGCACCGCTTATTTTCTCAAAGAAAGAACCACCCCTGCGAATGGAGAGATCCTTTACCAAATTGGCCTTAGTGCCAACTGGAGAGTAAATCCTTGACTTCGCAGGAGCAGTCGGTTTTTTTACGAGGTTAGCAAGATTTCTACCTGGTTTTAATATGCTATTTAGTCTGAGTAGTTGGAGCAAGTCTTATTCCCAATTCATTTAATTGTGCGTTGCCCGTAGGCGATGGCGCACTCGTTAAAAGGCACGATGCTGTTTGAGTTTTAGGAAAAGCAATCACATCTCTAATTGACGTTGAATCCGTAAGTAGCATGGCTAAACGATCGATACCCAGGGCAATACCGCCATGTGGCGGTGCTCCATATTGTAAGGCATCTAACAAAAAGCCAAACTTTTCTTGAGCTTCTTGCTCATTAATTCCAAGTAACTCAAAAACTGCTTTCTGTAAATCAGATTGGTGAATACGTATGGATCCCCCACCAATTTCATAACCATTGATTACTATATCATAAGCTTTCGCCAATGTGAGTGTTGGATTAGCACGTAGATTCTCTGGTGATAGATCCTTTGGCGAAGTAAAGGGATGATGCATTGGATTTAATTTGTTGCTCTCATAATCCCTTTCGAACATTGGCCAATCAACAATCCATAATAATTCCCAACCCTCTTTAAGGAGTTTTCTATCATGTCCCAATTTTATTCTTAAGGCACCCATAGATTCATTAACGATATGATTTTTATCGGAGCCAAAGAAAATTACATCTCCCGTTTGTGCGCTTGTGCGCTGCAAAATTGCTTCTACTGCTTCTGTAGAGAGAAACTTCAAAATAGGTGATTGTAAACCCGCGACTCCTTCGTCAAGATTATTTACCTTAATGTAGGCAAGACCTTTAGCACCATAAATACCTACAAAACGACCATAATCATCCAAATCTTTTCTGCTGAGGTCACAACCACCAGGCAATCGCAAGGCGATCACTCTGGATTCTGAATCATTGGCAGCAGTAGAAAATACTTTAAAATCACATTCTTTGACTAAGTCAGCTACATCAATCAGCTCTAAAGGATTACGCAAATCGGGTTTATCACTACCAAATCGCTGCATAGCTTCAGCATAAGACATTCTACGTAACTTTTCGGGTAAATCTACATTAAGAATTTGTTTAAAGACTATTTTTAACAAACCCTCAATAAGACTTAAAATGTTTTCTTCATCAATAAAAGCCATTTCAATATCGAGTTGCGTAAACTCAGGCTGTCTATCAGCGCGTAAATCTTCATCACGAAAACAACGAACAATCTGATAATACTTGTCAAAACCCGAAATCATTAATAATTGTTTAAATAGCTGTGGTGACTGAGGCAAAGCATAAAATGATCCAGGATGCACTCTAGAAGGTACCAAATAGTCACGCGCTCCCTCTGGGGTTGCTTTTGTAAGCATCGGCGTTTCAATATCAAGAAAGTCATGCTGATTGAGATAATTTCGAATACAGCTATTCAACTGATGTCTTACAACTAATTTATACTTCATTGAAGGACGTCGTAAATCGATATAACGATATTTATAACGTAAGTCTTCGTTCACAACTTGGAAATCATCAGGCAAAAATGGTGGTGTAGGTGATTGGTTAAGAATTTCTAATTTAGAACCAACCACTTCAACTGTACCTGTAGCCATAGTTTCATTAATCATTCCATCAGGTCTTTTACGTACAATTCCAGTAATTCGAACAACAAACTCAGAACGTAATTTTTCCGCATCTGCAAAAGAGATTTTATTTTCCGGTTCATATACTACTTGCAATAGACCTGAACTATCACGAATATCAAGAAATATTACACCACCATGATCGCGACGATGATGTACCCAACCACATACAGTAACTTCTTTGCCTAAACTTGACTCATCTACACTCAAACAGTAGTGTGTACGCATATAAAAACCGCCTATTTAAATTTTACAGATTATTTGCTAATGCTGCCTCTGATAATGGCGGCATTACTCCTAAAGAAATTATAAATTTTAGTGCCTCATCAATACTCATATCTAACTCAATAACATCATTTCTGGGCAGCATTATAAGAAAACCTGATGTTGGATTAGGAGTAGTAGGTATAAATACAGATATCATTTCATCTTTTGTTTTATTATTAATTGCAGTATTTGCTGTACCTGTTTGAAAAGCAATAGTCCATAGCCCTTTACGGGGATACTCTATTAAAACTACCTTACGAAAGGCCTCACTGTTTGTAGATAATACTGCATTAATTACTTGTTTTACTGTTTTATAAATCGAGCGAACCAGAGGAATTCTGTCAAGAACAGATTCCCCCCACCCTACTAAACGTTGCCCCAAATAATTGGTAACAATTACGCCGGTAACGAGTAGAATGATGAGAGACAGGATAACCCCTATACCTGGAACATAATGCCCAATGAGTTGTTCAGGCTGATATGCCTTAGGGATTAAAGCCACGGTATTGTCGAGTAAGTCAATAATAAAGCGTAGTACGCCCATGGTTATAAGTATGGGTAACCATACTACCAATCCAGCGAGTAAGTAGCTTCTTAATGACATTGATTTCACTTGGTATCCCCATCTTTAGTAGTTTTTGATGAGGGAGTTTCTTTTGTTTTATCCGTTGAAACGTGAGTATCATTTTTTGCTGTTTCCTGGGGCTTGCTATTTTTATCTTTAAAATCAGTAACATACCAACCGCTACCTTTAAGTTGAAAACCAGCCGCAGAAATAAGCTTAATTACAGTGTTTTGGTAACATACAGGACACTGCTTTACAGGCTCATCACTGATTTTTTGCATTAAATCAAAATGATGATTACAACTTGTACATTGGTATTCATAAATTGGCATCGAAAACGACTCCATTAACTGCAGATAGTTTAATCTAACCCGTTATTATAGCTAACTCATGAAAGATGAACAATATGTATGCTCAGACAAAGACTGGCCGAAACCTCTGAATACAAATTACTAATTGCTTAAATTTTAATAAATATTTTTCGTCGGTATAGAAATGCGGCCACTAAAAAATTTAAGAAAAGGAATAGTAATGAATAAAATAGTCCTGTATTTTGTGGACTAAAGCCTCCAAATAAATATTCTGCAATTGCAACTCGCAAGACTTCTTGTGTTCCATTAGGCATAGGTACAACAAATAGGGATTGAATTTTCAGTAAAATAGCATGAAAAATAAAAATAAATAAAGCATTCATGCCAAAAATCTTAAATGGTAATGACCATTTTGTATAATCTAACACGTCAATAATAAAAAAACACAACCCAAAAACAATAAGTGAAAAACCACCACTCCATAATACAAAGGTGCTTGTCCATAAATTTTTATTAATTGGAAAATTATAACTCCATATCCATGCTAATAAGAGAGATAATATCCCTAGTGAAATCATGATGATACTTTTCTTTTGCTTACTGATTGATGTCAGCAAAAAATGTCCGGTTAATAGCCCAAATAGAGTCGTAGCAAGTGCTGGGATAGTACTTAATAGACCTTCAGGATCAAATGTTTTCATTAATAAATGTGCAGGAGAAAACAGCATCTGATCAACATAACCTGGCCAATTTCTTATCATGCTTAATTGATCAATACCAGGGACAGGAATTGGAACCTGAGTCAAAAGATACCAATAGCCTATAAGAATGCCAAAAAAAATAAAAATTTGTGTTTTAACGGATGTATGAAGATAAAGAAGAGCACAAATGAAATAACATAGAGCAATACGTTGTAGAATGCCATAAACCCGCATGGTTGATAAATTAAAAAGAACTGGGAACATATTGAGAAATATCCCAAACAATAATAAAAGAAAAGTACGCCTACAAATACTTCGATATAATAATGCCTTACTCTCTTCTTTTACATGTCTTTTCAAGCTAATGACTGTAGTGATTCCTACTATGAATAAAAATGCCGGGAACACTAAATCAGCTAAAGTACAACCATTCCATTCAGCATGCATCAATATAGGGTAGGAAATTCGAGTTCCCAGACTATTGACCAAAACCATTAATGCCATGGTCAATCCCCGAAAAACATCTAAAGATAATATACGGCTGGGTTCGGTTGAATTACTGCTCATAGAATCTTCTTTAAAAAACAAAGATCATATCAGGATCCTAAGTTGTCTTCAAACCACGCACTGGGACATCCATATGATACACGTAATGTTTAATGATTTGCTCTGCTTGCTCACAAGTTAAAGGCTTACTAATTGCACCCTCCATAAAATAATGCTGGCAATCGTATTTTACAACATCAGCCTCAAAACCAGTTAAGGCAATAATAGGAACATGGTATTGCGTATTTTTTTCTTTTTGACGTAACTGCTTTGCAACAACATAGCCTGAAGAATCTTCCAATCCGATATCCATCAGAACTAAATCATATTTTCCTGGATGAAATAATTTTATTGCACTATCAGCAGTATCTGCTATATCGACTTGGCAGTGTAATGCAGTCAATAGAGCTTTCTCCACGTTTTGCGCAATAACATTATCCTCTACCATGAGCACTGTGGGTAAATAACCCTCTTTTCGTAATGAATGCTCAATCTTTAGATTATTTTCTTCTAAAGCATCAACATGGGTTTCAAGTTCCTTATTTAAGGTTATATCATTTAAAATAACGATCAAACCAATTATTTCGTTATTGCTATTGTGCATGGGTACGCGAGACGAAAGGAAGTAAGAGGTCTTTCCTGAGCTATCCACAATCGGTTTTTCTGTTATATTATGCTGAGGAACGCCCGAAAAGATTACTTTCATATCATCTAATTTTATTTCTTCTATTCGTTCCTTATTCCAATGAACAAAACGTTCCATTTGCTCATAAGGAGTGCCTTTTAAATCATTGAGTGCATTTACACCTAATAATTTGATAAAGTTACTATTACATCCTTTTAGATTGCATTCAATGTCCACCCAATAAACAATATTGGGCATTGAATTGATAATTTCCATGTAATATTGATGTATGGAATCAATATCTTCTTGAGTCCTATTTTTGGTATGGGAAGGCATGCAAATGCTCCAAGAATTATTAATTTGCATGTAAATTATAGTACAGATTAATTGTTTTGATTTTGAGGTTGATGGATGAATAATTTTGTAGAGATCGATTTAAAAAAACCGATCCTCAAAATAGCAAGAACACGTTATAACTAACTAATAATCCATTCAATTTGCTGTTTCAAATCAATTGAAATTTCTGACAATTCTTCAAGATCATAATCCATATAGGGATTTTCAATGGCGTTATTATCTGCTTGATGTTGTATGATTTTTTTATCACGCTCTTGGTGTAACCATAAAATCTGTGGCTTAAATAAATGAATAATTCCTTCGACCCATCGGTCAAGCACTTGCCAATAAGGATCATCATTCAAAGTCATTTTATAACGCTTAAGTAAACGGGCACTATGTTCTGCGTTATACCAAATTTCCGAAGTTACCCAGCGATTGACCGTGAATAGGCGTATGGGTTGTCCTAGTTGATTCATTCCAATAGCTATTAAATGAGTCATCGGGTTATCAATATATTTATCCCAATCTGCTAAAGGCGCTGGTTTAATCGATTTAGGTATATGCTTATAACGTAAAAAACAATGGAAATGACCATGCTCTGTACTTTCATAATTTTCCCGATGGCAATGATAAAAATATTGAGCGCCAGTTTTATGGTCAATACGATCTCCGTGAGGATAATGGCTCATTCGTTCAAAATTTCGTTTCTTTTTTAAAGTGTAATGAAGAATGCTTTTACCCTTCTTTGTCATCATTAATTGCTGTGATTCCAAAACCTGTTTGGCATAATTTAAATAAATGTTTTTATGCCAATTACTCAGTTGGGGTAACATAAATTCTGAATGTATAGTCATATCTTTACTTCATAAAGGAAAGCAAAAAAGAAGAGGTAGTAAAAACTACCTCTTTCTAGAATCAAAGCTACAGATTAACTGCCAGAGCAACCGCCACAACCTTTGCAGCCTTTGCAGCCTTTACAACCATTGCAGCCTTTACATCCTTTACAACCATTGCAAGTACTTGTTGTAGTAGTAGATGCATCATCTGCATAAGCAACAGATACTACAGGAGCTGCTAATACAGTTAATAAAGCAGCTACAGCTATTGTTGATTTTTTCATAATTTAACTTCCTTGATAGTTAATGATTTTTTAACCCATTTAGATATTAGCAAAGAAATTTGGGTTTTTCTTCTTTTTTAAAAAAAAAGTTTGTTTTTCATGCTGAATACAGGAAATTATGACAGCTCCTTTTTTGAAACCAGTAAAAAAAACTTATCCAGCATTTTAGTACTTAAAATCCATTTTAAAAAGAGCATGAAATGCGCTGGAAAAGTTATAGGATATTTAGCCTTAGGTCTTTGAGATTCGATTGCATGAATCAATTTATGAGTCACTGCGTCTGTTTTTCGAGTAAAAACAGAGTCAGTTTTTTTCTGCTTAAAAGTTTTTAGCATCCGTTCATACTGCTTGCTAAAATAGCTACTTTGCATGTCGATATTATTTAAAGAATTATCAACACAATTATCGCGAAAACGACTTTCTATAGGACCTGGTTCTATAGTGATGACCTCAATGCCTGATGATTTCAATTCAAGTCTTAGCGTATCACTTATACCCTCCACTGCATATTTTGATGCATTATAGGCACCCCGAAAAGGCATACTGATAACACCCAGAATAGAACTTAGATTGATAATACGGCCATATCCTTGCTGACGCATGACTGGAATGACTAGATTAGTGAGCTCAACCAACCCAAAAACATTAGTTTCAAATTGAGCACGTAATACATCCCGAGAGATATCTTCCAAAGCTCCTGCTTGACCATATCCTGCATTATTAATTAAAACATCTAACCGCCCTTCTGTTTTAGCCAATACCTCGGCAAATGCATGTTGAATGGAAGATGAATCAGAAACATCCAGTTGAACTGCTTCTATTCCCTTATCTAATAGTTTTTGGACATCCTCTATTTTTCTACATGAACCAATGACTCTATGTCCTCTTTCCTTCAAAGAAAAGACAGCATCGAAGCCAATCCCACTGGAACATCCGGTAATTAAAATGATTTTTTCCTTCATAAACCCTATCCAAATTGCTCAGAAAAATTATTTATAATCTATAATTCTTAATGTAACAACATAATATGGGGTTGCATCATGGAAAAAACCAGCATTCGAAGCTATAAAATTCTCCCGACTATTATCCTATCTTCTGTATTACTTATAGGTTTTTTATACAGTAGTCTTGCTAAAGCCAATTCAGAGCCATCACCACCTCCTGGCCTGCAGCTTGCTTATTTTATTGGATATCATTCAGGTTCCTATTATGGAGCAGCTCCCTACTACTACCATCGCCACCACAGAAATGCTTATTGGACAGGCTGGAGATATATAGGCCATGGCTGTCGCAGCAGCTGTCTCATTGATCGTTGGAGTGGTCGCGCAATTAAGTGTAAAAGAATTTGTCGCTAATAAAAGAAATTAGAGCTCTTGCACAAGCTGTGAATTTTGCTAATGTGCAGAAAAAAAGTACAAGACCCTAATTATGCAAGAGTTCTAATTATTTAAAGCAGAATATTAAGCAAAATAATCAACCAGACCTTTAAGTATTTTCTTATTTTTTAAGGGTGTTATGCCTGCTTCATCTTCTATCGCAAGAGCTGTTTCTTCCTGAGAACTACTATTTTGTTGGGGGCTTTGATGAGCACTGCCATCAGAGTCAATGTGCACTTCAGATAAATTTAAACCTTGTTCTGCCATCATAGCCTGTAATTTTGGCAGCGATTGATCAATGATATCTCGTATTTGATGTGTATGGGTCGTTATATTTACTGAAGCTGAATCATTTATCACCTTAATGCTGATTTCTAATGGTCCTAAATCTTCAGGATTTATTTTAATTATTGCACTTTTCACCTCTTGCTGACCAAGCCAGATAATATGATCTGCAAACTGTTTTGACCATTCAGGTTTATCTATTTCCATTGGTATAGCCAAGGGCATAGACAGAGTTTTGGGTACGATGCCTAAATTAGACGCATGATTTTCCATGGGCACATTAATATGCATCGCATGAGTCAATATATTATCTAATGGATTATCTATTGGTAATGGGCTTAGCCCATCAATATTTTCGTTTATTGCAATAGGTAAAGGAACAGCTAATTCATTATCTTTTTGGCTCTCTAGTTCAATAGGGAGGTGTTGAAATAAAAGATTTTGGCTTGTTTCTTTTTCTCTTCCTTTATTTTCTGAATAACTGAGCTTGGATATCAATGATTCTTTTGATTCGATGCTCATTGGGTTGGATGCCTGACTTCTGGGATGTTTTTCATTGTTTTTAGCTGTTTCGAGAGGGTTTAATAATGTATTTTTTATTATTTGTTGTGAGTCAGAATGGTGCACAAGTACTGCATCATCTAGCAAACTATTTTTATCTCTGATTTCAGGCTCGGGCTGTTGTTCATCTTGGATCCACATATTTTCTAGAACATTTTGATCCTCAGTAGTTTGTACCCAAGTTTCGTTAATTTGTGCTGTCTTAAATGCACTTTTTTCTTCATTCTGTCCCACAATTACTCTATTTACCACATCAACCGAATTATATTCTTGCTCAGTATCTATCTGCTTTATTTTAACTTCATGCTGATAATATTGAGAATTAATCCAGGAAACAGCAACATTGTTTTCCATTTCACTTGATGATTGCTCTTCACTTTTTTCTTCTAAAGCTTCTGGTTCTAAATCCATTGTTGGATTAATGAGTTCTTCGTCAGGCTGTTGATTTTCATCGATGATTTGAGTTGAATTCTGTTCTGCTTCTTGAGGATTAGCCTTCTTGGTCACGACATGAGTTAATAAAGAAATAAAAACATTTGGATCTTTACCCTCAATAGTTAGCAAAGCATTTTGAGTATCATTTTGTGATTTTTCTACAGAATTCGTCAAAATTTCGCCATCTGGGATATTAGAGAAAAGGTCAACCACTCCTAATGGGTTTGCTATTACTTTACTCAAGTCAGTCATTCCAATTCTCCTTAATTTTGCTTATTGAAAAGCAATATCCGTACCAATTGATAATTATATGCTAAAACGCTTAAGTTTTTGTTAATATATTTTGCTTGAACGTAAAGCAATGTATGAGCCAATTTTCCCTCATTATAAATGGTGCTAACCTGCTTTTACTTAAATTTTAAGAGCAATTATCATGTCTTTTTTTCCTAAAAAATATACGCACAAATCAGTCTTGGATAAAATAGGAGAGGCTAAAAAGTTATTAGCCCACATAGAGAAAGAAAAAAAATCGGTTTTCCTTGAAATGCTTCAGCTTCGAATCGATGACTTTGAGTTAGCACTTAAGAAAAATCCAGATCCTGGCGAACAGCAACGACTATTAGAACAATATAACCGTTTTGCCCAAACCTTACATTTATGTTTGTCTCGTCCTACCCTCACAAATAGTTACATAAACAGTTATCATCATCAAAAGTATTATCCTGTGGGAATTAGTGAAGTAATCGAAGAGCCCATTCGGTATAAAATATCACTTGCTGCCGCTACCTTAGGAACAGCGCTCATTTTGGCATCCTGTATTACGTTTCCCTTTAATCCCTTAGTAAGTGTCATTTTGCTGCCAATTGGTATTTCGTTATTAGCCCCTGCAGTGGCCTCTTTATTAACTCCAGATCCTCTTAATACAGCACCTAAAAAACTTGAAGAAAAAATACTTTTTCAAACTGGTGCCAAGTTAATTGATCCTTCTTTATCTTTTGATGAAACGCAAAAGTATGATGGAGCGCTTCAATTAAGCGTAATCTAAAAAGTTATAACCTAATTTCATAAGAACTCATGGAATTTTCTTAAAATTGAGCTATCATTCAGTTTTTGATTTCCAGGAGCTCCTTATGAAAGTGGGTCGTGACAGCCTATCAACAAAATCACAATTACAGGTGGATGGGAAAACTTATCATTATTTCAGTCTTAAAGAAGCCGAACAAAAAAATTTTAAAGGAATCAGTCGTCTTCCTTACTCGCTTAAAGTTCTTTTTGAAAATTTATTACGTTTTGAGGATGACAACACGGTTACTACCAAAGACATTAAAGCAATTGCAGACTGGTTGCATAATAAAACGTCCCAACATGAAATTGCGTTTAGACCTGCACGCGTCCTGATGCAGGACTTTACTGGGGTTCCCGCTGTAGTGGATTTAGCAGCAATGCGTGCCGCGATTGTTAAAATGGGCGGCAATCCTGATAAAATTTCGCCATTGTCTCCTGTTGATCTGGTCATTGACCATTCCGTTATGGTTGATAAATTTGGTAGTAAAGATGCTTTAGCTGTAAACACAGAAATTGAAATGCAACGAAATAATGAGCGCTATGAGTTTTTACGCTGGGGGCAAAAGGCATTTGATAATTTCCAGGTTGTTCCACCTGGAACCGGTATTTGCCATCAAGTAAATCTTGAATACTTGGGAAAAACAGTATGGAGCAGTGCCGACGATGGAAGCTTATATGCATATCCCGATACTTTAGTAGGTACAGACTCTCATACAACCATGATTAATGGCTTGGGTGTATTGGGATGGGGAGTTGGTGGTATCGAAGCAGAGGCAGCCATGCTCGGACAACCTGTATCGATGTTAATTCCAGAGGTTATTGGATTCAAATTGCATGGAAAAATGAAAGAGGGCATTACTGCAACCGACCTGGTACTTACCGTAACACAGATGCTCAGAAAGAAAGGTGTAGTTGGCAAATTTGTTGAGTTTTATGGTCCTGGCTTGAGCGACTTGCCTCTTGCTGATCGAGCTACAATTTCTAATATGGCCCCAGAATATGGCGCTACATGCGGCTTTTTCCCAGTAGACAAAGAAACCATCCGCTATCTGGAGTTGACTGGACGTGACAAGCATACTATTGCGTTGGTTGAAGCTTACACTAAAGCGCAAGGCATGTGGTATGATAAAGATAGTGAAGATCCAGTATTTACCGATACTCTGGAACTTGATTTGAGTACTGTTGTCCCCTCATTAGCAGGACCTAAAAGACCACAAGATAAAGTAACGTTAAATACTTTGCCCGTAGAATTCAATTCTTTTCTTAAAGAAGCTGGAAAAGAACAGGAAAAAGATACTTCTTTCCCGGTTAAAAATCATGATTTCCAAATGAAACATGGCCATGTAGTAATTGCGGCTATTACCAGCTGTACTAATACATCAAATCCAAGTGTGCTTATGGCAGCAGGCTTGGTGGCTAAAAAAGCAATTGAAAAAGGACTACAGCGTAAGCCCTGGGTTAAATCTTCTTTAGCTCCTGGCTCTAAGGTGGTCACAGATTATCTCAAACAAGCTGGGCTGCAGTCTTATTTAGATCAGTTGGGTTTTAATTTAGTGGGCTATGGCTGTACTACCTGTATTGGTAATTCTGGTCCATTGCCTGATGCTATTTCTCACTCTGTCAGTGATAATGATCTTGTTGTTTCAGCCGTTTTATCAGGAAATCGTAATTTTGAAGGTCGTGTACATCCACAAGTCAGAGCAAACTGGCTGGCCTCTCCTCCTTTAGTTGTTGCCTACGCTTTATGCGGAACTACTACCATTGATTTAAGCAAGGATCCTCTAGGAAAGGATGATAAAGGTAATGATGTATATCTGAAAGATATTTGGCCTTCTAATGCTGAAATTGCTGCTGAAGTATCTAAAGTGACCGGGGGAATGTTCCGTAAAGAGTATTCTGAGGTTTTTCTTGGTGATGAGCATTGGCAAGCAATTAAAACTGGCAGTGGAAAAACTTATGAATGGGATGCACATTCAACATACATACAACATCCACCATTTTTTGATAATTTAAAAGCAAAGCCTGATTCAATTAAACCGATAAAACAAGCTTATATTTTGGCTTTATTTGGGGACTCAATTACCACGGATCATATTTCTCCAGCAGGCTCAATCAAAGCTAACTCTCCAGCAGGCTTGTATTTAAAATCCAAAGGGGTTGATGAAAAAGAATTTAACTCTTACGGCTCTCGTCGTGGTAACCATGAAGTGATGATGAGGGGAACTTTTGCTAACATTCGTATTCGTAATGAAATGACTCCTGGCCAAGAAGGCGGCATCACCCGTTACATCCCTTCAGGAGAAGTAATGCCTATTTATGATGCAGCAATGCTCTATCAGAAAAATCATCATGATCTTGTTGTGATTGCAGGCAAAGAATATGGTACAGGCTCCTCAAGAGATTGGGCGGCAAAAGGAACAAATTTGCTTGGCGTCAAAGCGGTACTTACTGAAAGTTTTGAACGCATTCACCGCTCTAATTTAATCGGTATGGGTGTTTTACCTTTGCAATTCTGTGATGGTATGACCCGTAAGACCCTGAATCTGAAGGGAGATGAGCGTATCAGTATTGACATCTCTGACTCTTTAAAACCCGGTTCAATGGTTCCAGTAACAATTGAGCGTACTGATGGTCAAGTAGAGCAGATTGAAGCATTATGCCGTATCGATACTGCTGATGAATTAGAATATTATAAAAATGGTGGTATTCTACAATACGTTCTCAGAAATCTGTGTGTTTGATATGATAATGATACGCTTTCAGTTGGACCTTTGGTCCAACTGCAGTGTCACCCAATTCGATCGTACCCATGATCTTCATCATTTGCTTGGGCCTAAAGCCCAACCTACTTTTTATTTAAATTCCATAAATGAAAATAGTACTGCGTATCCAAAGTTATTGGCGGTTTGCTTATACCGTATTTGTTAAGGATTAATCATGAATCAACCCAAAAAGGTTCTAAGTGTATTTTCTTTAGTAATGATTAATGTCATTGCTGTTGATAGCTTACGTACCCTTCCTATTAGTGCCAAACTCGGTCTTACATTAATCTCTTATTATGTTGTAGCAGCGTTTGCTTTTTTTATCCCTGTATCTTTAGTAGCAGCTGAATTAGCAACAGCTTATCCCGAAACAGGAGGCATTTACGTATGGGTTCGTGAAGCATTCGGTAAACGTGCCGCTTTTATCACTATATGGCTTCAGTGGATATATAATGTAGTTTGGTATCCTACCATACTTGCTTTTATCGCAGCCACCCTATCGTATTTAATCGCCCCAGAATTAGGAAATAATAAATATTATTTGTTAGGCACAGTGCTCATTCTGTTTTGGGTGTTTACACTACTTAATTGTTTCGGAATGAAAATATCAAGCATAGTCAGTACTATTGGAGCAACAGTAGGTACCATATTTCCCATGCTTTTCATTATTGTCTTAGCTGCACTTTGGATTATTCAGGGAAAGCCTATGATGGTTGGTTATCCCTCTACATGGTTACCTGACTTCAGCTCTTTAGGTAATTTATCACTTTTTGCAGTGGTATTATTTGGTCTACTCGGTATGGAAATGTCTGCGGTTCATGCCGAAGAGGTGAAAAACCCCAAACGTGATTATCCTAAGGCTCTGTTTTATTCAACGATTTTAGTTATATCCACACTCTCTTTAGGCTCATTAGCTATTGTAGTTGTAGTACCTAATGAAAGTTTAAGTGTTGTCTCTGGACTTATTGATGCCTATGCTGCTTTTTTTAAATCGTATAATATGTCCTGGATGACTTCGATCATCGCGATCCTAATTATTCTAGGTGGCCTAAGTGGCGTTTCTGCCTGGATTATTGGTCCGACAAAAGGATTGATGGTCTCAGCCCGCGATGGCTCCTTACCTGAAAAATTTGCATATACCAATAAATACGGAGCTCCAACAACCATTCTTTTTTCTCAAGCCATTATTTTTACAGTATTAAGCTCCGCTTTTATTTTATTGGATTCCATTAATGCAGCCTATTGGATGCTTAGTGATTTGTGCGCTCAAATGGCCTTATTAGTTTATCTTTTTATGTTCGCCGCAGCTATTAAATTAAGATATAGCAAACCGGATCAACCACGGGGTTACACAGTTCCAGGTGGAAATATAGTGATGTGGTTCTTATGTGCAATTGGCATTCTCTGTTGCCTTACCGCAATTATTATTGGTTTTGTACCGCCCACACAAATACCGATAGGGAATGTATTTATTTTTGAATCGTTTTTAATTGGTGGGTTAATATTATTTGTATTAATTCCTTGGTTTCTTGCTAAAAAACATTAAAGCTGTGAAATATTAATTTAGCCTGGGTGAAGCACAGCGAAACCCAGGCTACGCGTTGATTATGCAAACATCTCGATAACCGCTTGGTTCCACTGTTTGGGTTGTTCCAAATTAGATAAATGCCCTGCATTAGATAAAATAATCAGTTGACTATTTTTTGAGAGTGAATGCATATCAATGCTTTGTTGAGGGAAAATTACATTATCTAATTCACCTGTAATAATCAGAATAGGTAATTTTGTTGTTGCCAATATAGCTGAGGTAGAGTTACGGAGTGCCATCCCACGTAATGCAGATGCAATCGCACTTGATTTTTGTAACGTTAAAATATGATGGAGATAATCTTTAGTTTGTTGTGATGCATTAGACGAAAGTGCCTTAGACATAAATCCATTAATTAGGTTCTCTGTCCCATTTTCAAGTACATCAAGTGCCGTTTTTTCACGAGTAGCTTTTGTTTCCGGACTATCTGCTACGGCTTGGGTATTTGAAAGTACTAATCCTAGTGTTTGATTGGGGTATTTTTCTAAAAAGGCAAGTGCAATATATCCCCCCATTGATTCACCACCAATGATCGCCTTATCGATTTTTAAATAATCTAATAACTGTTTTACCTCATCAGCATATTCAGCCATAGAAATTGCTTTTCCATCCACACTTGAAGATTCACCAAATCCCCATAGGTCCAGAGTAATCACCCGAAAATGCTCTCTAAGCTCCTCTTGTTGGGGTTGCCATAATCGTTGATCGGTTGGGAATGCATGAATTAATATAAGGGGCTTTCCTTCACCTATATCATTATAAGAAATAAATTGCTTCGTATGTGGAAGTGCTATAGTGGATGCCAGTGCAGTATTACTAAAGCAGCAATATAAAGTAAAGATTAAAACGTAGAGGAAAGAGAATGCTTTATTCATTAATTACTCCATTAAATTAAGAACGTAACTTCGTGTTACACAACAATAGAGCGCAACAGAAATCAAGTTCACTGATTGAAGTTACGCCCTAACTGGGTTTTTGCTTAAATTAATCAGGCAAAGACATTAAACTTGCATTACCTCCTGCTGCAGTAGTATCCACAGTATAAGTTCGCTCGTGACAAAGTCGAACGAGATAGTTAGGCCCACCTGCTTTAGGGCCTGTGCCTGATAATTCTTCTCCACCAAAAGGTTGTAAACCAACAACAGCACCTATCATGTTGCGGTTTACATAACAGTTACCTGCATGAATATTTTTCCTGATATATTCCACTGTTTCATTAATACGACTATGGATACCTAGAGTTAGGCCATAACCGGTCTCATTAATTTGGTCAATAACTTTATCCAAATCCTTTCGTTTAAATTGAATTACATGCAATACGGGACCAAAGACCTCTTTTTCTAGCGCACTAATATGATTGATGGCAATCGCAGTTGGAGGCATAAAATATCCAGATTCCAATGATTCATCTAATGGGCATTGGTAAATAATCTCAAAACGCTTTTTCATATTATCCACATGATTTTTTAATGTGGATAAAGCCGCCTTGTCAATTACAGGCCCCACATCAGTCGCAAGCCAGCGTGGATCGCCTACGACCAATTCAGCCATAGCTCCTTTTAAAAGTGCTATAGTTCTTGGATAAACTTCTTCTTGGACAAATAATACGCGCAAAGCAGAACATCTTTGACCAGCACTACCGAAGGCCGAGTTCACCGCATCAACCACAACTTGTTCCAATAAAGCTGAAGAATCAACGATCATTGCATTTTGACCGCCCGTTTCAGCAATCAAGGGAATAATTTCCCCACCACGTGTTGCCAAGGTACGATTAATAAGATTCGCCGTATCTGTTGAACCAGTAAATAAAACTGCTTTGATTCTTTTATCAGCAACCAATGCAGCTCCGATTGTTTCACCGAGGCCAGGAAGTAATTGTATGGCTCCTACAGGAACCCCTGCCTGGTGCATTAACTTAACCGCATAGGCAGCAATGAGAGGCGTTTGTTCTGCAGGTTTTGCAATAACACAGTTGCCAGTTACCAATGCAGCAGCGACCTGACCTGTAAAAATTGCCAAAGGAAAATTCCAGGGGCTGATGCAAAGTATTGTACCTCGTGGGTGCAAACTCAGTTCATTTAATTCGCCTGTATAACCCGTTAAACGTAATGGAGCAGCCAAAATTTGCTGGGCTTGCACGGCATAATAACGGCAGAAATCAATTGCTTCACGCACTTCTGCTATGCAGTCATTCATGGTTTTACCTGCTTCAAGACAGGCTATGGTCATAAGTTCTGCTTGATTTTCCTCTAACGAATCAGCAAAGCGATTAAGGCATGCTGCTCTTTCTTTAACGGGCATGCCTGACCATACTGGGAAAGTTTTCTCAGCTTGTACCAATGCGTGTTCTACATCATCCAGTGATGCATTTTGGACTGATCCCACAATATTTTCAATTTGTTGTGGCGAATTAATCTGTTGTTTTTCACCCTTAAGTATTGGATTTCCTGCGATCATTGGCCCTGAAGCCCACTGCTGCAATTTGATTTGTCCCATTTTTTCTTGTAAATGAGCCCGCTCTGTGCGATCAGTAAAATCAAACCCCTTAGCATTTTTTCTATTGGGCTGAAAGATATCTTCAGGTAATGGAATATTTTGATTCATCTTATGTAATAAAGATTGGGCTTTTTCCACTGGGTCTTCAACTAATGCACTAATAGGTGCATTATCATCAACGATACGGTTTACAAATGAAGAGTTTGCTCCATTTTCCAGCAAACGACGTACTAAATAAGGAAGTAAATCCTCATGACTTCCCACGGGAGCATAGATACGGCAAGGAATACCATAGCGTGCTGCCGGTACTATCTGTTGATACAGCTCATTGCCCATTCCATGCAAACACTGAAACTCAAAATCACGATAATCCCCGGTAATATTTAAAATCATTGCTACAGAATAGGCATTATGAGTAGCAAATTGAGGATAAATTGCATCGGTCATGGTTAATATTTTTTTCGCGCACGCCTGAAAAGAAACATCTGTAAAAACTTTTCGGGTAAATACAGGATATTCTTTAAAGCCCTGCATTTGTGTTTTTTTAATTTCACTATCCCAATAGGCACCTTTAATCAAGCGCACCATAATTCGACGTTGCTTTTTTCTTGCCAGAGCAGCGACCCAATCCAATACATAAAAAGCTCTTTTTTGATAAGACTGAACTGCTAAACCAAAACCGTTCCATCCATCCAAACTTGCATCATTAAAAACATGCTCCATCACATCAAGTGATAACTCCAAGCGTTCAGATTCTTCAGCATCAACAGTTAAAGCAATTCCATAGTCCTTTGCTAAACGAGCAAGGGCGAGCAGCTTGGGCGGTAATTCTTCCATAACGCGCTCATGCTGGCTTTCATTATAACGTGGGTGTAAGGCAGAAAGCTTTATAGAGATACCGGCACGCTTATATACATCTGAATTTTTATCAGACTGCTTACCTATAGCATCAATTGCTTCTTTATATGCTTCAAAGTAACGCGACGCATCAATAGAGGTTAGCGCAGCTTCACCCAACATATCATAAGAAAAGCGATACCCTTGAGCTTCTTTCTTTTTAGCTCGATTTAACGCTTCATCTATAGTTCTTCCTTTGACAAATTGTTTGCTCATAATTCGCATCGCTTTATCAACCGCTGTTCTTACTACAGCTTCGCTACTGCGATTAACAAGCTTCATTAACGATTTAGCTAACGTTGTTTGAGCTTTTTCCGGAGTCAGTATTTTACCTGTGAGCATCAGTGCCCAAGTCGTTGCATTTACAAAAAATGAATCACTTTGGCCTATATGAGATTTCCAATCACCACCAGACAATTTATCTTTGATTAAATTATCTATTGTTGCACTGTCAGGAACTCGCAATAACGCTTCAGCCAAACACATGAGCGCAATCCCCTCATCGCTGGATAATGCATATTCAGTCAAAAATGAATCGATGCCTGTGCTTTTTTTTCGTTCAGCTCGCACAGATTCAACTAATTTTGTGGCACTATTCTTAATATCTATTAACTGCTGTTGCCCTAATGCGGCTTTATCACAAAGTTCTGTTATCAACGATAACTCATCAACACGATAGGCGTGATTAATAGCAGCTCTTATGCCTTCAGGTAATTGTATGATCTGCTTTTCCAGCATAGCATTCTCCGAAATCAAATCTATAACTATTCGTATCTATCCACCACATTTCAAAATCTTAATGAAAAAACAAATTTGAGTGCACATTGAACCAAAAATATCCTGAAAAAGCGCCACATAGATGACTATGTAAGCCTTTTTCAGCATGCTTTCGTTCAAAATGCGCCAAATAGGCTTTTCGGTGAACTGTGCTGAATAGTTACCTATTCTTTTTCCCCTTTCTCTCTTGAACACAAAGGAGTACAAGTCAATGCTGGGTTTAAAAGAGTTTAAAAACTAACAGCCAAGTATAATTTAGAGCCATATAAAATGGAATGAGGCATTCATTATTTTGCTATAGAATATGGCATCAATCGGCTGCAATCACAGAGATTATACCTAATTTCTAGCAATTTTTCTGTTTTTTATTTATTTTATTTAAATATTTTTTAAACCATATGTTTAATTATTAATTCACAAAACAGAACTAAATATAAACAATTAGGCTCATGATTTCACTAAATTTTTCCTAATATTCATTCAAGCCTCTGAATTGAATAATATTTTCCCCTATTGGCCAAATAAGCACCTTATAATTTTACAATTACATGAATTGTTAATATAATCACCATTTTTTTGAAGAACTATTAACGGCGATTTATATGAAGAAAGGAGAAGTATGAACACTCTATTAACTCTAATCTCAACCGTAATTTTAACCAGTAATATAACTTCCAGTGCGCCTTCTTTCGCAGCGAGAGCTGAAGCAGATATCAATACTAAGTTACAACATCTGAGTAATAAAGCACCGCAATTAAACAAGAATGTATTACGGCTCGCGTTAACTGCATATAACAATGCGAGCAAGAAAGGGGCTGTGAAAAAACCCGTCCTTACCGTAATAGATTATTCTTTACCATCAAACAAACAACGTATGTGGGTATTTGACCTACGTAGAGAGCGCCTTCTATATAATACCTTTGTTGCACATGGCAAAAATTCTGGTGTGAATAAAGCAAGTCATTTTTCTAACGTTCCTTCAAGTAAACAATCAAGCTTGGGGACCTATATTACGCAAGATACCTATATAGGGCACAAAGGATATTCACTTAACTTGCAGGGCTTAGATAAAGGATTTAATGACAATGCACTAAGTAGACGCGTGGTAATACATGGTGCATGGTATGTAGAGCCTAATTTTATCAAACAAGCCGGTCGTGCCGGGCTGTCTTGGGGTTGTCCTGCTATTGCTCAAACTTTGGCAAAGCCTGTAATTAATACGATTAAAAATGGCTCTGTAATTTTTGCCTATTTTCCCGATAAAAAGTTTTTATCTAAATCAAATTATTTAGTAGCATAAAAAAAGCCAGGGTTGAAACCCTGGCTTCGCAGTCATCCGTATAAGAACTTCCAGTTCTTATGATCATCCATGATAAATCATATCCTTATGATTACAATTCCGTTTGTTTGACTTATATCCATACAAGTCATGATTAAAATGTAGCAATAGAAAATAAGAAGCGCAAGGATATTTCAGGGTTCTTTGCCTTAATTTACTTCAGGCAGATCAAAAACACATTTATTAAATATATATTAAAAACAATGAGTTAATTTAACTTGCTGAAATTGACGTCAAAAAAACGGCTATTGTCTTTAGCTGAATTGAGAAATATCTTACAAGAAATCGAGCAAAAAAAGTGAGATAACCTAGCATTAAAATACAAATCCGAGAATTTCCGGGATTAATTCGCAAGCAATTTGCTTTAAAACAAACCAGATACAGGCTATAATGCTTTTTTTTATTTCGTTATAGTCGCAAGATGAACAGCATAAAGAACAAATTTGAATTATTTAGTCATTTAGCAAAAGACATCAAAACTGAAACGGCACAACATTTATCAACACCTGATTTAATAAAGATTTCTATGACTTCAAAAGAATATAGAACATTCTTTAAGCCCATGCTGGATGTCCGAAAATTGTTACACCATGTGGTGCGTGGTGAACATGCTGCGGTTAAAATGATGCTAGAAAAAGATATCAATTTACTCTTTAAAAAAGGTCGGATAACAGATTGCTCGGGGCGAACCTTTGAACATATCAGTAGTTTTGAATATGCGCTTTGGGCATTGGATAAACATATGTGGACAATGATGCTTGATTGCGTACCTCAAAACGAAGCGGGTAAAAAAGTATTAGCACAATTGCTCTCCCAATACCACAAAGTAAATAAAGAGGGGGTTACTTATAAGCTTAATGGAAAAACAATCACTGAGAAACACTTTGATTTCGAAAATACCCTCATCAAAGAGCTACAAATACAAGTTGATTCTATAAAGGTGCCTGGAGATAAGGATTGGGATGCTATTAACAAGCAGTGGAGAGAAGGTGTTGGCGGCGCCCAAAAGCAGCTTCCTATGCATGTTGTTTATGAATATTGCTCTGATGAGCCTTTTTATCACATTCCACAACCTCCCGCTTCACAACTCAAACCATCAAAACAATGGCTTACCTCCCCGCGGCCCAAACCATCAAAACAATTTTATAATACGATAACTAAAAAGTATGAAAATTGGTTCGATGTGGATTCAAAATTAGGTGTTGATTTTGCACTATATAAAGGGTCAGGAACCGGGGGGCCAGTATCTAACTACTTAGGGTGGGAAGATGCCTCATTCATGGGGATCCTGTTGGTAATCAACGAGCTAGAGGCTGTAAAGGGGTTACATGAAGCAAGAACAACCGAATTTATCCATCTCGAATCACAACTTAAAGAACCGATGATCGCAAATAATCAACCCCAAACAAGTTTAATTTATTTGATGTCATTTTGATAAAATCTGCTCTTCTCAAAAATTAAATGAAAAAGTTGATACATTAATTTAAGGTTATCTCAAAAAAATTTACTGAATATCCTTAAATAACCAGAGTAATCACTATGTTTGGTTATAAATACTTGATTATGTCAGAAGATATGGTAGTTTATTCAGCATCTAGATCACGCTTTAGAGCAATATGATGGACAAACAACCGTTAACTGCAGCAAAAAAAGATAAGTTACAAGTTATAGATTGGCTTATTGAACATTTCCCAAATGCTTTTTTTAAAAAAGGAAATCAGATTAAACCCCTAAAAATTGGAATATTTGATGATATTATCGATTTTTACGAACGACTAGACTCCCCTCCCTTCAGCAAAAAATCATTGCGAGAAGCATTAAGTTATTATAGTGCATCACCAGCATATCTAAATTGTCAAAAAGAAAACGCAGCACGAATCGATATCTACGGTAATGAAGTGGATACAGTAACGCAAGAACAAGCTAAATATGCTCATCAACGTTACTTAGAACGTTATAACAAAAAGAAAAGTTCGGAAAAAAATAATAACAGCCTGGGTGACGCGTAGCGAAAACCCCGGCTCCTGCGCTACAGCCAATACACTATAGCAGCAATGGTACTGTCTATCGATTGAACTTTACTACTGTAAAGCCATTAAGTAATTAACTCTAACGTCAGATCCTAACGAAGCCTTCCTCAAAAAAGGATTATAATCCATTCCTTCCAAATCAATTAAGTTGAAATCCCAGGGACGAGCCATGGCAAGCAGCTCACTGGGTTTAATAAATTTTTTATAGTCATGTGTTTGTCTGGGTAATAAATTCAGTACATATTCTGCGGCAATAATCGCCGTAGCATAGGCTTTAATCGTTCGACTGATTGTTGATACAAATAAAAAACCTTGTGGTTTGAGTAACCGTCTGCAATGTTCAAAAACCAACTCAGGATTTTCTACATGCTCCAACATTTCCATACAGGTAATTACATCAAAACTTTTATCTTTATATGCTTCAATCGAAGTACATAAATAGTTAATCTTCAGATGATTTATATTTGCATGCTCCTGCGCTACGGAAATTGCTTCGGACTCTGCGTCTATTCCGGTAACTTTTGCTCCTGACCTTGCCATAGATTCACAAAGAATACCGCCACCACAGCCAACATCTAAAACCTTTAGATCGGTTAACTCAACATGCTGCTTAATAAAATCAAGTCGTGTTTCATTAATGTCATGAAGCGTTTTCAGAGGTCCTTCAGTGTCCCACCATAAATTAGCGTGCTGTGCAAATTTATTAATTTCTTGAGGATTAACAGTTGATTCAATATTACTCATCTTGATAATAAGTCCAGAGGTTTAAAAAAATTGATAACGTGCTGATTGGTGATAAAGCTTATATTATAAGGATGTTCCGCAATAAGTCCTATAGGTAATTTATCTTGTGCAACAGTTTCTGCAATTTTACCTAATAATATGAGCTGAATAGTCGGTTTTATTACAGCCAATTGCTCCAAAAGGCTTTGCATAAAAGGTTTCCATTGACGTGCATGATAAGGAACTTTGCCCTCACTATAAACTAACGAAGCATTGAGCAGCAAAATACCTTTATTCATCATCCCTTCAAATAATTGTCGTGCTGTTTGTACTAAAGTACTTTTATCCACTAATGCAATATTGGCTTGTGACGTATCGGAGTCCAAATCACCACGTGCAACAAGTAACATTTTAATCCAATTACGTAAGGAAGTCGCTCTATTAACTTCTTTGCTTAATCCATTTAAACCCCATAAATTACCGACCGAGTTATCCCAAAAAGCATATCCATTCGCTGACTCCTTGCGTGGGTAAGGCGATTCACCTAATAAAATATATTGAGTTTTTGTTAACGGTAAACTAAAAGCTGCAAATAACCGTTCCTTCCCTGGCAACCAATATCTGTCGTTCATTAACTGATGTAAATAGTCTTGATCCATCGTTTTTAATGCTTTGATTAGAATTTCTTTCCAATCAGAATGACAATTATTTAAAAAGGAATAATGATCCATTTTTATACTCGATAAAGAAAATTCTAATGACACTTCCACTCTGTCCCCTTTTTTCTTATAATGCACTTAATTTACACAAATATATGGAAATTGATGAGCACTAGTGTAAATAACAAAGATAACTTGACCAGTGATGCAATACATAATCGTAACTGCTATGCTTATTTTCTTCAATTAAAACCTGTACTTCATACTCACAGCCAATTTCTCACGAAACTTCTGCCGGAATTTGCCAGATTACACACTGTAATAGGACAAGAATATGATGAAAACTACCCTTATGGGAATTTATATTCGTCTTGTATCGCAGCTTTGGAAGAATTTATTGATACGAATCCAACAGAAAAAATTAAGGATTTGGATGATTTAGTCCTGGCTATTTACCATAATGACAACAAGATCCTTGAGGAGTCTTCAGCATGGATCAATGATATTGACTCGGAGATACGTCCTCGACAATCAAATACCACAAAAAAAATTCAAAATAAAATAAAAGATACCAAAAGAAATGTTAATCGATATTCTCCAAATAACTCAGGAGGTCTTTATCGTCGTCTTTATTCTTTATTTACAAATAATTTTAAACCTCAATATGAAACGAATCTGCCAACAATAAAAAATTTTTCTTATAAAAAAAGTTCAGATGCAACAGAATATCGTTTTAGCACGCAAGCCCAACGCCATAATGGACGAACTCGTATAAGCCCCTTATTCAAACGGTGGTTACAAATCAATGCTGAAAAATGCACTCCCAATCAAAACATATGCCATATCTATTTTAATAATCTGGCATTAGATCGAAGCGATTATGATATTGCTGGATCCAAAGAAAGAGATTTGACTCTAGAGCTTCATAAACTTGAAAACGATCCAAGCTTTAAAACGCTTGTTATTACTCTTCCCGCTAATGAAGGGTTAATGGAATCATCTGACTATGAAATAACACACAATCGACTATCTCCTCGTTCTGTATTTAATGAATTTCTCGATATAGCACGAGAGAAAGCAGATAAAAAAGTCATTTCTGATTTCAGAATTAGCCCCAAAGCAAGAAAATTATTATTTGGACCTGAAAATGAAGAGGTAATCCTAAAAAAATTACTTATGAAGAGTTTTCAGGCACAAAGGCTTGCTAACAAACGATTCATTTCTTCTGCAGAAAAACAAGCGGTCTGGGTACACTTCATAAAATATGAACTGACCAATTACATCCTTGAAACAATAAAACCCAAAAGCTTTAATTTTTCGTGCAAAGATGCAATAGATCGCGGCGCTCTCTCTTCTACTTATTATAACTTGATAAAATCCTTTAACTTAGAACAGCCAATAAATAAAGAAGAGTTTGAACGCTCTCTTGATGCACCAGCCGCCAATGTCAAAGGGAGGGGCATGAATTTTCATCGAAAAATCATCTGGAATGCATTAAACACTTATATCAATGCAAATTATTCTCAATTAATTACTAATGAGAAAAAATCATGGTTAATTTATTGGCGCGATATGAATTGTCCTAAGATACGGACAGAAAAGCTTCTTAAATTCAGACTCAAACAAACCATACAACAATTTCACGCATTACCAAAAGAAAAGAACGACCTCAAAACAACAGGGCTGCACTTGTTAGATATTGTGAAAGAACTTCAGACCCAAAAGACCGGTGGTAAAAGACTTCTACTGGAAGTGGTTTCACGTACATCCGAACTCATACATACATCATCCGAAGAGTCGATTGAAAAATATAGTAGACTGGCCAAAGAATTAAAAGTTAATCATCCCTCCTTATATGTCATCGCCGGCATCATGGAAGTATTATTAGGCATTATACTTTATCTTCCGTCACTTGGTTACTCGGAAAAGCTAATTGATCATGGAACTGCCACAACTAACACAGGCTTTTTTTCTTATCGTAGAACAGAATTGAGCAACAAAATGCTCCATTTTGTATCAGTTTCGACATTCCTTGAAGTCTAAAAAGTATTTTTTATGACCTAATACTTGCAACCCCGGATAGACAAGCTGCATACAGCAAATTGTTTTAAATAACTCCACAGGAACAAATTTTTTACTTGCTTATTGATAGTTTTGTGGTTAAAAATAGAATTTACAGGGAGATTCTTAAACACAGGGAGCAAGTGTTATGTCTACTAATGAGCAAGAACTTGATGTAATTATAAAGAATGAAACAAATCCTTCTACTACAAATAGAGTGGTTGTGGAAAAAGCTTTATCGCAGATGAATTTTTCTGATGCAGCAAAACAATTATTATTAGACCCCGATTCATCTAAAACTGATCTTGATAGTTTGCAAAGCATTGCTTTAACTCAAGAGCATTTATCACAAGTCAAAAAAAGTTTAGGCGCTATAGTTGATAGTTTACAAGATAATCCAAGTCTCATTTCGCGTGCCGCCGCGTTCTGGGGTGAGTTGCCCCTTTGGCAAAGAATCGTAGGTGGTGTTGCCATATCAGGACCAACTTTAATCATAGGGGCTGCAGCTCATATTGGGTTTCTAGTAACGATTAGTGGCGTAAGCGTTTTAGCATACACGACAAGCGGTATTGTACTGGACGACCATCATTACCATACCAAAAATATTGCTCAAAAATTAAAAGAGGGAATTTTTGGAGTTGCAGAAATTCTTGAACTGACTATTGGAGCATTAGATTCAATTCGTAAAAAATTAGCCACTGAAATAGATAAATTTAAAGAGGAAAATGAAAAGCTAGCTAAAAATATTACACGGCTTAATGAAGAAGTTGAAACGTTAAGCACACAGGTGGAAGTTTATATTGAAACTGAAAAATTACTTCGAAAGAATAAGGAAGATCTCGAAAAAATTGCCTCATCGCTTAAGCTCGATTTGGAAAAGCAAAGTGTGCAATTTGAAGCCAATCAAAAAGAGCTTGAAAAAGTTCGAGATTTACACTCAAGAAGCTTATTGTTATTGTCTCAAAAAACCGCTGAGTTATCCGAAGTTAGAAAATCCATGGGAGCCGAAGTAGAGAAGGCAAAAAGCATTGCCAGCACATTAGAAGGCACTGTAAAGGTGCTCACCAGCGCAGCAATTAGCGACTCCAGTCAACGACAAGCTTTTCATGAAAAATTAGATGCTTTTTTAATGGATAAAACAACTAGTTTTGACCAAGTAGCAGAACGTATTAGTAAAGCAGAGTCTGAGCTTTCGGAAGTAAAATCTGAATTAAAAGCCAGTACAGAGCGATTTAATAAGTTATTAGAACTTCAGGAAAAACAACTCCAACGTTTGCAAAGCCTTGATCGGCGTGTGGATATCAGTGTCCATCCAGAATTACATCCAACTAAAAGCGAGGATCCGGTAAAACATGAAGGATTACTTAGTAAATTCGGGATAATGGCTATATGGCCAATAAATAACTCAGCACCTAAACAAAATCCACAATCAGCCCCAATACCTTAAATAATAAATTTTGAACTTCAATTCCTCCGAGTTTAAACACTCGGAGGATAAGATCGCTAATCTGAGCATATTCCAATCTGTTTTTTTCTTCTTAGTACAACTTGGATCATGCATTGTGAAGTACATTAATTTCAGCTATTCTGTATTTTTAGTTATAAGTCCATATGCCAGACGTGATTAAACCATACAATAAACTGATAAATATAATAAAAAACAATCAGGAAACAATGGTGAAGCAACTTCACCAGCTTTGTGAGATTAATTCTGGCACAAACAATTTGGCAGGATTAGCCCAAATTGCTAATCTATTACAAATTGCCTATAAGCCTATAGCTGATACAACCCAGAGAAAAAAACTAAACCCCTTATCTGTTATTGATATATCCGGTAATACAATGGTGCAAAACTGTGGGGATGCCCTATTCATTAGAAAACGACCACACTTGAAACGACGAGTTTTGCTTTGTGGACATATGGATACGGTTTATGCAGAAGATAATCCATTTCAAAAATTAAAGTACATCAATGATAATTGTATTAACGGACCTGGGGTTACCGATATGAAAGGTGGTCTTATTGTGATGTTGCAAGCCTTATCCGTTTTTGAGGAAAGCGACGTTGCAGCTGAGCTGGGTTGGGATGTTTTAATTAATGCCGATGAAGAAATCGGTTCACCTGCATCCAGCATGCTTTTCGATGAGTTGGCCGCGAATTATCAAGCAGCTTTAGTTTATGAGCCGGCAATGACACCAAGCGGTACTTTAGCTAAAAACCGCAAAGGCAGTGGCAAATTGACGCTTATTGCCACAGGAAAAGCAGCCCATGCAGGACGAGATTTTTCAGAGGGACGAAATGCAATTTCTTACTTAGCTGAAGCAGTATGTGCTGTACATGCCCTTAATGGGAAACGTGATGGAGTGACAATTAATGTAGGAAAAATTGCGGGTGGTGAGGCGCTCAATGTGGTTCCGGACAAAGCAGTAGCACAGGTTGATATCCGAATTAGCCTACCTGAAGATGAATTTTGGGTACGATCGGAACTGGATAAAATCATTTGCCAATTAAAACGTCAAGGTTATTCTTTGAATGTCCATGGTGTTTTTGGCAGGCCAGTAAAGCGTGTATGCTCGCGCACAGAACGCCTATTTCATCGTATTCAACATTTGGGACAAGAACTTGGTTTATCAATAGACTGGAAAGATAGTGGCGGCTGTTGTGATGGAAATAATTTGGCCCAGCATGGTTTACCAGTTATAGATACCCTTGGAGTCAGAGGTGGTAATATTCATAGCGCGGAGGAATATATAGTACTCAATAGTTTGTCTGAACGTGCATCACTCAGCACCCTACTTTTGCTTGACCTAGCTCAAGGTGGCCTAGAGGATCTAAAAAATGATGTTATTTCGTAGTGCTCGCAATACAGATTTAGATGCTATTCATCATTTGGCTGAGGAAAGTGGCGTAGGAATAACAACGCTTTCTAAAGATAAAAAAATATTAGCAAAACGACTTCATTGGTCGACTGATTCATTTCATAAAAACGTAGAAAGAGCCAATAATGAATATTATTTATTTGTTTTAGAAAATCCCAAGAATAAAAAAATAATAGGCGTTTCAGGAATTGAATCATGTACTGGATATGAGAGTCCTTTTTATTCTTATAAAATCTCCAAACGTACCCGAATTTGTCGCTCATTGGATATACGTAGTGATTATGAGGTTTTAAGTCTGGTAAATGATAATCAGGGGCGAAGTGAAATCTGCACTCTTTTTTTAGAGCCTAAGTATAGAAAACATAAAAATGGTTTATTACTTTCTAAAGCCCGTTTCCTTTTTATCGCCCAACATCCTAAGCGTTTTGCTTCGACAGTAATTGCTGAAATGCGCGGAATCTCAGATAAAAATGGTATATCACCTTTTTGGGAAAATGTAGGAAGCCATTTTTTTCATATGTCTTTTGCAGAAGCTGATCGGCTGACACTGACAACTGACAAACAGTTTATAGCAGACTTAATGCCTCGTAACCCTATATATATTAAATTGCTGTCTCTTCAAGCCCAAGCAGCGATTGGTCAACCTCATCCTTCGACGCAAACAGCCATGAACATTTTATTAAAAGAAGGATTTCGGTATAACAAGTATGTGGATATTTTTGATGCAGGTCCTACGCTTGAAGTACCTCGCCTAAAAATCAAAACCATAGAGTTAAGCCACGTTGTAACGATTAAAAATATTAGCGATGAAGTAAGTAGTACCAGTTACTTATTAGCAAATACTCAATTGGATTTTCGAGCAACAATTAATAGCGCTTTAGTTAATAAAGAAAAAAGCACGTGTATTATCAGTAAAAAGACAGCCAATCTTTTGCAAGTCACATGCGGAGATCAACTGCGTGTTGCTCCTTTACAACTTGATGTAGGAGAATTGCATGACTAAATCACCGGTAATCCAGGGTAAAGGACAATACATTAATGGCCAATGGGTAAAAGGAAATGGGACCATTTTAGAATCCATAAATCCTGGTTATGGCACGTTACTTTGGCAAGGCATGAATGCCACAGAACAGGAAGTTTCTGCTGCATACCGTGCCGCGCGACAAGCACTTTTCTCGTGGTCCTCACTTGATTTTGAGCTACGTGCAAATTATACCCAAAAGTTTGCCCAACAAATTGAAAAGAATCGTGACCAATTGGCATACTTAATTGCTTTGGAAACAGGAAAACCATTATGGGAAGCACAGACCGAAGTTAATGCAGTTATAGGGAAAATTAATTTATCAATTCAAGCTTATCATGAAAGAACTTGGCCAAAAATAACTCAAACGACTGAAGCAAATACCTGCCTTCGCTTTAAACCTCATGGGGTTATAGTCATTCTTGGTGCATTTAATTTTCCAGCTCATTTAAGCAATGGACATATAGTTCCTGCTCTGCTGGCAGGAAATACCGTTCTTTATAAACCAAGTGAACATGCACCTGCAGTAGCAGAATTGATGATGCAGTGTTGGCATGAGAGTGGCGTACCTTCTGGGGTAATCAATTGCTTGCAAGGCGATGCTGCCTGTGGGACGGCATTACTGACACAAGACATTCAAGGTGTATATTTCACAGGAAGCTATGCGACCGGTTTGCGCATTCACCAACATTTTAGTAATAAACCGGAAGTAATTTTAGCTCTTGAAATGGGAGGAAATAACCCTTTAGTCATCGATGAAGTCGCTGATCTTAACGCAGCTGTTTATCATACCCTACTGTCTACTTTGATTACTGCGGGTCAACGCTGTACGTGCGCACGACGTGTCATCATTCCTGACTCACAGCAAGGTGATGAGTTCTTAAATCGTTTCATCCAAACATGCTCGTCAATTAAGATCGCACCTTTTGATCAAAAACCAGAACCCTTTATGGGGCCAGTTATTAGTTATGAACAAGCCCATAAGCATATTCATAACCAAAAAAAACTGATTGATTTGGGCGGTGTTTCCTTATTACCCATGAATTTAATTGCTGAGCGTACAGGCTTGTTATCACCAGGCATTATTGACATGACACACGTTAAAAATCCTCCAGATGAGGAAATTTTCGCACCCTTGGTACAGATATATCGTTATAGTCACTTTGAGCAAGCAATCACTCTGGCCAACCAAACCCGCTATGGTTTGGTTGCAGGTTTATTAAGTAATAATGAGCAACATTACCACCAATTTTATCACCATGTTCGAGCTGGATTAATTAATTGGAATAGGCCTACTACTGGCGCAGCCAGCAGCCTTCCTTTTGGTGGGGTCGGATTAAGTGGAAATCATAGGCCGAGCGCTTATTTTGCTGCGGATTATTGCGCTTATCCAGTAGCCAGTATGGAGCAACCTTCTTTAACGATGCCAGAACACATTTTGCCAGGTATTGTATTGAAATAATTCTATTAGATGCTTCACTGCTCTGGATCGAGCGTATGGTGCCCATATGCAGTAGGTAAATATAAGACGGAAGATTAAAATGAACGTTTATGAATTAAACATGGATGGCCTAGTTGGCCCTACTCATAATTATGCAGGACTTGCACCTGGTAATATTGCATCTTCTTATAATGCCTTAGCAGCTTCTAATCCCCAAGCGGCTGCCTTGCAAGGATTAGATAAAATGCGCTTGCTTCATAAAATGGGGCTAAAGCAGGGTTTACTTCCACCCCACCAACGCCCTAATCTTAAATTACTTCATCAACTCGGTTTTTGTGGTACGCCTAAAGAGCAAATTAATAAAGCCTTTAAAACAGCCCCAGAACTTCTTGGGGCTTGCTATTCAGCATCCAGTATGTGGTCAGCCAATGCTGCTACTGTTTCCCCTAGCACCGATACGCACGATCATAAAGTCCACTTTACTGCTGCCAATCTTGTAAGTAATTTGCACCGACACCATGAAGCTGATTTTTCAAAAAAAATACTGGAATTTATATTCGCAAATCCAGCTTATTTTCATCATCATCCTATTTTGCCTCGGTCAATTATTACAGGCGATGAAGGTGCTGCAAATCACAGTCGTCTTTGTCAAAAACACAGTCAACCTGGAATTCATCTTTTTGTCTATGGGAAAAAAGCTTTCGGGAGAGGTCAAACTCACCTCGGGCCAATCAAATATCCGGCCCGACAGACTCGAGAAGCATCCGAAGCAATAGTTCGTCAACATCAACTCTCAGAAAACCAAGTTGTATTTGCTTGCCAAAACCCTCTCGCTATTGATCAAGGGGTTTTTCATAATGATGTTATATCTGTAGCCAATGAATCAGTTTTTTTAGTTCATGAGCAAGCCTTTTATCAACAAAACTCTGTGCTTAAAGAATTAAACGAAAAAGCCTCCTTTTCTTTAAATATTATTCAAATTTCACAAAAAGAGCTTAGTATCGTCGATGCAGTTGAAACGTATCTTTTTAATTCACAAATTATCAGTTTAACCAGTCAAAACTCTATGATGCTCATTGCTCCTTTTGAGTGTCAAAATAACCCTCGTGTTCAGATGTGTATTGAACGAATACTTTCTGATGAATCCAATCCAATTAATTCAGTCTATTTCCTTGATCTGAAACAAAGCATGTGCAATGGCGGTGGCCCTGCATGCTTGAGATTGCGTGTTCCCTTAAATAACGAAGAATTGCAAGCAATGCATCAAGACGTATTAATAGATGATGAACTATTAAGCATTTTAGAAAAGTGGGTATTAAAGCACTATCGTACTGAGTTAGTTGCGGCAGACTTAGCTGATCCTCAGTTAATTGAAGAAAGTTTTTCTGCGTTGGATGAGTTAACTCAAATTTTAAAACTTGGATCAATTTATCCTTTCCAATTAGAGATGACACGCTAAAATGTGGAAAACAAAGTTAGGAAAATGCATCTATACCTCTCCCGCGGGTTATAAAGTATATCAAAATGCGTGTTATCGTTGGTTAACCTTGGGTAGTAATGCGCTACAAACTGTTATTAACCGTCATAAGCCTCAGAAACCCGTTTTATACTATCTTCCAGCCCTCACATTAATGGCCCGTAATTATCCTGGAACTATTTGTATGTTAGGATTAGGTGGTGCAGGAATTGCATTAATGCTAAAGGACTCTCCTTTAGTTGCTGTAGACAATAGCGAAGAGGTCATTGAAATAGCGAAACGTTTTTTTATCATAGACCGCTTAAAAAATTTAACAATTATCCATGAAAATGCGATGGATTATGTACAAAAATGTGAAACAAACTTCACTCATCTCATTGTTGATCTATATAACGCGAATCATTTTCCTCCGGAATGTGCTAATGCTCATTTTTTTGTCTTATGCAAAAGAATAATAACTGAAGATGGATTTTTGGCTATAAATTTAGCCAATGTAAAAGAACAATATCCAATTTTTCAATTAGTCAAAAATCAATTTAACCATACCCTGGTTATTCCAGTAAGAAACAGCGCCAACATGATTGTTTTTGCTTCAAAAAACAAAAGTAAAGAACTGTTTATGAATAAAATAAAGGAAACAGGAGCATTTAAGCGAATTATTTGGGTTGATTCCTGGGGTTATGTTGGAGATTATAAACAAGGTATTTGGCAGCGATTGGCAACATATTTTAGGAAAAATAAGGATATTAAATAGCAACCATCAGAAATGGATTGCGCGATCTTTTTCAAATCCTAAAATATTATAGGTTTCCAAATCAAATATTGATTTTTGTAACACCCTTCTAATCTGTGTTATAAATGTCGTAAAAAATAAAGGCAGAGAATTTTTCTATTTGTAGTACAACTTTTAATATCTACCACGACCATCCAAACAGATTGAAGTTCTATCCACTGGTAACCCAATTAGGGCAAATAAAAATCATATTGATTATTTATAGTCTATACTGATTATATATCAACTTTATTGCATTAAAGGAATCCAAAACATATCCAATCGATTTCACAGACTTGAATGTCTTGAAGTATTCGACAGATAACAACTATCGATGGAGGTTGACATGCCGAAAATTAAAGTGACGGAATTAGAAGATTTAGAAAGAATCTTTAAAAATAAATTAGATGAACTTAACACAGCTCCAACAAATAGTCATACCGGAATGAGCAAGTGCATTATTAATAAGCTTATTCATGATTTAGGCAACCTTGTTATCATTGCAAAAGCCAGTAATCTTTCAGAGATGCCTATGGCTGGAAATATGTATCAAAATGTAAAATCTCTCAGTGAGAAACTAGAGTTTAATGATCCAGAAATACTAAAGTTTTTAAATAATACAGAGTTCTCAAAAATTTCCCCTCCCTCTTCGGAAAGGTTTGATGATGAAGTTGAATTTTCTGGTGAAGAAGATGAGTTGTGTTTAAAAGCAAAAGCATTATGCTTAAAAAGTAAAAAAGAAGATTCGGATGAAGAGGATATTTTTGAATGGGATGAAGAGGATACAGAGGATAAACCATTTACCCCCTGATACCTAGACTACAAAATAATTGCAGTATTCCAAGATGATACTTCAGCAGTAAATTCATTGATCGCGTTCATTTCTTTAGTAGGTTTAAATAAACCATAAGCTGTTATACCCCCTGCTACTACACTTAATGCCGTACTTGAAGAAGCAACAGCTAGTGCAGCTGAGTAACCACTTAGAAGTCCGGCAAAAAATGCGCCTGGGCCTGTCCACCAACTACATGCAACTCCAATTGTAAATCCAATTAAGGCGGTTACAGTGAGTACAGTTGCTGCTGCAGCAACCGAAAGTACTGCATGAAGCACATCAGGATGTTGTCCCTCCAAAATAACTTTACAATTATTTGTAAAATCTTCGATTGCATGCACTTTATGCAATGGGGTGACACTGGAGTTATTAGTATCCACAAATATAACTCTCGATAATTTGATTAGCTCTTGATTGATTAAAAGTTTTTTGCTATCTGGTAATTCTTTTAAACTCTCTAGCAACCTGGCGCTCGCTTCGCTCCAAAGAGAATATTGTTTTCCTTTGCACAGTTGGGTAATTATAGAAAATAGCTCCTTTACATGATCTCCACTTTTTGCCGAAGTACTAATAAAGTGAACAATCTCTTTTGATTTAATTTTCTTAAGTGCATCCAAACTTGCTTTCGGCGAGTCTGATTTTGTCCCAACACAGATAATAGGAACATTGGGAGCAAATTCACGAAACTCTTGAATACTTTTATTAATTTCTTGATCATTAATTTCCTCAGTCAAATCAATACAAAATATGCCTACATCCGCTCCTTTATAAAATACAGAACTCATCCCTTGAAATCGCTCATCCCCTGCTGTATCCCATAAGATCACTATATTATCGGAAGCAATTTCTCGAGTTAAAAAATCAGCACCTACAGTAGTACGTGGTTCATATTGAAACTCAAATTCTTCCTGTAACGCAATTCGACGATTAAGCTGAGTTTTACCACTTTTGTATTTGCCAAAAAAAACTACCTTGTATCGCATGAGAAACCTCAAAAATTATTGGTTTGGTATTTAATCGGATCAACAAATTTCCTTGTTTCGATTTGTAAATAAGCTAGAAAATTCAATAAGCTGTTTGTTTACTTTGAAGGATAAAAAACTACATAAGGGTGATTGTTGCCTGAGGCTATTTGCCTCAAGCAATAATTTGACTTAAATTTCCATTAAGTCTTTTTCTTTTTCGGCTAATAATGCATCTATTTCCAGGATGTATTTATCAGTCAATTTTTGAATGACTTCAGTTGCCCTACGCTCATCATCTTCAGAAATAGTCTTATCTTTAACCAATTCTTTTAATTGATTATTTGCATCTCTTCTGATGTTACGAATAGAAACCTTTCCTTGTTCGCCTTCATTACGGACGACTTTGATTAACTCCTTTCTGCGTTCTTCAGTTAATGGAGGCATAGGAACGCGAATTGCAGTACCTGCTGTAGCAGGATTCAAACCCAAATCAGAATTTAAAATTGCCTTCTCTATAGCTGATACTAGCGATTTTTCCCAAGGAGTTACTAAGATTGTTCGCGAGTCACTGGCAGTAATATTAGCAACTTGATTTAATGGAGTCATGGTTCCATAATAATCAACTTGTACATGATCCAGTAAACCAACATTTGCTCTTCCTGTACGAATTTTTGTTAGATCCGTCTGTAATGATTCAACGCTTTTTTTCATTCGCTTTTCTGAATCTTGCTTAATCTCATTAATCATGATTAGCTCCGACTATAGTTCCTACGCGTTCCCCAGATACAATTCTTCTCAATGCATTAGGTGCCGTCATATCAAAAACCTGCAAAGGCATACCTTGATCTTGACAAAGACATATTGCAGTTGAGTCCATTACTTCCAAGCCTTGAGTTAACACTTCAATATAAGTCAAATAATCATAACGTTTGGCATTAGGATTTTTAAAGGGATCTTCCGAGTAAACACCATCTACTTTAGTTGCTTTTAAAACTACATCAGCTCCTATTTCAATAGCTCTTAAACAAGCAGCCGTATCAGTAGTGAAAAACGGATTTCCCGTTCCTGCTGCAAAAATTACAACCTGTCCAGTTCGCAAGTGTGTGATTGCTTTACGTCGATGATAAGGATCAACTACACCAAGCATAGGAATGGCTGACATAATACGTGCAGGCATATCAATGCGCTCCAAAGCATCTCGTACTGCCAAAGCATTCATTACTGTAGCCAGCATACCCATATGGTCACCAGTTACACGCCCTACTCCTGCTTGAGAAAGCGCCTTGCCACGAAATAAATTACCACCACCTAAAACGAGGCCAACTTCAACGCCCATCTTGATTAATTCGGCTATATCCCTGGCCAATGTGTCCAAGACCGAGGGATCAATACCAAATTGTGACTTGCCCATAAGGGCTTCGCCACTATATTTTAATAAAATACGTTTATATTTTAATGGGTGACTTTCATTCATCATGTACGAACCTGAGCCATCACTTCTTCAACAAAGTTATCTTCTTTTTTCTCTATTCCTTCACCAACTTCATAACGGATAAAAGATAGAACTTCAGTATTCTTTTCTTTTAAAAGTTGTCCTACTTTGATATCAGGATTTTTGACAAATGGTTGGCCCAATAAGCTCACTTCATCAATAAATTTATTGATTCGACCTTCAATCATTTTATCGATAATTTCTTGTGGTTTGCCACTTTCTTTTGCCTGAGCGGTAAAAATTTCACGCTCATTTTCAATTGCTTCCGCAGATACTTGATCCTTGCTTACTACAATTGGTTTACTTGCAGCAATATGCATTGCGATGTCTTTAGCAAGCTCTTCATCACCAGTTTTGAGTGCGACCATAACGCCGATTCGTGAGCCATGTAAGTAACAACCAATTACTCCAGTATCACAATGCATGCGTTCCAGACGTCGTAGTTTAATATTTTCACCAATTTTCGCCACTAATTCTTGACGTGCTTGTTCTACGGTACTTCCAGAAGAAAGGGCAATAGCTGACAATGCTTCAATTGTAGTAGCCGAACTGTTTAATGCAGCTTCTGCAACTTTATTGGCAAAGTTAGTAAAGTTCTCATCACGAGCAACAAAATCTGTTTCACTATTAATTTCGAGCATCACCGCACTACGTCCATCGATAGAACGTGCAATAACGATTACGCCCTCAGCAGCAACACGATCTGCTTTTTTATCGGCTTTTGCCTGACCTGCTTTACGCATTTCAATGATTGCAGCCTCTATATCACCATTGGTTGCTATTAGAAACTTTTTACATTCCATCATGCCAGCGCCGGTACGCTCACGTAACTGCATGACTAAACTCGCACTAATTGACATTTCATTTCTCCGTATAGCAAAAAGGGGGCAAATTAAGGTGTTCAGACACCTGAGCCCCCTATATTATAAATTTTAATTATTCCCCAGATTTTTCTGTATCACTGGTTTGTTCAACTACTTCTACAAATTCAGCATCAGATGAAGATCCTACGCCAACCGTGTTACTGCCTTTGGCATCTAAAATTGCATCAGCGACACAACGAACATAAATATCAACTGCTCTCATAGAATCATCATTACCAGGAATAATGTAATCAATATTTCTCGGGCTATTGTTGGTATCAACAACACCAATAACAGGAATTCTTAATCGATGAGCTTCTTCAACAGCAATGTGCTCGAAGCCAACATCAACAACAAACAGAGCATCAGGTAAACCACCCATGTTTTCAATACCGCCTAAACCTCTTTCCAATTTCTCTAGTTCACGCGTCAGCATTAGTGCTTCTTTTTTAATCATTCCATTAAACAGTCCCTTTTCTTGCATTTCTTTTAACTCTTTTAAACGAAAAATAGACTGGCGTACTGTTTTATAGTTGGTCAACATACCACCTAACCAACGATGATCAACATAAGGCATGCCACAACGTTTCGCATGTTCACGAATACTGTCTTGTGCTGCCCTTTTGGTACCTACAAATAGAATTTTTGCTTTGTTTGATGCCAATCTGCCAACATAGTTCACTACGTCATTCAGCATCACCATCGTTTTTTCAAGATTGATAATATGGATTTTGTTACGAGATCCAAAAATATACTCACCCATTTCAGGATTCCAAAACCTTGTTCTGTGTCCAAAATGAGCACCTGCTTCGAGTAATTCACGCATACTTATATTCATTATTTATCTCCAGGGTTAGTCCTCCACGCTTCCCATACGAAACCCTTCAGGGACCCTATCGTATGTGTCGAAACGTGTGTGTATTTAAAGCGCGACCTTTATACCATATTAAACGAAATTCATCAATCGAATTTAGCACCAAATCATTTTTTTTATATTGTGCTAAGCTTTTTTTAAGGGCTCTCGATTAATTTATCAGAAGTCTATAAGAACTGGCTTTTTATGTGCGGTAATTTATTGAAACCAAAATAAAGAAAAAAAATGTATCAATATAATCCAAACTTACATGTAAAAATCTGGTTAAGCAATAATCCAAATGTATTTATGAATTTGGAAAATCAAATTCGTCTTATCGAAATGCGGGAAAAAAACCCTAACGACACGATTCATTTGGTATATGACTCTAAATTGCTCACATCGAGCGCAGTAAATACGCTTCATGAATTTTGTAAAGAACATCAAATTATTTCCATTAATGCACATACAATTGATACATTACTCCAATCAGATAATGAAAGAAAATTATACAATTTTTATAAAGAAGAAATTGACAATTTAAAAACTGGCGGGAATTTGGCTGTTGCAAGTGATATTTTAAGATGGCTCTCACCAATATTTGAAAAAGGTACTTATACAGACTTTGATTTTCCAATTGATACATCTGCTCTTCCCAAATTCATTACAACTGAAATGCCTATATTACTTAATATTGGCAGTTTAAAAATGGGTAAAAAAGAATTCATACTGGCAAATAATGACTTTGTAGCGATTATAGACGCAATCGCTGCCAAAAAAGAAATCGAGCGGGTGCAAAGCGGACTTATCGCCAGATTAACTCATTATGATACCGATTTTATTGAGCGAACTGAAACTGAATTAAATGAAGACAGCTTTATAAATCGTCATCTTTTAAAATTTATGAAAAATCGTTCTGAATCACTTTATATAGCAAAATCCAAAGAAATTACTCCACCTGATACATCCGATTCTTCCTTAAAAATTAGAGCATACATTATTGAGGTAATGACGGATAAAAACAAATTTTTAAATTTTAACAAAATCACGCCTCAAGAAACGCATGACGAGGTAATAAAGAGATTGAGAAAAGAGCTTCATGCGCAGCTAAACCTAGTAAAATATCTTTTTTTTAGCAAAGAATATTTTTTAATTAAACGTATTCTGGAAAAAAATGATGATAAGTTTTTAACTTATTTAATGAAAAAAGAATGCGATCTTTATCTTAAATCAATCGTTGTATGCACAACAGGGCCAATACAAATATCGAATGCATTATTCAATGGCTATGTGGTAGATACAGATAAATTTATTCGAGAAATTCAACCACTTTCTTTTAATCATTATGGATTGCAAAAGGCCTTTCGCTCACAAAACTCTATACCCTTACATGAGAACGTATTGGGAATGCTCAAATTTCTTGGGGTTAACGAAGGTGAATTAAATGACTCTTCATGGTTGGATTCTGGAAAAAAATTACAGGCTTCACGAACAAAACTACTGGCTACACGTCAAAAGGAACTTGCGATAAGTTTGCCTCTTTCTTTTTTCACAATAAAAAATGATATGGAAAAATACATCCGAGAAATGACAAAAACTCCTTATCGATCTTTTTCAGATGAAAAACATACACTAACCGGAGATCTTGAGCTTATATTAAGTTGTTTTAACCAAAAAAATGAATTTAATATTCTCCAATTTAAAAAGATCTTGCATAACATCCATCCTCATGATGTATATACCCAAAAATTAATCGAAGATCTCGAAAATCTCTGCCATGAGGCAATCATTTTTAGCCTTGCAAAAAATAAAAAAATAAAACTAGGTCTTTCCTCCTATCAATTGACTCAATCCGATCCCATTTGGGCGCAAGAATCCGATTGATTACTCAATGCAGAAGATATGGCAAAATAATTCGGGGAGCGGCCTATTTCACAAAATATACAGCGTATGCAAGGACAAAATTCAGAGAACCCCTATGCAAAAAAGGGTTCCGCCTTATATTAAACTGTTGTGTGAATGGTTACTAAGATGTAAATATTAGCTATTATGGACAATTCATAGGATAGTATCCCTGATTATTTTCTCTTTTTATACTATCATCCATAATGCCATCTAATCTCACAGCGGATTCTAAATATTTGTCAGCGAGTTTTTCCATTTCGGCATAAGCTTCTTCTGCCGGTTTTAAAAAATCATTATAAATATCTTTCAGCGAGCTATTTTTCACGATGAGCTGGGTAGATAATTGGCTGAATTTATCCTTCGCCTTAGCAAGCAGTTTTTCAACTCTTATCATTTGAACATCAAGATTATAAGTCGTATTTGCCTTTGCTGCTGCAATTTTTTGTTGTACATTCTCCTTCAGAGGATCATATTGCTCAGCCGCTTGAGGATGATTATATTTTTTAAGCTCTGTAACAGTACTGTTAATTTTTTGAAACATGCCTTCTAATTCTTTTATCATGACAAGAGATGAATTAACGTTTGTCATCAATGGTGATTCTAATTGGTCTCTATCTGCCTTATCTGGAAAAAAGCTTGAATGAAATTCTTCTTTGTCTATTACATGAGGCATTAACTCTTTTAATTTTACAAGCAAAACCTGAGTTTGTCCTATTTGATCCGATAAGCTGGGTAAAAGACATGGCACGGTTTCCAAATAAAATTTAGTTGCTTTCTCTTTTTGGATTTGTCGTAGTTGCATTCTCTGATATTCTGACTGTGAAAATAGACCAGGTCTTTGATCATTTTTTTCAATAGGTTTTTCTTGTACTTTTTCTTGTTTCTTTTCGTTGGGGAAAAGTCGCCACTGTTCAATTAAATTATCTAAATACGTGTCAGCTAAAACTGGCTCCTCGGTCTCCATGATAAGATTCATCTGTAACGCTAATAACTTATATAAACTCTCGCATAGTTCGTCTTTATCTTTTAAACTGTTTGCTTCTAATTTCATTTCTTTAAGAGAGCAACGAAAATCATTAATAAGATTGATTAAATGATCTACTTCCTTAACGTCACTCATATTGGTTCTACGAGTTAAATTTCGACAAATCATTGTTTTGACTTCGATTGAAGCGTTTGGTGATTGAAGTAACGACTCAAGCTCTTTACTATCCATTAGCTCGATTAAAGGTTGATAAATTTTTGAAATCATCAAATATTTTTCTTTTATATCCGCTTGATGCCATAATGTATCAGCTTGCATAACTAAATTTTGCAGTATCTTCTTCTTTTCTTCATTTGTTAGCTTCAGCCCATCTAAAAGATCACACTTAATTTCCAGGGATATATTTTTTGCGTTGAAAAACAAATGAGCCAACGGCATTGACTGAGAATTTTTGATCTGATTCACAACGTCTTGGCATAATTGCTCTAATTTGGCTGACTCACCTAAAAACTCAAAGCTAACTTGCTCGAATTTATCTTTATAAATGTCTTTCATTTTGTCTAAAAAAACATCATGAAAAATACTCGCGGCTTCTAAAATTTTAATGCATTCGGCTGTATCCATATTTTTTTCTTTGTCAGCCAACAAATTCATCGTTGCCAACATTGGAGATACAATGTATACCAAATGAGTACTTGTATTACCACGGGAAAAATAAAATTTATTAAATGAAAAAACCGCTTTAGCAAAAAAATGTTTTGCTTCATTATATTCCTTGTCTCTCACATTTTCTTGAGTGAGCAAATAATAGGCTATTTCAAGATAGCCATATGCGGAAAGAAGGTTTTCATTCTCTTTATCACTATTTTCTTTATAAATTTTATAAAATGGTACGGAGCCAGAATAGAGAGAGAAATGACCATTAAAAATGGTTTCAAATCCGCTGTGGTTATATTTTGTTAAAAAATTGTCTCGAAATTCCGGAGTGTCAGCATCTTCGGAATCCATATAAGGAGCATATATTTGTGGTGTAACTATTCGTGTAATCATTTGCCCCAATAAACTTATATCGTCAATTTTAAATTTAGAATTTTTTTTATCTGGGCATTGGATAGATAACACATAACGAGCTGACACGCCGGTATCGGTACTTAAAATTTTTTCAATCTTTATGTTTTTCACATCATTAATAATTTCTTTTAATTCATTTAAATCTTTTTCATTTAATATATGATAGCTTTCCAAGTAATTAATTAAGCTGGAGCGGCTAAAGTCTTTATCTACATTCAAACTACTTTTACTTAAGGAAAGCTGATAAAAATCTCCAAGAAGCACTGCCTCAAATAAAAAATTCGCTTTTAAAATCAGCCCGTCTTTGCTATCAAATGCTCTGCTAGCATCCGCTAATAATCCTCGTCGATCTACTTTTCTTGTCACTTCTCGCATGGTTGTTAGTTGAGTAGATGGGACATATCCAGAATTTGAATTTACGATATTTTTAATAAAATCAATTTCGAAGAATTGATTTGCTGGTGATGAGCTTGCTTGTTTATCTTTTCTTTCTTCACGTTTAATGTACATAGTTTATATTTTCTTTATCATTGATGTGGTGAAATTATAGCACAACCGAACAAAATAAAATCATAATTCATGACATAATACTGCGTTTATTTATTCCTTAGTCTATACTAGATCTGTTCATCAATGATGATATATGACAGGAAAGTTAGTTTAATATTATGAGGAATGGATAATGAGTAAAAAACTTCTTTGGTTATCAATAATTGCATTCGTACTAACCTTTGGTCAACTAAGTTATGCTTGTATCGGTGACTCGAAACATTGTGATTCCCATCATCGATTTGACAGGTTAGCACAAGAGCTTAATCTCAATGCGGATCAAAAAGCTAAACTTAAAGCATATCGAGAAAAAGCTAGAGCCTCTCTCAAAGAAAGCTATGCTCAACTTAGATTACTGCGCAAACAAATAAATTCCTTATTAAAAGCTGAGAAAATTGATGAAGCAAAACTTGATGCTTTAATAGAAAAAGTAAATAGAATAAGAAGTTCTATGTTAAAAACAAGAATAATAATACAACATCAAATGTTTGCACTTTTAAACGATAAGCAAAAAGCTAAATTTCTCGAATTAAAAGAAAAATGGTTTCTAGATCATGACTAATTTCGGCCTCAATGTCTGGCTTTAATGATTACTATATTAGCATGTAATATTATAGCCTGGAGTTACAAAACACCAGACTATAATTAGTTTTCCATTAACACATTGAATGCTCTTATTACTTACGTGTAGCAACTGCTTTAAAATTTATAGTTACTTCGTCTTTTATTTCACTTGTACTCGACCAATCGCCTTGTCCAATACCAAAATCCAACCGTTTTACTGTAGTTTTTCCTTCGACAAGCAGATGATTTTTAGGTGACTCTACTGCAGTAAAGGTAAGTGTTACAGGGACCGACTTATTTTTTATAGTTAATGTTCCAATGGCCTCATAATTTTTATCATCCTTTTTAGTGAATTTAGACGACTTAAATTCCGCTTTTGGAAACTCCTTAGCATTAAACCAGTCCGGGCCAAGTAATATTGAACTTATTTCTGCATATGAAGTAGTCAGCGAATTCATGTTCACTACTACGTCAACAGTACTGTCTTGATAATGCTCGGGATCTGCGGCTATTGTGGCGGTAAATTCTTTAAAAGACCCAGTAACAGGAGCATTATTTTGCGTTGCTGTAAAGCTTATACTACTTTCATTAGGAACAAGTGTCCATTCAGGTAAAGAAGCCGCATTTGCATAGATACCATTCAAGAAAAATAGAAAGAATAAGTACTTAATTATTTTCATGGAAACATTCTCCTTAATATATCATCCTTGTTTATAAAGTGATGCTTTAAAGCAGCAGCCGTATGCAGACAGATTGCTGCAATCAGTGCATAACCTAACCATTCATGAACCCATTCAAATAAAACCCTGTTACTTTCGTCAGGGGTTACAAGATTAGGTAAGGTAAATAAACCAAAAAATGAAGCAGGCAATCCTGCAGCAGAAGTAATTAACCAGCCTGTAATTGGCATTGCAAACATAAACACATAAAATGCCCAGTGCATACTACGTGCAGCAATTTTTTCCAGCCAAGGTAATGCCAATTCAGGTTGTTCATTACTCAATCGCCAAATGATTCTAAAGATCGCCAAAAAAAGGACTAAAAAACCATACTCTTTATGCCATCCATAGAATTTCAGTCGCTCTGCACTCCATGGTAAAGACACCATATACAAACCGAGGATCAACAATCCAATAATTAATAAAGCAATTATCCAATGAAGTATTATAGTAACAATACCAAAATGGGTTGAACTATTTTTGATTTGCATAAAATATCCTATTTTTTACCTTGCCCCTGTTCTTTATCTTGTTTTTTATTCTGATCGAGATAAGCTTCAGCTCCAATAGAAATATTTACTTTATCGCTTATTGAAGGCAAGAATGCATTGATTCCGAAATCAGAGCGATTTATAGAACCTGTGGCTGTAAAACCAATTGACATTTTATTACTAATTAGATTCATTCCCACTTTATTTAAGGTAACCTGCAACACTACTGGCTTACTTACTCCGCGTAACGTTAAAATACCCCCAACTATTGCTTTATTATCACCCTGTGGCGTTACTTTATTGCTAACAAAGGTTGCTGTAGGATAATGTTCGGCATCAAAAAACAAATTACTTTTTAGATGTTTATCCAACTCAGGAATACCCGTAATCATATCCTTAACATCAATTGTCGCATTGACTTTACTTTGACTTGGATTGTCTTTATCAAGAACCAACTGTCCCGTTGCATACCATTTTCCATATTGAGTTGTAAACCCCAAGTGGTCAGCACTCCATAATACATAAGTATGATTTTTATCCAGAGTATACGTTTCCGGGGCAGCATGTACTGGAGCAGAAAAAGCAACTGCAATAAGCAATGACGAAAGCCAGCCTCCTAGAATTTGCTTCATGATTAATTTCCTTATTTTTAATATCAGGTTACAACAGTTGTATATTAAATTTTTACTCAGGTTTGAGGCTGCCGCCAACAATTCGATCACATAGCCCTTTAGGTAACAAAATAAAAGCATCTTTTTGTTTGTCTTTAGTAGCAGAAGACGCGCATGAAGCAGTAGCCGTAGCACAGTCATTCATGCCTTTTTTAGCAATTCCGTAACATTTTTCAGTTGCAGCAGTAGTACCATCATCTGCTGCTGAACTTCCAGTTGCAACAAGAACAAAAAAAGCAGTCATTACTGATTGCATCAACTTATCTCGTGTAATCATTTGCTTTCCCTTACATTAAATGAATTCTTCTTTAAAATACAATAGAGTTACTCAAACAACAAGTGATAAGCTAAAAACCAATATTAATTGCTTAGTCAAAGAAAAAATCAATCGCTGAAAGGTCACTTGCAAATGGTACTTTTGCCAAAAGAGGAGAAGTAAGTTTCTGGCTTAACGTAGCAATATTAGCTGATAATTCTTGCATATTTGGATCAATACAATTGGCAATCCATCCGGCACACTGAATATTGTTTGCATGCAAAACGGTTTCTGTCAGCAAGGCATGATTAATACAGCCTAATTTCATTCCAACGACTAGAATCACAGGTATCTTGGTAATCTGCAGAAAATCAATCCAGGTTTCATGGTCATTCAAGGGAACCATTAATCCTCCAGCACCTTCAATAAACAATTTTTCTATTCCATCTAATTGCAAATTAAGGCAATATTTTGCAATTTCGGTAATAGATAAACAAACCCCTTCGCGATGTGCAGCAATATGGGGTGAGACAGGCAGCTTAAATCGCCAAGGATTTATTACATCCAAACTGATATTATTTTTTTGTAAATTTTGTGCATCACTGCTAACCAGCTTATTTTCTATTTCCATGCATCCACTTGCTACCGGTTTAATTGCCACTGCTGATGAAAAGTAATTTATTAAGCATGACGTTATGTAGGTTTTACCACAATCAGTATCGGTACCCGTGATAAAAAAACGCTTCATCTAATGAATCCTCGTAGTTCTTCAATAAATAAACCCATATGAGATAAAAATGGCATGTGTGCTGCTCGTTTAAACAATACATAATTAAATTCGGGATAGGATAGTTTCATAGAATTCATCGTCTTAATCGGAACGATGGGATCAAGCCTCCCAAAGATAAAACATGAAGGTTTATCAAACTGTTTTAATTTCTCACGTAAATCCCAAGTTTCTAAAATTTTAAGACCTGATTCTAAGCCTTCTTGCGATGGAAGCTTATCAGGCAGATGGTGCTGTTTATCATTATCGGATAATCCATTAAGCTCCAAAAATTCTTTTAGAGTTGCATGAGGTTTTTCCGATAGATTTTTATAAAACCTTTTAAAAACATCTAGTGAGACGCCTGGCCACGGATCAGAGTTTAAAAATCGCGGTGATGAAGTAACGTTAACAAGGTAATCTACTCTGCCGGGTTCCTCTACTGCCAAACGCATGGCATACAATCCACCCATAGACCAACCGATTAACGCAAATTGATGAGGCAATTGAGCCATCAAAAGCTCTTTAAAAGAATCCCAATCCATGATTGAACTGTGGCCAAATCCAGGTAAATCTACCAATATCAGCTGATAATCCATAGAAAGTTTAGATACTAACGGTAACCAGATCTGACTATCAAATCCCCATCCATGAAAGAAAATAAGAGGGAATCCTTTTCCATAACTATGGATGTTTATCTTCATAAATTACACTTAACTTATCAAATAACTCACGAATTTGTTCGTGAGTATGATTATAATTCAAAATGACACGCAACCCCGACGCTTTGATGCTCACTGTAGGCTTTCTTATCGCACAACAACTAAAACCGCGTTTTTTTAACTCGCGGGCATAATATAGAGCCAAATGCGGACATCCTAATTGAAGCTGTTGAATTGGACTAATTGAGTCAGTCCAATTTAGTGGGGATTGTGTAATATAAGATCTGAATAAAGCAATCAATTGTGTTAATTTCAATCGTCGCTCTTCAGCATTTACCACAAATTCCAAAGTATTCAATAAGCCATAACTTAAAGCCGGACTTATAGCAGTTGAATAAATAACAGAACGCCCCGCTTGTAATAATGCATTAATCCAGTCTGCTTTTCCTGCAACAAGCGCGCCTTGAGCCGCATAAGCTTTTCCTAATGGAATAATTCGTAATGGTACTTCATTTTGGGTTAATCCATGATAGGCTATTGCTCCTTTCCCCTGGCTGCCTAAAACTCCAAAAGAATGAGCCTCGTCTACAATCAGCGCACTTTGACTTGCATTGCAAAGAGAAAAGAGTTCTGCTAATGGAGCCAATTGGCCACTCATACTAAAAATACCTTCGGTGATTAAAGCCGAGCTTTCAAAAAAATGTGGGGTTAGCTTACGATTTAAGTCATCTAAATTATTATGCAAATAACGTGTATAGTTTACCTGTGACAAAGCCAAACCATCATAAATTGAAGCATGTATTTCTTTATCAATAAAACAATGAACGTTTAATTTGCCAAGTAATGCTGTAACCGCAAGGTTTGCTGCATAGCCTGAAGAAAATAAAATACAGTCATCTACACCTAATAAATTGGCAAATGCTTCTTCAACAGCACGATGATTGGCGTGATAACCACTCAGCAGCATAGATGCACCACTCCCGCTAGGGAACAAGGCATATCCACGTTGATATCCTTCAGAAATACGTTTATCTCGAGTTAGAGATAAATAGTCATTGCTGTCAAAATGAATTAAAGATGAATTTTCAGCTGTCACAAATCTATTTCTTAATATGCCTTCTTGTGCCAGCTGATTCGTATAATCTCTAATTTTATTGCTTAGAGGCATTTAGGCCATCTCAGTTAAACCAAGTTTGTCAAAAAGAACCTCATCCTTATCCCGCTGTGGGTTCTCTTCCGTTAAAAGTTTATCACCTAACCACGCAGAGTTTGCTCCAGCATAGAAACATAAAGCTTGTAATTCATCACTCATTCCGACTCTGCCGGCTGATAGTCGAATCATACTTTGTGGCATTAATATTCGTGCGGTTGCAATGGTTCTAACTAATTCAATCCCTTCAACTTCTGCTGCTTTTGCAAGAGGAGTTCCTTCAACTGGGATTAGACGATTAATAGGGACACTTTCTGGAGGCGATTCCATATTACTCAAAGTATATAAAAATTCAATACGATCTTCCCGTGTTTCGCCAAGGCCTAATATACCACCACAGCAGACGCTAATTCCCGCATTTCGTACATGTTCTATCGTGTCAAGACGATCGCTGAATTTGCGTGTTGTAACTACTTTTTCATAATAGGAAGGCGATGTGTCTATATTATGATTATAATAATCCAAGCCAGCTTCTTTTAAAGAAACGGCTTGTTCTTGATTCAGCATCCCTAACGTCATACAGGTTTCTAATCCTAATGCCTTAACTCCCTGGATCATTTCTTTCAACTCACCCATGACCTTATCGGGGGGGCAACGCCACGCAGCTCCCATACAAAATCGTTGCGCCCCACCCTCTTTGGCTTCCTTGGCACGTTTCAAGACATCCGCTACAGACATCAATTTTTCTTTTTCAACATGAGTCTTATAATGACCGCTTTGCGAACAATAACCACAATCTTCAGGACAAGCCCCTGTTTTAATACTTAGTAAAGAAGCGAATTGCAAAGAATTTGGTTGATGATTTGCTCTATGCACCGTAGCCGCTTGATGCAATAAATCATTAAAAGGTTGTTCATAAATTGCTGTAATTTCAGAAACAGACCAATGTTTCTTAGCTTGAGTCACAACAGTATCTCCTAATTTAAGATGTTAAAAAGTAGCCTAATTGTTCTAAAGAAAATTAGATACATTTTTATAAATCCACGTTTTATTTAATTAACGGACATGATAAAGTGCCCTTCCATCTTGTCAACCAAAATTTTTAAAATGGTCAACACACACCAATTAATCAGTCGGGATTTGAAACATTTTTGGCATCCCTGTACACAAATGAAAGACTTTGAAACATGCCCTCCCTTGATTATTGAAAAAGCTCAAGGAAGTTATCTTTATACCAATAAAGGTCCCTTAATTGATGCTATTTCCAGCTGGTGGTGTAAATCATTAGGCCATGGCCATCCTGCAGTTATTGCAGCGATAAAAAATCAGTTGGATTGCTTTGAACATGTCATTACAGCAAATACTACGCACCCAGCTCTTGTTGAGTTGGCAGAAGAGTTAGCTAAAATTACTAAAAAACAACACGTTTTTTTTGCCAGTGATGGCTCCAGTGCTGTTGAAATTGCGATGAAATTGGCAATCCATGCCAATCAAATTAAGGGTACAGAGAAAAATCAGTTTATTGCTCTTAAAAATGGATACCATGGGGAAACACTCGGTACAATGAGTGTTAGTGATTTGGGGCTGTATAAAGCGCCATATACATCATTTGGTCTGACCTGTCATTACATACAAAATATTCCTTACATTTCCGGCAAAGAAGATTCTTTATGGCACAATTGTGATTCATATTGGTCCACTGTTGAAAAAGAATTAGAAGCAATCAGTGATAAAGTCTGTGCAATTATTATTGAGCCCTTGCTTCAAGGAGCAGGAGGAATGTTGTGTTACAGTCCTGATTTTCTTAAAAGGTTATCATCCTGGGCTCAAAGTAAAAATATTTACCTTATTGCCGATGAAATAATGACAGGAATGGGTCGAACAGGTAAATGGTTAGCTTCTAATCATGCAGAAGTTGAACCTGATCTTATTTGTTTATCCAAAGGATTAACTTCTGGCTCTGTTCCTCTAAGTTGTGTGATGATTGACAACTCTATTTTTGATCTCTTTTATGCCGATTATGCAACGGGAAAATCCTTCTTACATTCACATACCTATAGCGGAAACCCGCTGGCGGTCAGCGCTGCATTAGCAACCATTCGCGCTATGCATCAAGAAAAAATAATTGAACACGCACAAAATCTAGGTGAATACATGCTTTCTGCTTTAACTGAGGTTGCACAACTTTCAGGCAAATTAAGCAATATTCGCGGAATTGGAGCAGTGGTAGCCGCCGATCTAGAAGATACAGGAAAACAGCGAATAGGCAATAAAGTTTATCAGCACGCATTAAACCATGGGGCCTTAATTAGACCAATAGGAAATACGCTTTATTGGCTTCCTCCATTAAACACAGATTATGAGGTAATTGGGAAATTAGCGGAAATAACACTACACTCTATAAAGGGAGCTTATGTAATAATGCCTTAAATCATGCGAAAAATATTCAGCAACATGACATTTTTTGTCTACAAGCGATTCAAGTTATTCTGGATATTTTTTACCATTTTTTTACTGATTATCTTTTCTTACATTACCTGGCATAATAACGTTAAAAACTCTTCTACTTTGGTTACTGAAGTAAGCAAGAAACTCGCATATGACCTTGATAACTTTATTAATAATACTCTTCGGGATTTGCACCAAATTCCTTCCTATCAGAAGGAAAACCTGACATGTAAAGATAACTTTCTTCCTTTCCTTCAATATATAACTATCAATCAGGCACAACTTTCTGGTTTGGCAATTCGCGATAAAAAACATCAGATTATATGCTCTACCTTGCCTCATAATCAGACTTTTCTCTTAGGTCATAATATACAGCAGACAGCTATAGGGCCATTAGAAATACCAATGTTTAACCATCCAATTTTTACGATCCAAAAAAAAATTGGTGATTATCAGGTAGAAATAATTATTATGACATCAACACTTGAAAAGATACTGAATGTCTCAGAAAGTAGTCAGCACATAATCACCTTATATGACACCAATCAAAAAAAGGAAATTATCCGAATAGGGAAAATCAAAGAAGCTTCCTGGATAGATAAATTGTTTCTTGACTCACCCTTTTCCTTTAAAAAAATATTTGCTACAACAAAATTAAATAGCCTTAATGGTGTTTTACTTACAGTTACAGAACCTGATCAAGCTATAATTAGCAATCTTTGGCATAACCAAATCTTGGTTATGCTTTATGTTTTAGTATTTTCAATTTTATTATATTTTTTAATTAGGAATCTATTTAACAAATATTATTCTTTGCATGGAGCAATGAAGCAAGCTATTAGGAGCGGGCAATTTTATCCCGTTTATCAACCATTATTTGATACAAAAAATAATGTCTATTCAGGTGCTGAGGTTCTTTTAAGATGGCAGGATAATCAAGATGAAATCATTATGCCCGATCTTTTTATAGAAGAAGCGGAAAATACCGGCTTAATTGTTCCAATAACATTACAAATTATTGAAACAGCATTTAAAGAAGCTAAGAATATCTTAAGGACTAAACCTACCTTCTATTTATCATTTAACATTTGTGCATTACATTTTACTGATGATAATTTTTTTCCTCAGTTTTATAAACTCGTGCGACACTATTCTATTTCACGCAGACAAATATTATTAGAAGTAACAGAACGCTACCTACTCGATATGAATAATGAAATTTATATAGACAGAATGCAAGAGCTCAGAGACGCGGGATATTCATTAGCTATAGACGATTATGGGACAGGACACTCGAGTATCAGCTACCTGCAATACTATCCTTTTAATTACCTTAAAATCGATAAAATATTTATTCATGCGATAGGCACAAAAGCCATCACCGAAACATTAAACGACGCAATCATTCATTTAGCAAAAAAAATTAATTTAGCTATTATTGCAGAAGGTGTAGAAACAAAAGAGCAACTAGATTATTTATTACAAAACGAAGTTCAATTTCTTCAAGGCTGGTATTTTTCAAAAGCCCTACATATTGAACAATTAATTGAATTGCTTAAGGGGAAAAAAAATGAATAAGTACATAGGATGTTGTTCTTTGCTTGTTCTAGGTATTTCGTTTTCAAGTTTTGCTCAACCACTAGTAAATCTAGAAGGTAATTATTGGCAGTGCTCAACAGGTGATATAACCCATACAAAATGGGATGCACAAAGTGCTTATCAAAAAATGGCTTTAAATCTTTCTTATGCTGCATGTAAAAAAGGCAGCAAGGCACCAGCCACCTGCAAAGTATCCAAAGCAAGTTGTATCAAATTCGTTAATGGTGTAAATGTTATGCCCATGTGGCGATGTACTGCTTTTGATAGAGAAGCATTGCGCTGGAGAAGCAATCTCTATCCAAATCGTGAAGATGCAGCATTGGCTGCTCTGGCATATTGTAAACACAAAAGTCCTGTTCCTTATACGTGTTCCATTAATGTAGTAACATGCATTAATAAAAATGAGATTTAAAAATATGGCTTATTGCGTTGGGTTAACAGGTGATATAGCAAGTGGAAAAACTACAGTTGCTGAACTTTTTTCAGGACTAGGTGTTGATGTAATTCATGCTGATAAAATATCAAGAGAAATTACTCAAAAAAATAAAGCCGCATATAAAAAAATTGTAGCGCATTATGGTCTTAAAGTCCTTAAAGATGATGGAGAACTGAATCGTAACAAACTAAGAGAAATAATATTTTCGAATCATGAAGAGCGAGACTGGCTTGAACGCCTCTTACATCCACTCATCCGTAAAGAGATTAAAAAACAAGTTGATGCAAGTAAAACTCCTTATTGCATGGTAGAAATACCTTTGCTGATTACAAAAGAAGCCTACCCTTATATCAATCAAATTTTGCTTATTCGTGCGCCAACGGAAATACAAATATCGCGATTAATGCAGCGTGATCAATGCAGTAAAGAACAAGCGCAGGCTATTTTATCCATTCAGCCTAATACTCATCTGCGTTTAGAAAATGCAGATGATATAATTGTTAATGATATGGAAATTGTTGAATTAACCAGGAGAGTAAATGATTTACATTCTAAATATCTTCGAGAATCCCAAAATTTATAATAGATTTTTTTACTTCATAACGGTTGAGCGGGGAATTTTGGCTTTTCTACAAGGAATTTAGCGATAATGAAATTGATCACCTTAAACTTATGGGGAGGCCACTTAAGAAACCCCTTATTAAACTTTATCGATAAATATCAGGATGTTGATATATTTTGTTTACAAGAAGTATATTGCAATGCTCATCAAGCTGTAACTGAAGAAGATAGAGAACTTAGTCTGAATATTTTTTCTGATTTACAACAACTCCTTCCTAATCATTTCCCTATTTTCAAACCTGCCGTTGAAAATATTTATGGAATTGCGATGCTATTGAAAAGTAATATCGATATCTTAGGCGAGGGAGATATAAATATCCATCAAAAACAACATTATCCGGGAATAGGATTAAATCATCCTAGAGATTTACAATGGGTGGAATGTGAAATTAACAAAAAAACTTACTCTGTTCTTAATGTTCATGGACTCTGGAATGGGCAAGGTAAAAAAGATACCCCAGAAAGAATCAATCAGTCCCAACGTATCCGTCATTTTATGGATACCATCAATACGCCTAAAATATTATGTGGTGATTTTAACTTAAGACCTGACACCGAAAGCATGAACATTATTGAGCAAGGAATGAATAATTTGATAAAAATTAACAACATTAGCTCAACAAGAACCCGTTACTATAAAAAAGAAGAAAAATTTGCAGATTATATCCTAACCTCACCAGATATAGTTGTTAATGAATTCGCTGTTCTGAGTGATGAAGTCTCAGATCATGCTCCATTATACCTTGATTTCAATTAAATTCAGAAACCTCGCACCTCTTGCAAATAATTAAGTAGGCCGTGCTAAGCGTAGCGCGGCCCAGCATGGTTTCTTAGAACTCCGTTGCAAGGCTTCGCAAGCTTATTAGCAGTCTGCATAATCATGATATATATTAAAGCAATACAGTTACTGCTTCACAAGTTCGTTACATAGTAAATAATCCTGCACCATTGTAATGACTTCACGATTTGCTTCTGGGAAATGCTCCGGATTTAGTTCGTGCTGATAAACCCATTTCATAGCCAATTGTCCTTCCAAACATAAAGGGTCCCCAACATATTGACTGACAAGAAAAATAATTAATTTTACCGATTTATCAGAGTATTGATGTTTTACTTCACCGAGTAATTTATAATGTCGAACTTCTATTCCAATTTCTTCTTTGATTTCTCGAATCAATGCAGATTCCGAAGATTCATTTACTTCCAATTTACCGCCAGGAAATTCCCAACATCCTCCATGAGGAAGATGCAAAGGACGTTGGGTAATTAAGATACGTTGTTGCTCATCAATAATAACTGCTACGGCAACTGAGATGTTCACGCCAAGCTTCCATGACAGGCTTTATACTTTTTACCTGAACCACACGGGCAAGGATCATTTCGACCAATTTTTTTCTCGTGTCGTCTGTATGTTTGAGTCGCTGCCTCCTCATCCTGTTCATCAGCATAATTGCCGTGTTGCAAGCTCATCTTACTAACTTGCTCAGCGCGTCGTTGCTCTTCAATTGCATTAACATCTTCTTCTGTTTGAATTTCTACTGAAGAAACTAAACGAACAACATCATACTTTAAATTATCAAGCATAGAGGTAAACAAAGTGAAAGCTTCTTTTTTATACTCTTGCTTTGGATCTTTTTGCGCGTAACCGCGCAAATGGATTCCTTGACGCAATTGATCCATTGCCGCCAGGTGTTCTCGCCATTGATTGTCCAAAGTTTGCAAAACCACGGATTTTTCAAACTGCGACATCGTAGCTCTACCCGCTTGCTGGACTTTTTCATCATATTTCCGTGCAGCAAGATCAAGAATTTTTTCTTTAATTTGTTCTGGCTGAATATGATGATCCTCTTCAATCCACTCGAGCACAGGGGCTTTAAGTTTGAATTCATCAGCCAAAATATCACTTAAAGATTTTGGATCCCACTGATCTTCCAAACTTTGGGGAGGAATATAAGTATCAACAAGATTCGATATCACTTCCTCCCGCATTATATTTAACATTTCCTCAGTATCCGTCATTTCCATGATCGAAGCGCGTTGAGTATAAATGACTTGTCTTTGATCATTAGCTACGTTGTCATAATCCAAAAGCTGCTTTCGTACATCAAAATGATGTCCTTCAAGCTTACGTTGAGCATTCTCAATTGCTTTGGTTACCAAACTGTGCTCAATAGGCTCTCCAGGTTTCATTCCTAAACGGCGCATCATCGATGCAACACGTTCAGACGCAAATATACGCATTAAATTATCTTCAAGAGATAAGTAGAAGCGACTGCTTCCCACATCTCCCTGACGGCCCGAACGTCCTCGTAGCTGATTATCAATTCGACGGGACTCATGACGTTCCGAACCGATAATTCTCAATCCACCGGCTGCAATGACTTCATCGTGACGTTTTTGCCACAACTGTTTTGCCGCTTCTATTTCTTCAGCACTCGCATTTTCACCTAATTGAGCCAAATCCGCAGATAAACTTCCACCCAGAACAATATCAGTTCCCCGACCTGCCATATTTGTAGCAATAGTTACCGTACCAGGCCGGCCTGCTTCAGCAATAATTTGCGCTTCCTTTTCATGAAATTTGGCATTAAGTACTTGATGTTTAACGTTTTCTTTTTTAAGAAGTTGACTTAAAAACTCAGATGCTTCAATCGAAACAGTACCCACAAGAACAGGTTGCTTGCGAGCAATACACTCACGAATATCTTCTATAACTGCTTGAAATTTATCCTTTTGAGTTAAATAAACCAGATCAGCCTCATCTTTTCGTACCATAGGTTTATTTGTAGGAATTACTACAACATCAAGATTATAAATTTGCTGCAACTCATAAGCTTCTGTATCCGCTGTCCCAGTCATTCCTGATAATTTATTATACATTCGGAAGAAATTCTGGAATGTTATTGAAGCAAGAGTTTGGTTTTCATTTTGAATAGAAACCCCTTCCTTGGCCTCAACAGCTTGATGCAATCCTTCAGACCATCTTCGACCAGGCATTGTTCGACCAGTATGCTCATCGACGATAATAACTTGTCCATCCTTAACAATATAATCCACATCACGATGGAACATAGCATGCGCCTTTAATGCTGCATTCACATGATGCATGAGCATAATGTTGCTGGCATGATATAAACTTTCACCCTGATCCAGCAGTTTTGCTTTAACCAATAATTCTTCTATATGTTGATGACCTGCATCAGTAAGATGCGCCTGTTTTTGCTTTTCATCGATAGTATAATCCCCTTCACCACCCTCTTCTTCTTGTTTCTTCAAATGAGGAATTAAGGAATTAATTTTAATGTAAAGTTCAGAGCTGTCTTCTGCTGCACCAGAAATAATCAGAGGAGTACGGGCTTCATCAATAAGAATTGAATCCACTTCGTCCACGATGGCAAAGTTCAACTCTCTTTGCACCTTATCTTCAAGGCTAAATGCCATATTATCACGCAAATAATCAAAACCATATTCGTTGTTTGTTCCATAAACGATATCACAACGATAAGCTTCCTGTTTTGCAGCATGCGCCATATCAGGAAAAATCACACCCACAGTCAACCCCAAAAATTCAAATATAGGGCTCATCCATTGGCTATCACGTTTGGCAAGATAATCATTCACAGTAACAACATGCACACCACGTCCAGTAATAGCATTCAAATATGCGGGTAGAGTTGCTACCAATGTTTTACCTTCCCCTGTACGCATTTCAGCAATATTACCTTCATGCAAAACCATTCCACCTATTAATTGCACATCGAAATGACGCAAACCCAAAGTACGTACGGATACTTCTCTTACTGTAGCAAAAGCCTCTGCTAACATTTCATCAAGGCTTTCTCCTTCTGCAAAACGTGCTTTAAAATGCTGGGTTTTTGCAGCTAACTCGGCATCAGTTAATGCTTGCATTTGAGGCTCAAATGCATTAATTGCCACTACTGCCTTTTCCATACGCCGCAAAGTGCGCTCATTTCGGCTTCCAAACATTTTCTTAATCAACGTATTCAGCATGGCCTACATAATCCTCTGGAGATTTCAAATAACAAATTGGTTAATGTACTAAAATTTGGGGGAAAATACTATGAATACCTTTTAATTTAAGTGAATCTTCATGAGATAACTAAGTGAAAAAAGAGGTTTCTGACAAATCAGACAACTCAAATATTATTTTCCGCAATTTCCTCTCATATTATACAATATTTTGGAAGTGAGTTGCTGAATAGATTACTCAATTTCGCAATATTGATATCGAAATTGCAAACAAGCAACAAAGGTTATTTCATCTGGAGTTTATAAAGTCTCTGCATATAATTCCAGCTCTTGCAAATATTCACTTAATTCCTGCAATAAAAAACTATTTTTAGTTTGCAAAACGAGCATCAACTTTTTTTTCCATTGACTTGCTCCAGGTAATCCAAAAGCTAAATTAAATATAGGCTTAATCAGTAAACTAAGGGAAACCCCTTTATTATATTCTTCGAATAAATAATTCAAATAGAGATTAAAGACTTGGCTCCGAGTTTTCATTTGAGCTTCAGGATAGAGTGCTTGATGTATCACTGCGATTTGGAAAGGATTATCACATGCCAAACGACCAAGCATCACTCCTTCAACATGGCGCAGATGCTCTTTAATTTCTTTTACATTCAATATATTACCATTGAGCACTACTGGAATATTAGGAATTTCCTCTTTAAGGCGATAAACATAGTCGTAGTTAACAGGGGGAATTGTTCGATTTTGTTTGGGGTTTAAACCGCTTAGCCAAGCTTTGCGTGCATGAACAATAATTTTTTGTGCTCCAGCCTCAAGTAATTGATGTACAAAATCACTAAAGAACTTATAACTGTCTTGATGATCTATGCCTATTCTGGTTTTTGCAGTAATAGGTGTTGTCGTTACTTGCCGCATGGCTTGAATACACGCCGCAACGTGTTTTGGCTCTTTCATTAAACACGCACCAAAACGTCCTGCCTGGACTTTATCACTAGGACAACCAAGATTAATATTTACCTCATCAAATCCTTCTTGTTCTGCATGTAGAGCACAATGTGCTAATGCATCAGGATCTGATCCTCCAAGCTGAAGTGCTATTGGATGTTCTTTTATATTAAACTGCAAAGAGCGCAAAGGGTTATTTTGTATCGCTCCAGTGGTTTGCATTTCTGTATAAACAAGTGCATGCGGCGCCAAAATACGCATAAAAATTCGAAAATGACTGTAGGTCCAATCAATCATGGGAGCAATGGACAAAGGTGAAAGCAGGTTATTTGACACTATTATTGTTTCAATTAAAAAGAGACAATTATAACCTGAACTAAAAAATTGTGTACAAAAAATGTAGCCTGTTTCCAGCACATACCCGTCACGCTAAGAATAGTTACGTGTTTCATTTTACTCAATTGGCAAGTAACTCTGTCATCCCCGCGGAGAGGATCCATTTTTGTATTGGCAATGTATTCAATTCATGAATGGATTCCTGCCTTCGAGGAATGACAAGGCAGCTTTTCTGCTTCGCTTGATAGCTATGCTCTGTACTGGCTACTCTAGATTTATTCTTGATTTACTGCATTCATTGCTTGGATAAGTAATTGCAGTCGTGTTCGACCCTGATAAAAATTGATATCCAACTTATATGCTGCATGCAGATATTTAACTCTATAGTTTGGCCAAAATTTCAAATCGACATTAAAAGCGATCGCATCTACTTGCTGGTTGCCTTGTGTGGTCATCAAAGTCATTTTTAAATGATTTTTTCCTACTATACGTTGATCTAATACTTCGAAAACATTATCAAAAACAGGTTCAACGAATTGCTGCCCCCATGGTCCTGCTTGTTGTATTAATTGAGCGATTTCAAGGCTAAACTCTTCCGGTTGTAATGGACCATCGGTAAGTAATTCTCCTTCACATTGAGAAAAATCAATATGTTTGTTCACTTCAAAAATTAATGCTTCACGGAAGGCTTCAAGAGCGTTTGGATGAATGCTCAGGCCCGCTGCCATAGCATGACCACCAAATTTGCAGATAAGCCCCGGATGATCCTTATCTATTGCTGCCAATACATCGCGAATATTTAAATCTGGAACCGAACGGGCAGAACCTTTCAATTCATCATCGCTCACTTCAGCAAAAGCAATAACAGGTCGATGATAACGCTCTTTCATCCGCCCTGCTAAAATTCCAATGACTCCTTGATGCCATGTTTTATCAAAAAGACATAATGCAATAGGTAAACGATTACTATTATAATCAGTACTAAGCGCAAGTTTTTCCAGTGCAAGCATTGCCTGCTCTTTCATTTCCGTTTCAATTTGCTTTCTTTCTTCGTTTAATTCGTCTAATTGCTGACAATAATTTCTAGCTTGTTCCTGATCTGCAGTAATTAAACATTCTATACCCAAAGCCATATCGTCCAATCGCCCCGCAGCATTGAGTCTTGGTGCAATAGCAAATCCCAAATCAGACTCCCTTAGTCGTTCACACTCACGTCCGGATACTTCAACCAAAGCTTTTATACCTACGCGACAAAGGCCTTGCCGTATTCTTGCCAGGCCTTGATTCACCATAATACGGTTATTTTGATCCAGTCCCACAACATCAGCTACAGTGCCCAAAGCAACTAAATCCAAAAAACTTGCCATATTGGGTTCAACGATATTCATCTCACGAAACCAATTCGTATTTACCAAATGTCGACGTAAAGCAAGCATGACATAAAAAATCACGCCAACTCCAGCAATCGATTTACTGGGAAAGTTGCAGTCCGATTGGTTTGGATTCACTATAGCACACGCGTTAGGAAGCGTTTCGGCGGGTAAGTGATGATCAGTGATTAAAACATCAATATTTAATTGATTGGCCTTTTCTACGCCTTCAATACTCGCAATCCCATTATCTACAGTAATTATCAGTCTGGGTTTCCACTTGCTTGCTACTTCAACTATTTGTGGTGTTAACCCATAACCAAACTCAAAACGGTTAGGGACTAAATAATCGATAAATTGAGCCCCCATAGCGCGTAAAGCAGTTATAGCAAGTGCAGTGGATGTTGCACCATCTGCATCAAAATCACCAATAACCAAAATCCTATGTTGTTCACGTAATGCTGTCTCCAAGCGTGTGCATGCTTTATCTATTCCTTTTAAGCTATCAAAAGGTAATAAAGTCTGGAGTTGTTTATCCAATTGAGAGGGTTCAGTAATTCCTCTGTTTGCGAATATTCGCCTTAGTACATCAGGCATGTTAGGTAAATTGAGCGTGTGTATTGGTTGAGGACGTTGTTTAATAAGCATGTATTAGTTTTCTCCACAAACGGACGTACCAGCTGTTAGCACTCGTAGAGTAAGCCAGATTATTCCAATACCAATGAACAGACATTTCTTTTAATTCTTCTTGATGTTGTTCACTGAGCATAGAAAATTCGCTGAGCAATAAAATCTGATAATCCTTAAGCGTTATTGCTGAGTTATATAAGGTAACTTGAGTACTGCATATTTGTGCTAATGAATAAAAATGCTCATCAACACAAATATTGATTGGTATTTTATCCTTAAGTGTCGCATCACCCCAGACCCATAATCCATTAGCCAAGGACTGATTGGGTTTGGATGCAAAAAGCATTTGGCTTTCAGTAATAAATTTTTGCCAATGCATCGTCTTATCGAGTTGAGTTAATTCGGGCATTAATGATTGATGCAACAAGCGGTAAGGAGGTTTTGCATTTACAGATAAATTTTTATGATTACTTAGTAACCATGTTTCCTCATCATGATAGTAAAGAGCGGTACCCTCTTCTGCCAGATACTGCGAAAATAAATCAAACCATAATTTAGACTCATGTTGTTCAAGTTGCAGATTCTTGCCCAAAGCTACAACCATTGCATCATTATGTGTTGCCTCCCAATGAACTGGAGTCAAGACAAGCCATTTTCCTTCTAAACGGTGATGCTTCTTTAGCAAATCAGCAACAGGCGGATTTTCAGGATTGTAGCCAAGATTCAGCAAAAAATTGAGCAATGCATTCCCTTCTGAATTGAGTGACTTGGCTCTTTCGGGAATGGAACTACACTCTGAGTCAATCACAACACGCATGTTTGTTCAGCCTTAATCAATCCATCTCTGCGAAATAATGATTTTAAATTTCTTAATGCCTGCCGTATGCGATCTTTATTTTCAATTAAACCGAAACGAACATAACCATCACCTTGTTGGCCAAAACCTATTCCTGGCGATACAGCAATATGAGCTTCTTTTAATAAATATTTACTGAACTCAAGGGAGCCCATGGGTTGATAATGAGAAGGAAGAGGTGCCCAAACGAACATCGTTGCTTTGGGTCGAGTAACCTCCCAGCCAATCTCATTTAAACCATCACAAAGGATATTACGTCTTTTTTCATAAAGCGTCCTAATCTCCTGTACACACTCATCTGGACCATCTAATGCAGCAATTGCTGCAACTTGGATTGGTGTGAATGTACCGTAATCTAAATAAGATTTAATCCGAGTAAGTGCTGCAACCAACTCTTCATTTCCACAAGCAAAACCAACACGCCAACCTGGCATATTATACGATTTAGACATTGAATAAGTTTCAATTGCTACATCAGTAGCTCCTGGCACTTGAAGTATTGATGGAGCCTTATATCCATCAAATACAATATCAGCATATGCCAAGTCATGGATAACCCAAATTTCATGTTTTCTTGCCAACTCAACAACTTGTTCAAAAAAAGAATAGTCTACGCAATGGGTACTTGGATTTGCAGGAAAATTAATTACCAACGCTTTCGGTTTAGGCCAGCTGCGATTAATTGTATCTTCTACAGAAGCTAAAAATTGAGTTTCATTGATAAGGGGAATTTGTTTTACATTAGCACCAGCAATAATAAATCCATACGTATGAATAGGATAAGCTGGATCAGGAACTAAAATTGTATCCCCAGGTCCGCTTATAGCTAATGCCAGATGTGCCAACCCCTCTTTTGATCCTATGGTAGCTAATATTTGTGTTTCACTATTTAACTGTACCTCATAGTTACGTTGATACCAGGAAGCCATAGCTCTTCTTAGTCTTGGGATTCCTTTGGACATAGAATATCGATGAGTATCCGGTCTTTGAACTGCTTCAATCAACTTATTGACAATATGTGGCGGTGTTGGTTGATCTGGATTTCCCATACCGAAATCAATTATATCTTCTCCCCGTGCTCGCGCTTCTGTTTTTAATTGGGTTAACGTGTTAAAAACATAAGGGGGCAAGCGATTTATACGCGGAAATTGACTCATAATATTGACCTCTGTAGTATACTTACAACCACGTATCATTCATTGAAACATTCTAAACCATGAATATCAATTTAGAATCAGCAGAACCACATGTAGTGCAAGCTTATAGTGATAACAAAATTCAGATTAATTCTATTGTCTATGAAAGCAGTTTAATTGTTTCTAAAACAGAAATCATTAGTGATCTGTCAATTAAAGACATTCATGAAATTGACGAACACTACATGAGCTTATTAGCGCAATTTAAACCGGAAATTATCATCATTGGTCATGAACATACCGGAAAACTCCTACCCCTGTCAATTATGAAGCAGCTTGCAGAGCAACGAATAGGTATCGAATGCATGTCTATAGGTGCAGCATGCCGAACTTACAATGTTTTATTAAACGAACATCGTGCTGTTGTTGCAGGATTTATATTTAAATAAGTAGTCTGGGTGAGACACAGTGACTCAGGTTGCGGCTTCGCCTGCACTCAGGCTACATTACTGGATTTATCTTTAAATAACAATCGATATTTGCCTGGAGTACAATGAACTGCATCTTGACCACTTCTCTGCCTACGCCCCGCGGCTTGTCCGCGGGAAATAGAAGATGCAGGTGCAACGCAAATTAAACCTGTCTTCTCGCTTCAAGTACATTAGGGATTTGCTCTAATTTCGTCAGTAATCGGGAGAGACTACTTAGGCCATCAACATCTACAGTTAAAGTAATATAAGCCATATTTTCATGTTTATTACTCTGGGTTTGCAACGCATACACATGTGCTTTTTCATTAGCAAGTAACGACGTGACATCCTTTAGAAGTTCAGAGCGATCAAAAGCCTTGATTAAAATATCCACTACATAATTTTCACGTGTTGCACTTCCCCAAGTAACCTGCAAAAAGCGTTGCTTTTGTCTTTCATTCGCATGAATAATATTAGGACAATCTTGACGATGTACTGAGACGCCACGACCTATAGTAATGTAACCAATAACAGGATCACCGGGGACAGGTTGACAGCATCTTGCCATAAAGGTTAATAAATTACCCACTCCCTCAATACGTAAATCACTTCCAGTAATTTCTGGTTTCGCCTGTGGTCTGACAAATCGCTCAAGATTGAGCTCTGAAGTAGTTGGTGGAGTGAGCTTGCTAATAATTTGGCCTATTTTAATATCGCCACGGCCAAGATTTGCATAAAGATCATCAAGTTTTTTAAAATGTAGTGCAACTGCAGCTTCATTCAGTTTATCGGATTTTATTCCTAAAGATTTTAATTCTTTATCTAATAGCTCGCGACCATCTTGAATGTTTCGATCATAATCTTGCATTTTAAACCAGTGTAATACTTTGGCTTTAGCACGAGATGTTTTGAGATAATTTAAGTGGGGGTTAATCCAGTCACGGGAGGGTTTACTTTCTTTTCCAGCTAAAACCTCTACCCTATCTCCAGTTTTTAATTGATAAGTTAGTGGTACGATATGACCATTTATACGTGCACCACGACATCGATGTCCAAGATCACTATGTACGTGATAAGCAAAGTCCAAAGGAGTTACACCATGGGGTAAATCGAGGACATCCCCATCTGGCGTAAAAACATAAACCCTGTCTTCGAGAAATTCAGTAGTTGTACTTTCAGGCACACCTTTATTACTCGCCATTTCACGATGCCAAGCCAATACATCCCGTAACCATTCGATTTTACGCTCATGGCTTTGTTTTTGTTTGAAACCGCCTTCCTTATATTTCCAATGGGCGGCAACTCCCATTTCAGCCAAATCGTGCATATGAAATGTTCTAATTTGCACCTCAAAAACCCTACCTTCCGGCCCTTTGACCGCAGTATGCAATGATTGATATCCATTAGCTTTGGGATTAATAATATAATCATCAAATTCAGCAGGAATTTGTTTCCAAAGTGTATGTACCATACCTAAGACTTCATAGCATTGGGGCTGAGTATCAACAAGAACACGTACTGCAGTAGCATCATATATTTCATCGAGTGACACATTCTTGCGGGTCATTTTTTTATAGATACTATGGATGTGCTTTGAACGTCCATAAACGGCAAAGTGATCTATCCCACTTGCTTTAATCTGTTCATTCAACTGAGCAACAATCGCATTAACAAAATTGTCCCGTTCTAAGCGTTTTGCTTTCAGGCCCTTGGCTATCGCTTTATATTCTTCAGGATGTAAATGGCGAAAAGCCAAATCCTCCATTTCCCATTTAATGGCCCCTATCCCTAATCTGTTAGCCAACGGAGCATAAATTTCCATCGCTTCAGTAGCCAGTTGCTTGCGTAATTCTTCAGATAAATGCCCTGCAGTTCTTAAAACACATAGGCGTTCGGCAAGTTTAATCAATACAACACGAACATCATCCACCATAGCCAACAACATTTTACGAAGATTATCAATTTGTTGTTTATTTTGTGGGTATTTATTTAATCCCTGAAAACTGTGCATCGCGCTCATGCGCTCTATGCCTTTGACTAATTTCGCAATATTGGGGCCTAATTGCTCCGCAACATCATCAATGGATAAATCAGCATAGTGTACGTTTTCAAAAATAATTGCCGCAGCAAGCGTTTCCTGATCCACCTCAAGATCTGCAAGTAAATCAGCCATAGATAAACCTTGTTGCAAACAAGATTGGCCAGTTTCTGTAGCATGATCTTGTCCTGCAAGCTGACTTAAAGTGCATGCACCACGAATGAGTTCAAGATTATCTAAATAACCCTTTGCGCCTAGTTGATGGAGCCACAAATCAACATCAATGCTTCCATCTTCACATAATGGAATAGTATCTTTTACTCGAACCATGAGCTTTATCCTTTTTCAAACAACGCAATCGACTCAACGTGGGCAGTGTGAGGAAACATGTCCATTACTCCTGCCTTTATTAATGTATAGCCTTTTTGATTAACCAAAATATCTGTATCACGAGCTAATGTTATGGGATTACATGATACATAAACAATACGCTCTGGGTTTAGTGCATCAATTTGTTTCACAATTTCCAGGGCACCTGAGCGAGGAGGATCAATTAGTACTTTGTTGCAAGATTGCTGAACCAACTTCTTGACTTCATTCACATCATCCAAGTTTGCAGCATAAAAATCCACATTCTGAATAAAATTCAGTGTCGCATTCATGTATGCTCTCTCAACCATGGTTTTACTGCCTTCCACCCCAAGTACTTTGGCGCAAAATTTAGCCATTGGGAGTGAAAAATTACCCAGCCCACAGAATAAGTCTAGCACTATATCTGTACTTTTTAAGTCCATTAGCTGCATGGCTTGTGATACCATAGAGCGATTCAATGCAGAATTAACTTGGGTAAAATCTGTTGGATGAAACAAAAAGGTAATTTGATAATCTGGCAATTTATAAGAGATATACTCACTTGATTTAGGGGGGTAAAAACAAAATACAGTATCAGGAGAACCTGGCTGCAGAAAAATTTTATATTGATATTTTTCAGCAAATTCTTTGATTTTTAGTTCATCCTCATGATTTAAGGAGGTTAAGTTTCTGAAAATAAGAGCAATCTCATCGTCTCCTGCTGCAACTTCAATTTGTGCAATACAATGCTTGTCTTGCATTGAGTCAATCAATTGCCTTAATGGTATGATATCAGCATCAAGTTTTGCATTTAAAACCGGACATTGGGTGATCTCGGTAATGTAGCGGGGATTACTGCGTTCTCTAAACCCAACCATGGCGCTTTGTTTTTTCTCCACATAGCGTACGCTTAATCGAGCTTTATTCCTGTAATTCCAGTACCCGGCAATTAAAGGCGGCAACACGATTTGCGGTTGAGTATGGCCATATCGTAACAATAAATCCAATAATTGATCTTGTTTAAAATGAATTTGCTCTTCTTCACTTACATGCTGTAATGAACAGCCGCCACACATTGAATAATGAGGACACTTCGGCTCCACCCGTATAGAAGACGGCTCAAGAACTTTAAGCAAGAGCCCCTCATCAAAATCTTTTTTTATCCTAGTATATTGAAACTCAATTCGTTCACCAGGCAAAGCACCTTGGACAAAAGTAGCTTTACCATGAATACGCGCGATCCCTTTTCCATCATGGCTTAAATTATCAATTTGAGCAGTTTGCGTCATAGGATTTGGTTTTGATTTTGCTCTTCTCATGAAAATGTTCTCAACAAATAAATCATTTAATTAACTTCAATTAGTGTAGCAATCGTTGTGAGAAAGATTGCATTTTTCAAGATGTTAGAGAGTACCACAGACGATTTATATTTGTCATGGTAATTTGTCACGACAATACCCATGATGAACAAATTAATTACATACATCCCTATATTTTTACTAGAACGACGAATATTAGCAATCGTCTGTTCCAACCACCTCCTCAAATGCTAATTCAAAACGATAAGAACCTCATACTCATTATTTTTGGTTAATTTTACAGCAGCTATAAAATGAGCTTATTTATCAAGTAATTCATAATACTATACACAATGTTATCCACAGATTTTGTGAATAACACCTATCATTGTCTCATCAATGCAAAAATAATAATTTCGCTCTGTATAAGGGGGTTATAGTAATTTTTTACATAAAAATAAAAATAAAAATAGGATTTGTAAAAAAGGTTATCCACAGGAAGGAAAGTTAGGGGATTCACAGAATTGGTCGTATATGATAACAAAGAAAAACTTAAAAAACAGTCTTGACAGAATATTTTTATAAAAATTTTTTAAATTGATTTTTATTTTAATGCGACAATATTTTTTTCAGCACAATTGCATCTTCAATATTATTCTCTTCTACGTAATATGCTGGTTTAATTTCTATTTGTTTAAAGCCCACACTATGATACAGATGCAAGGCTGCCTGATTGCTGGGTCTTACTTCAAGAATCACATGATCAATATACTGCGACGCAGTTAATGAAGTAAGTACTTGTTGCAAAAATTGCCGTCCATAACCTTGTGATTGGAACAGTTTAGCAATACAGAAATTTAAAATATGACAGCAATTATTGCTGTGTCTAGAAATAATATAACCACAAATCATTAGGCTATTTTCTTTATTTATTTCAAATACTCGACAATCATATCCTACTCGAACGCAATCTCTTAAGATATCTCTATCCCAAGGGGCAATATGTACGTCCTTCTCAATTGCATAAACACTATCAATATCTGATTCAGTCATACGTCGAATATTAAAAGTCATTTGCTACTCCTAACAAATAAACGTAGGCAGGGTGCAGCGAAGCGGAACCCCGGGTAGATATGCCTTTAATTTCCCCGGGGTTCCGCTTCGCTGCACCCAGCCACGTATTACCTGACTATTCAGTACTTTTTTTCTTTTTTGGCAAATAAAGATCAGTAATTGTTCCTTCAAATGCCTCTGCTGCTTGAGCAATAGTTTCAGAAAGCGTTGGATGAGGGTGTATGGTCAAAGCAATATCTTCAACATCACAACACATTTCAATAGCTAAAGCTGTTTCAGCGATTAAATCACCAGCATTAATGCCAACAATCCCTGCACCTAATATTCGATTGGTATCTGGACAGAATAATAATTTAGTCATTCCTTCTTCCCGTCCCATACTGAGCGCTCGGCCACTAGCTGCCCAGGGAAAAGTCGCTTTTTCATAACGAATATTTTTCTCTTTAGCTTCTTTTTCAGTTAAACCTGCCCAAGCAAGCTCCGGATCGGTATAGGCCACGCTGGCAATACATTTAGGATCAAAGTAATGTTTTTTACCCGCAATAACTTCTGCAGCAACTTTCCCCTCTGGAATTGCTTTGTGCGCAAGCATTGGCTGCCCAACTACGTCACCAATAGCAAAAATATGTGCCACATTTGTTCTTTGTTGATTATCTACTTTAATGAAACCACGATCATCTACTTTTATGCCTGCTTTTTCTGCATCAATTACACCACCATTAGGTTTTCTTCCAACTGAAACAAGAACTTGTTGAAAGCAAAGAGGCTTATCTGTTGCATGTTCACCTTCCATAGAAACATAGATGCCATCTTTTTTTGCTTCCATAGCCGTTACTTTAGTTTTTAAAAGGAATTTGACGCCTTTTTTCTGCATGCGCTTTTGCAAAACATTTACCAAATCAAAATCGGCACCTGGAATCAGTTGATCCATAAATTCAACAACAGTTACATCAACGCCTAAAGATGAATAAACAGTGGCCATTTCCAGACCAATAATTCCACCACCTAGAACCAATAAACTGCCTTTGATATCAGCAAGCTCTAAAGCACCTGTTGAGCTAAAAATACGTTTATCCTCAGGGATAAAAGGTAAATTAATCGATTCAGAACCTACGGCAATAATTGCATTTTCAAATTCAACTTCTACGGAACCATCTTTAGTAGCCACAGTCACTTGATGCGTGCCTGAGAACTTACCTACTCCTGTAACCACTTCAACTTTGCGTTGCTTTGATAAAGCGTTCAAACCGCCTGTTAATTTGGAAACCACGGAGTTTTTCCATGCAACGATTTTTTTATTATCCAGCTTAGGTTTGCCAAAACTAACACCTTGCTCAGACATTTCATGAGCTTCCTCAACAACTTTAGCAATATGCAATAATGCCTTAGAAGGAATGCAACCTACATTTAAGCAAACACCTCCTAGTGAGTCATAACGCTCTACCAATACAACTTTTTTTCCCAAATCTGCTGCTCTAAATGCTGCTGTGTATCCACCAGGGCCACTTCCTAATACAACGACATCTGTCTTAATTTTATTAGCCATTACAAGCCTCTTTTATTTTAGATATTATAAAAAATTAGAGTAAAATTCGTCTTATATCACTTAAACACTCACAAATAAAACGAGTAAAGCGTGCCGCTTCTGCACCGTCTATCACTCGATGATCATAGGATAAGGATAAAGGCAACATAAGTCTTGGTTGAAATGTACCATTTTCATAAACAGGTTTTATTTCCGAGCGAGATAATCCAAGGATGGCCACTTCAGGGCTATTCACTATTGGTGTAAACGCAGTGCCGCCAATCCCGCCTAAACTGGAAATTGTAAAACATCCTCCTGCCATATCTACGGGCATTAAACCTTTATCTCGAGCCTTAGTACTTAACCGTGTCATTTCTGTTGCAATTTCAGCAACACTTAACTTGTCAACATTTCTAATTACTGGAACTACCAAACCGTTCGGTGTTTCTACTGCAATACCTATATTGCAATATTTCTTGTAAATAAGATTGGTGCTCGTAGCATCTAAAGATGCATTAAATTGTGGGAATGCTTTTAACGCTTTACTCACTACGGCACAAACGAATGCAAGCAAGGTGAGCTTATATCCCTTTTCTTTAGCATGCTCTGCTTCAGACTTTCTAAATGCCTCGACATCAGTAATATCTGCTGCATCAAATTGAGTGACATGAGGGATTGTTATCCATGAACGATGAACATTAACACCAGTAAGTTTTTTAATTTTATTAAGAGGTTTGGTTTCAATTTCACCAAACTGAGTAAAATCAATTGTTGGATTAGGTGGAATACCGAAAGATCCTTGCCCCGATTGCTCACTTAAACGGGTTTTCACATAAGTTTGTACGTCTTCTTTAGTAATACGATCCTTACGGCCCGTACCTTTAACCCCTGCCAAGTTTACACCTAACTCTCGAGCTAGACGTCTTACAGCAGGGCCTGCAGCAATAACCTTTGAAGATTCCGTATCAGCTAGAACAGGTTGGGGTGAAATCTGTTCGCTCTTGTTTTCTGGTTCTACTGAACTTGATGTTTCAGGAGCACTTACTGGTTCTTGTTCCACAGAGGCTGTTTCGCTTTTTTCAGCTTTTGCTCCATTTTCTATAGCAGCTAAAAGGATCACATCGCCTTCAGATACCTTATCACCTACTTTAAGGTTCAGCTTAGTGATTTTACCTGCAATTGGGGAAGGAATTTCCATGCTGGCTTTATCTGATTCCAAGGTAATAAGCGGTGTATCGATTTCGACTTGCTCTCCTACCTGAACCATAACTTCAATTACATCAACTTGGGTTGCACCACCAATATCAGGAATTTTAACCTCTTTTATACTTTCTGATTTATTTTCCTGCGCAACTTTAGCTTTATTTTCCTCTTTATTTTCAGGTTCTTTTTTAGCCGCTTGAGTTTTATTTTCTTTTTCAGTGTCTGACTTTTTTTCAACCGTAGCAAAAAGAATCACATCGCCTTCAGATACTTTATCCCCTACTTTGATATTCAGTTTGGTGATCTTTCCTGCAACTGGGGAAGGAATTTCCATACTGGCTTTATCTGACTCCAAAGTAATGAGCGGTGTATCGATTTCAATCTGGTCTCCTACCTGGACCATTACTTCAATCACATCAACCTGAGTCGCTCCACCAATATCAGGAATCTTAACTTCTATTTCATTTGACATGTCTTTCCTCAAAAGATTACTCAGTACATTCAAGTCATGATTGTAATGGAAACACATTTAAATGCATGTTGCTTGTTCCATTACAATTACAGATGAAATTACTAAGCCTACTATATACTTTCTAATGATTAACCGGATTCAGTTTATCAGGATCAATGTTATAGCGCTTTATTGCATCCACAACTTTGGATTTATCAATACTTCCTTCCACAACTAAAGCATTTAATGCCGCCAAAACTATAAATTTAGCATCTACTTCAAAGAAATGGCGTAAACGTTCCCGTGTATCGCTTCTTCCATAACCATCGGTACCCAAAGTTACATAGTGATTAGGTACGAAAGGTCTAATTTGATCTGCATATATTCGTAAATAATCAGTTGCAGCAATTACAGGCCCAGGTCTGCCTTTTAATTGTGTAGCGACATAGCTTTTTTGTTCTTTTTCTTGAGGGTGCATTGCATTATAGCGCTCTACAGCCAACCCATCCCTTCTTAATTCATTAAAGCTTGTCACACTCCAAATATCTGCAGTGACAGAATAATCTTCTTTTAACATTTGGGCTGCTTTGATGACTTCACGCAGTATGGTTCCACTTCCCATTAACTGGACGTGTTGTTTGGGTTTTTTCTTACTTTCTTGCAATAAATACATTCCTTTAATGATACCTTCTTCAGCTCCCTCTGGCATATCCGGATGCATGTAGTTTTCATTCATTACGGTAATGTAATAAAAAATATTTTCCTGTTTTTCATACATGCGGTACAAACCATTTTGGATGATCACAGCAAGCTCATAAGCATAAGTCGGATCATAAGAGATACAATTTGGAATTGTTGAAGCATATAAATGGCTATGTCCATCTTGATGTTGTAATCCTTCGCCCGCAAGGGTTGTGCGCCCGGCAGTTCCACCTAATAGGAAACCTCGGGCCTGCATATCCCCTGCAGCCCATGCCAAATCACCAATACGCTGAAATCCAAACATTGAATAGTAAATATAAAATGGGATCATGGCCAATTTATTTGAACTGTATGAGGTTGCTGCTGCAATCCATGAACAAAAAGCTCCTGCTTCATTAATTCCTTCCTCAAGAATTTGTCCGTCTTTAGCTTCGCGATAAAACATGACTTGTTCATGATCTACAGGTGTATACAGCTGACCTACTGGAGAATAAATACCGATTTGCCTGAATAAACCTTCCATTCCAAACGTTCTGCACTCATCAGGAACGATTGGAACGATACGCTCACTGATCTCCTTATTTTTCAGTAATACTGAAAGAATACGTACAAAAGCCATTGTAGTAGAAATTTCACGATCGCCTAATCCCTTAGTAACTGACGAGAAATCAGCCAAATCAGGAACTTTAAGAGGTTCTGTTTCTGTAGAACGTGCTGGTAAATAGCCACCCAACATTTCTCTTTGCTTTTTAATATAGTTTATTTCAGGACTATCATCTGCCGGTTTATAAAACGGGATCTCTGCAATTTGATCGTCACTGATAGGAATGCTGAATCTGTCTCTAAATGCCTTCAATTGCTCTACAGTCATTTTCTTTTGCTGGTGGGTGATATTTTGTCCCTCACCAGCAGCTCCCATTCCATAACCTTTGATTGTTTTTGCCAAAATAACAGTTGGAGAACCTTTATGCTCTACAGCCTTAGCATAAGCAGCATACACTTTTTGAGAATCATGGCCGCCTCTATTCAATCTCCAGATTTCTTCGTCTGTGTAATTTTCAACCATTTTCTTTAATTCTGGATATTGATTAAAGAAATGTTGTCTCACATAAGCCCCATCATTTGCTTTGTAAGCTTGATAGTCGCCATCAACACATTCTTCCATACGCTTTTGCAGCCAGCCATCTTTATCGCGTGCAAGCAGTGGATCCCATCGCCCACCCCAAATAACTTTTATTACATTCCAGCCAGCACCACGGAATAAACCTTCAAGTTCTTGAATAATTTTACCATTACCACGAACAGGTCCATCAAGCCGCTGCAAATTACAATTCACAACAAAAATAAGATTATCAAGCTTCTCTCGCGCAGCAATGCTTAAAGCACCGACTGACTCAACCTCATCCATCTCACCATCCCCAAGAAAAGCCCATACTTTTCTATCATCCGCTTTGATGAGTTCCCTATTTTCTAAATATTTTAAAAATCGTGCTTGATAAATGGCTTGCAATGGCCCTAATCCCATAGATACTGTAGGAAATTGCCAAAACTCACTCATTAACCAAGGATGGGGATATGAAGATAAACCATCCACTTCGACTTCTTGTCGGAATTTATTTAATTGCTCTTCAGTAAGCCGCCCCTCAAGGAAGGCACGTGCATAAATACCAGGAGAAGAATGGCCTTGAATGTAGATTAGATCCCCGCCATGTTCACCCTGAGGACCTTTAAAAAAGTAATTAAACCCTGTTTCATATAAAGTAGACGAAGAAGCATAAGATGCAATATGACCACCAAGTTCGGGAGCATATTTCCCTGCCCGCAACACCATTGCCACAGCATTCCAGCGAATCAAGGCACTAATACGCTTACCAAGGCCTTCATCAGGTGGCATTTGCTTTTCTTCATGTGGTTTAATCGTATTCCTATAAGGTGTATTAATTGAACTGGTTAAATTAACCCCTTCTGCATTTGCTTTATTGAGAAGCTGTTTTAAAAGAAAAGCCCCTCGCTGCGGACCATCATTGATTAATACAGCTTGCAGGGCATCCAGCCATTCACGCGTCTCTATAGGATCCAAATCTAAATTAGTTTCATTTGCCATGAAAGTGTTCCCCGAAATCTATTAAACACAGTAAGGTACAGCCTGTAATTTTGTTGGAATTACACCCGTGCAACCTTTCTTACAAATTGCGAAATCTGATAAGCAATCGCATGTTACTTTGCGGCATTGTAGTGGATCGCGGTAAGAATTCAACTCACGCATCACCTTTTTACCCTCAACTCTTTTTTCATGCACATATTTTGTAAAGTTTTTTTCTGCAACTCTTTGTGATATATAAGAACAATTGAAACAATTATTAATACAATTTTGTCTACAAAACTCAAAATGCTGCTCACAAGTTATATTGCATTGCGCCGATGCCTGTCCTTTAAGTGCATTTTGTTGTAATCCCTGACAACCACAAAGTCCTAATATTATAGTGCAATAAATCAGACGCAAAAAAGAATTCATATTGGTCGTATCCGCAATAAATGATTATGTAGATTAAGTACTTCAGTCCAATACTAAGGTCTGTAGACAATTCTACTCTTTTGGCCAATGCGATTAGTGTGCTGATGTACTCACATACTGTATGCATGTTGCGTTTCGATGCTCTAAAATCACACTACATTGGCTTAATCTAGCAATTGGCAACAGTCCCTAAGCTTAATTCATAAATCAAAACTACAGCCAAGTAATTAATGTAAATAAAGCAATAAGAACCAGCATAACAATAATTGCATGTTCAACCAAACTTTCTGCTACAGGCATAGGAATTTCTTCTACTTCATTTGTTTTAACCGCTAGCAATCCGCATACACGCAACATGTCATCATTCATATCTGGTTTTGCAAGAAAGAAACTGGTAAACGAGGAAAAACCGCGTTGAAAATTTCCTACAAGTAAAAAAAGTAATACGGTTAATCGAGCAGGTATCCATTCAAGTAAATCGGTTATTTCATTTGCCTGCTCACTAACGTAATTAACATCCCGGCATAAAGTGATTAAACGATAAGCTAAGGCTCCAATGGGACCAGCAATGATATACCAAAATACAAGAGAAAATAATTGTCTATTGACTAAAACAAAATAGTCTCCCACGAGTTCCTGATTGGTCCTAGTATCAGATTGTACTATTGGATAAAAGACATCTTGAGGCCCTAGGCAATAAAAGAAAATTAGGATACTTAAAAGAAATCCTATCAAGCCAAACACCAGATGATGCAACAATAAGTAAATTATCGATACAAGAAGTACAATAGGAATTATTATTAAGACCAAAAGCACCCAGGGGTTAGTAAAAAAACTGTGTTTATTGGTACTCATTTTTATTTTTTGACAGTAATCAAAAAACCAATAAAAACGTTGGTAAGAAACAGAGTGAATCAAAAAACGCTCGCTCAATAAGCACAATAATATAACTAATAATTTCATTATTTAATCCTTACGCATTTTATCAGAGAATGCTATGGGGGTTGGGTATTTCAATACAACAAAATATGATGAAACAATAAATGTTAAAATGGTAGTTGCTTGAATTAAATTGGATGCTTTATCCGAAATAAGTTCCGTACTTAAAGCAATACTGGCAACAAGTAAAGAGAACTCGCTTGCTTGTCCTAAACGAATACCAACCTCTTTTGCCACATGCTTTTTTTCACCCGATTTACCAAGAAGCAAATAAAATAGAACCGGTTTAAATAATAAAACTAAAAGAGATAAAATAAGAGCAGGAATAAGCACTTGTTGTGCTAAACCAAAATTAAAGGTCGCTCCGATTGAAAAGAAAAACATCACCAGAAAAAAATCTCTTAGAGGTTTTAGGCTCTCAGCAATAAAAAGAGAAATAGGACTTGCTGCCAGAGCTACGCCAGCTAGAAAAGCACCAATATCTTCTGAAAGACCTATTTTTTGTGCAAGAACAGACATCCCCAGACACCAACCAATTGATAACAGAAATACATATTCTTGAGTTCTATCAAAACGAGCGAGTAATCGGATCAAAACATATTTCTCAATTGTAAAAGCAAAAAGAATCAATGCAGGTAAATTAATACCCACTAAAATGATATCATCGAACGAAAAACCGCCTGTTTGTTGTGCTCCATGAATTAAGATCAGTACGATGATTGCAATAACGTCCTGCATTAATAGCACGCTAATCATTACTTCACCAGTATGTTGGTGATGCAAGATGGTTGTCGGTAATAATTTCAAACCAATAATGGTACTTGAAAACATCATGGCACAACCCACAATCCATGACTCAGTCACACTTAAGCCAAAAAGCCGGCTAATCCAATATGCAGTCACAGCAAAAAGAACTGAACTAACCAAAGCAATCCATGTAACTTTCTTTAACATATGGACAAGATTTTGGGGTTGTAAATGCAGTCCGAGTAGAAACAATAGGAAGACTATTCCAACATCCCCAATTTGCTTGACAATAGTCACATCAGATACGAGCCTTAATCCCCATGGTCCAAAAACGGCACCAAGAAGAATATAAGCAACCAGCAAAGACTGTTTGGTATAAAGAACCAAGGTTGAAAGAAATGCAGCGCCTGCGAAGATTAAAAATATTGTATAAAATACAGAGCTTTCATGCATTGATTGAGTACCTCAATATTAAATATAACCAACCTTATTTTGAAAATTGCAACTCTAATAAAGCACAATGAAATAAGAATATTGAATTCAAAAACGGACTTATATTACGCTTCATAAGACTACAATTTTATTAGAATCTATTTACAATTCTACCCTCTTGGCCAAAACAGCGAACCGTCAATAGACCCTAACATTTTAATTCTAATGTTTTGAAAATTTGCCCCAACAATTTTATCCATTAATCCATGAATTGGCTATCAATAATTCCATAACAGCTTAAATTAAAACGGAAAAAGATCCTCTCACTCCATTAAGAGCTAATTTACGCTTCAAACTATCGGCCATATTTTTTGAACCAAATGGCCCTACTCTCACAACATAATGTTGCTTATAGTGCTCAATATATACTGGAGATGGAGTAATACGAGTTAATTTTTCTTTTAAACGTGTTGCCGAGGCTTCCGTGGTAAAAGCACCCGCCTGCAGATAATAATGTGCTTTTCCAGCAGGTCCCATTAACGTTTCAATTTCAACACGGGCTGTTCCTTTTGGAAATACACCAAGTTTTAAAGCTGCAGCATAGGATAAGTCGATAATTCTATTGGAATGAAATGGACCGCGATCGTTTACTTTAACGATCGCAACCTTTCCATTGTCCAAGTTTTTAACTTTTACATAAGTCGGTAAAGGTAAAGTTTTATGTGCAGCAGACATTACATACATGTTGTAAGGCTCACCACTGGAAGTTCTTTGTTTGTGGAATTTTGTTCCATACCAGGAAGCAATACCTCTTGCTTTATACCCTGATGAGCTTCGCATCACTTGATATGAGCGTCCATCAACAGAATATTCTGATATGTTACCATATCGACTTAAAGGCTCTTTGGACGGCACAGGCTCTTTAAAACTAATGTTTCTCAATTTAGCGGGGGCACCATCTTGACGCTGAGTATATCGATTTGTTTTATTTTTATAACGATTATATATTGAATTATTCGTACTTTGAGTTACTTGTCGTGTAGACTTTTTTGTTCCCGGTGCTGAAGAATCAAAAGACTGATTTGTAGTTTGGCACCCTGTTAATAAAATTGTCACGGCAATAAGTATCTTTCGCATAGTTTCCAGTTTGAATAATTGTTTTCTGGTTAATATACAGAAATATCACCTAATTTCGAAGATTTATTTTAACTTGAAAAAAATTTCATTATTTTTCATCTGCTATTTTGTTGCTGACAAAAGGCTGTGTTACTATATCCACATTTTTTGCAATAGGACTAAATAACAACATGACAAGAACAACGTCTATTTTATTAACTACACTGTTTATCATTACTTTATTTGTACAATCTACCAATTCTATGGCAGATGAAGGTTCGTTACCTAATAAACCTATTGCAGACCTTGAAAGACCTTCTCCAACAGTGACAAATAAACCTTTAGTTACTCCTGCGCCTCCAATTCTTAATGCGAAAGCGTACATATTGATTGATGTAAACAGCGGCAAAATCATTGCAGAAAAGAACAGCGAAGAACGTTTACCTCCTGCCAGTTTAACTAAGATGATGACTTTATATGTGATATCGAATGCACTACATCATGAACAAATTCACCTTACAGATAATGTACGAGTGAGCCGTGATGCATGGAAAATAGGTGGTTCACGTATGTTCATCAAAGAAGGGCAACAAGTTCCTGTAGAAGACTTGCTTAAGGGAATCATTGTTGACTCAGGAAATGATGCCTGTGTTGCCATGGCAGAACATATTGGCGGAACTGAAAACTCATTCACTGATCTTATGAATCAACAAGCTCAAAACCTTGGAATGAAAAACAGCCATTTTACTGATAGCACTGGTTTACCCGACCCTAATTTATATACTACAGCAAAAGACTTAGCGATTCTTGGTAGAGCATTAATTATTGACTTCCCACAATATTATGACTGGTATAAACAAAAATGGTTTACCTATAATGGTATTCGCCAACCTAACAGAAATCGCTTGCTATGGCGTGATAATCAAGTGGATGGTATAAAAACTGGCCATACAAACGAAGCAGGATTCTGTCTGGTATCTTCTGCAAAACGTGACAATATGCGTTTACTTGCTGTGGTCCTCGGCGAACCAAGTGATTCTTCCCGTGCAGATGATAGTGAAAAATTACTCAATTATGGTTTCAGATTTTTTGAAACCCACCAGCTTTACAAGTCAGGCCAGTCCATTTCAGAACTTCCTCTTTATAAAGGACAGGTTGATAAAGTAAGTGTAGGCCTAAATGAAGATCAATATATCACCATTCCCACTGGCCAATATCAACGCCTTAATATTTCCACTAAAATTCCTTCCTTCGTCGAGGCACCAATCAAGAAAGGTGATAAGATAGGCGATTTAGTGGTTCAATTTGATAATAATGTCGTATCAACTCGCCCACTATATGCCTTACAAGATGTTGAGTCAGGTGGTTTTTATACACGAACCAAAGACTCTATACGTTTGGCCTTTAAACGCTGGTTCGGCTCCTAATACTTAATAGGATTTAAGGATGACAAAAACGACTTTAATCGAATTTCCCTGTTTTTTTCCTATAAAAATAATAGGAACTAATTCGCCCGTTTTTCTTGAGGAAATCAGACAAATTGCTGTCACTCACTTTCCTGATATTAAGGAAGATGCACTGACTCATAAAATGAGTAAAGACTCTAATTATTTAGCAATAACAGTCACTGTTTTTGCTGAAAATCAAGACATGCTTGACGTATTTTATAGAGCCATTACACAGCATCCAGAAGTAAAAATGGTTCTATAATGAAAATACAACAGCTAGGTATTCAAAACTACAATGATGTTTGGCTGCTAATGAAGCAATTTACACAAAAACGTGAAGCAACTACTCAAGATGAACTTTGGCTTTTAGAGCATTTTCCAGTCTATACTCAGGGACAGGCGGGAAAACCTGAACACATACTCAACCCTGCTTCCATACCCGTGGTGCAATCTGATCGCGGAGGGCAAGTGACCTATCATGGACCAGGCCAGCTTATTGCATATGTTTTAATGGATATCAAAAGAAAAAATTTAGGAATAAGAACATTAGTTAGTAAATTAGAACAGATATTAATATCCGTTCTTGCACAATATCAAATAGATGCTTCTATTCGTTGTGGTGCACCTGGGGTATACGTAAATGAACAAAAAATAGCATCAATAGGCTTAAGAGTAAAAAATGGGTGTACCTATCACGGAATTGCGCTTAATGTCGATATGGACTTAAAACCTTTTTCAGGAATAAATCCCTGTGGATTTGCAAAAATGGAAATGACTCAAATAAGCCATTTTGTTCCTGACGTACAAATGGATTCAGTCAATCAGCATTTTGTGCAATATTTTCTACAACAATTTTTTTCCTGAAAAATATGAACTTGTTCGTAGACTATGTACAGCCCCTTACTAACTGGTTGCAACAAAACCCTCACTGGTCTTTATTCATCACATTTCTTATTTCCTTAACTGAATCCCTGGCAATTGTGGGCAGCATTGTACCAGGTAGTGTTACAATGACTGCTATAGGAATACTTGCTGGCTCAGGGATTATGCGTATTGATCTTACGCTATTAGCAGCAATTTTAGGTGCGGTTGCTGGCGATAGTCTAAGTTATCTCCTTGGCTATTATTATAGTGATCGATTGCTTGAAATTTGGCCGTTTAGTAAATATCCCAAATGGATACAATATGGCAAAGATTTTTTTGAAACCCATGGCGGAAAAAGTGTATTAATTGGTCGTTTTGTTGGCCCCTTACGCTCAATTATTCCAGTCATTGCTGGAATAATGCATATGCAACAATGGCGCTTTTTTGTAGCAAATGTTATATCTGCAATCGGCTGGTCTATTTTGTATATAATGCCTGGTGTAGTAATAGGAGCAGCCAGTCATGAGCTATCCACAGAAAGTGCGACACGTTTATTTTTATTAATCCTTATTTTTCTTGCAGGAATTTGGTTATTTAGTTTATTTATAAAATGGCTAATTAGATTATTAAGCTCCTTTTTAAAAACATATCTACATAATTTTTGGTTAAAACTAAAAAATAACTCACTTTTAGTTTATGTATATGATGCGTTTACACCGCAAGATGAAGCAAATCATTATCATACTGCTTCTATTGTACTCATAGCAGTGCTTTGCCTGCTTTTTTTTCTTATCCTTTTAGGATTAACAGTTGCGACTCAATTCCTTACTCTGATTAATCTTCCAACTAATTTACTTTTACAAAGTTTTAATACCCCAATACTAAGAGTATTTTTTATCTGCTGCACTCAATTAACATCAACAATAACGATACTCACTCTTTTTATTATTTGTTGTTTCTGGTTTATTTATAATAAAAATAGAATAGCGGTTATACATTTATGCAGCTTGCTTTTTTTTAGTAGCTTTATAGCGCTATCACTTAGCTATCTTGTTAATAGTCCTAGACCCCCGGGACTGTTGGTAATGATGCCAGGTTCTTCTTTTCCTGCAATTAACCTGCTGATTGCAACTGCATTATACGGCTTTATTTTGTTTTATATAAATAGTACCTACACATTATTTACAGGTACGCTTAAGTCTATTGTATTTACAATTCTTAGCTTTAGTGGTCTAGGCTCTCTCTATTTAGGGGATCATTGGTTCACAGATATTTTAGCATCCTATCTTTTAGGCACGACAATTTGTTTAATTCATTGCTTGAATTATAGAAAATCAAATATTCCTAGCAAAAAAATAGCACGTTCATCGTTAATAATTCTTCTGCTTTTTATCAGTATCTTTTTATCTTCATTAATAGCTACATATTTTAATTTTAAAACTTTATCTTATAACCATACCCCCTACTATAAAAAATTTACTTTGAGCGAAAAAGCATGGTGGGAGCAGGAAACACCCATTCTCCCAATTTATCAATTTAGCAGAATAGGAAAAAGAATTGGTTTCTTAAATCTTCAATTCGCCGGAGACTTAGATATATTACAAAACAGCCTGGAAGAAAATGGATGGCATTCACATGAAGATTCATTTTTTACCAACTTGCTGATGCGAATGAATCAACAACCTAACAGCATTAAGCTCCCCTTATTTACCCAATTATATGAAAATAAAGCACCTGTGCTTATTATGACTTATACGGATCAACAAACTAAACTAACGCTTGAATTAAGGGTTTGGGAGTCAAATTATAATTTGTTAAACTTAAACAAACCATTATGGATAGGGAGCATTCATCCATCGAATCGTGCGAACAAACAAAAAAATAATCTGGGTTATTTTCCAAATTTAATTAATCCATTGGATTATATGTTTAGAGCGGAACATCCTTTTGCAATCAAACAGATTAAACTTCCAGATACGATGATTAAGACAACAATATATCCAACCCAACCGTACCTAACCCTCATTAAAGAAAAAAATGAAACGCTTACACCTTTTACTAAGTAATAACCAGTTTTTATTAAACCTGTAAATCACCTCAATTATCTAAAGTATGTTTTAATTCAATTTAAAATTAGTTTGCTCATTAATTGTTTCATATGCTTACGTTGTTAACTTATAACGCTCTCTAAAACTACTAAAAAATATAGGTTTGGCATCAAGAGCTTTCCGGGAAATCTGATGTATTTCTTCTAATATCGCCAGAGCTCTATCTGGATGCTTTTTTGCATATAGTACTTTATCGTATATTTTCTTCATATGACCGGGTATTTCCTTATCTACTCCATCAACTTTAATCTTTGATTTGCTTCCCCATATGCCTAACTCCCATGGGGTAGCTTGTATTAATGATTTGACAAAAAAACACTGATGGTATTAATATTAGCGCATAAAAATTAAGCAATTATTATGTCTTTAATATACTCACTCTGAACTTAAATTGCCCGATAATTGGTCTTTTGGAAATATGTCCATTGGTTATGGGACTATCAAACCATATTCAGGTTAACCATTATATGTACATATATAAATAACTGTTATAACTACAGAGTTTTAAAATAAACCATTTAATTTTGAGAGTATGCTCAAATGTACACACTGGGAAAATTAATCCAAACTCTTTTTCCATTAATTGCTCTAGTACTCTTTATTATTGGAACTAAAAGAAACGCTATTCATTACATCATTTCATCACTTTGGCTTAGCCTTATAGCTGCACTCATACATTTTCAATTCTCTGGAAATCAAATTTTTGGAACGTATTTTGACTATCTTAATGCAGGAATATATTCATTTAATGTACTTATATTGGTACTTTCCTTAACACATGTCATGTCACATTTGAGTATTAGTGGTCCAGCCTTCAAATATACCAGCACATTGATTAATGCATTTTTAGTCGTAGGAGCATGTATTGTTATTAGCAATCTGTGGATTAATGCTTTTTTTATAGAGAACAAGATGGAGGGGACGCCCATAATGCAAGTAGCTCTCTTTGACAAGCCTGAGTATTGTGAGAGTAAGTATATTTTTTATAAAGTGGATCAAGACAGTTCAGTAACCTATCTTTGTCCCAATTACTATGGTTTATTACCCTCCATAGGACATTTAGCGACAAGCCCAGATTTCATTACAACACAATTATCATTACCTGTAAAAAAACAAATTCTATTGAAACAAAAAAATAAGAGTTAAATGTAATAAAAACTACTCAAGCTAATGAATTTGTTTTTATTATTGCACTAGGAAGTTAAATTGTTCTTTGGATTAATATTTGATAAGATTTCAACAACTCATCACTATAATATTTATATGAAACAGTTACTTGCCTTTATCATAATGATTTTAAATTTTAATTGCTATGCTATGGCACCCAAGCTCAATTGGGATCAGGCTGTTGATCGAGCAATAAAACGCTATGGATTACGAGTTGAACCTCAGCTTAAATCTTATTTCTCCAAGGCTGGAGTAAGCTATCCTCCAAGTGATATCGCTTTACTTGCTTTTAAATCAGAAAGAAAAATTGAACTCTGGGCTAAAAATTCCAATAAAGCTTGGAAACATATCCATGACTATTCTTTAACCGGATTTAGTGGTCGGTTAGGACCTAAGTTACGTGAAAATGACAAACAAATTCCTGAAGGGGTTTATAGACTGGTTAATTTTAATCCTTTCAGCAGTATGCATTTATCAATGATGATTAATTATCCCAACAATTTCGATAGACAAAAAGGCTACCAAGATGGGAGAAGAAATCTAGGTAATAATATTTTTATTCATGGAAAAAACTTATCTGTAGGCTGTTTGGCTGTAGGCGATCTTGCTATAGATCAGCTTTTTATTTTAGCACGTCGTGTTGGCCTAAGTAATATTCAGGTAATTATCGCACCCAATGATCTGCGTAAGAGCAAACCGTCTACCTCTACTTTTGCTCAACCTAGATGGCTTCCTGAATTATATAAAAACATTGCAGAATCACTGAAGCCATTCAGTAAGAGTAACTATACAGCTTAACCATCAGTATTGTAGTAATGTAGCCTGGGTGCAGCGCAGCGAAACCCGGGTTTTAATAACTCCAAGATCCCCGGGTTTCGCTGCGCTGCACCCAGGCTACAAGCTATTTTTAATCTCAATTATTCTTTAGGCAAAGAAGCTAAAAACTCAGTAACCTCTTTAGGCGTTAATTCGTAATACTGTCCACGTGACAAATATCTTGGCATAGCTAATACGCCATAACGAATACGAATCAATCGACTAACCTCCAAACCCTGTGATTCCCATAAGCGTCGTACTTCCCTATTACGCCCCTCATTTAAAGTAACATGATACCAAGAGTTCGTGCCCTCTCCGCCACGAAACTCCAAACGAGTAAATTTAGCAATCCCATCTTCTAATTCAACACCCTTTTGAAGATTATTTAAAGCTTCAGGACTAATTTGACCATGAACTCTAACCGCGTACTCTCTTTCTAATCCATATTTTGGATGCATTAATTGATTGGCTAAATCACCATTATTGGTAAAGATAAGTAAACCTGAGGTATTCAAATCCAGACGCCCTACCTGCACCCAGCGCCCTTGACGTAAATGAGGTAGATGATCAAAAACTGTTTTTTCAAATTTAGGATCATGGCGGCTTGAGATTTCACCTACAGGTTTGTGATAAAGTAGAATGCGTACATTTTGCCTTACTTTAAGTGGATTAGGGATTAGTTTCCCTTTCACTGTAATTTTATCTTCGGCACTTGCTGAATCACCTATTTTTACAGGTTTCCCATTAACCTGAACCCAACCATTTTCTATCCAACGCTCCATTTCACGTCGAGAACCAAGGCCAGCCTGGCTTAGTATTTTTTGTAACCTTTCGCTGCTCATTCAGTAATATACTCTTCATTAGGATTATGTAAGGTCAATGCTTCCGCAACCTCGGGTAAGGTTGGAAGTTCATTTAAGTATTTTAAATTAAAATAATTTAAAAATTCTCGTGTAGTGGTATATACAGCGGGTTTACCCGCAACATTTTTATAACCAGAAATACGAATCCATTCTCTTTCCAACAATGTCTTTATTATTTGACTGCTTACTGCCACACCACGTATCTCTTCTATATCTGCTCGTGTCACAGGTTGCTTATAAGCAATAATGGCTAAAGTTTCAAGTAAAGCACGAGAATATTTAGCTGGTTTTTCAATTTGCATGCGTGCAATCCAGTTACTATATTTTTTCTTAGTCTGTATGATAAAGCCAGTTGCAACCTGAACAACCTCAAATGATCGAGATACAAAGTCCTCTTTTAAGTCATTAATAATAATTCCTAAATGCTCTTTAGTAGGTCTTTGCCATTCATCAAAAACCTCTAATAGCCTCTCTAAAGAGATTGGTTCGTTAGAACTTAAAAGTACTGCCTCAACTATGTTTTTTAGTTCTTTTTCGTCCATCTTATGCTGCTCGTAAATGTATTGGCGAAAATGCTTCATTTTGGGTAATTACAATGAGCGATTGTCGTGCTAGTTCTAAAATAGCCAACAGGGAAACAACTAACCCAATTCGCCCCTCTTTAATAGAAAATAATTGATTAAATTCCAAAACATTGTGCTCCTGGAGTAGTAACAAAATGTTACTCATGCGCTCACGCACAGACAATGCTTCCCGTGAGACCTGATGATGGCTTGTGTGTTCCTCTCGTTGCAATAATGATTCCATAGCTTCAACTAGATCCTCAAGAGTAACTTCAGGATGAACTATTATTCGCTCAAACTCAGAAGGAATTACTTGAATAATAAAATGATCTCGTTCTTGCCGAGGAAGTGCATCAAGCAATTCCGCTGCAATTTTAATTTGCTCATACGCTTGCAGTTTCCGTACAAGACTCATACGAGGATCTTCTTCCTCATCTTCTTCATTTCCAGCAGGAGACGGTAATAACAGCCGCGATTTAATTTCTGCAAGCATTGCAGCCATCAATAAATAATCAGCAGCTAATTCCAAACGTCTACATTCCATCAATTGAATGTAGTGTAAATATTGCTTGGTGATGCTTACAATCGGAATATCCAATATATCAATATTCTGTTTGCGAATGAGATATAAAAGCAAATCGAGCGGCCCGCTAAAGGAGTCTAATAGCACCTCAAGTGCATCTGGAGGAATAAATAAATCATCTGGAAACTCTGTAAGCTCCTTACCATCAACTACTGCTTTTACTTCCGATTTGCTTGATAATTCAATATCCATGCTAATAACTCATTCTTATTAGGTTCTTCACAGATATACCTTCAAAGATCGAACACACATTTAGAAACATCATGGGGATAAAATAAAGTAAAACCCGGATGATACAATGTTTCATCCAGGTTTGTTTTTCTAAAGATACCCATATTAATAATCGAGTCCCATAACCTCTCGGACTGTACTCAAATTTTTACAAGCCACTTCTCGTGCCGACTCGCTTCCTTCAGAAACAATTCGTTTTACTGAACTTAAATCAGATTCATATTCAGCAATTGATTCCTGAATGGGTTGTAACTCTTTATTAATCGCATCGACAACCGGTCTTTTACATTCAATGCACCCAATTCCAGCAGTACGACACCCTTTTTGTACCCAATCTCTAACTTCATCATTTGAGTAAATTTTATGGAATTGCCAAACCGGGCATTTTTCTGGTTCACCAGGATCAGTTCGTTTGATACGAGCAGGATCAGTTGGCATTGTCAATACCTTCTTCTCAACCTGCTCAGGAGGTTCTCTGAGCATAATAGTATTATGATAAGACTTAGACATCTTTTGTCCGTCAAGACCAGGCATTTTTGCAGTTTCTGTAAGTAATGGATAAGGTTCAGGTAGAATAATTTTACCGCTACCCTCTATGTAACCTAATAGACGCTCTTTATCACCGATGGACAAATTAGGTTGATCTTCTAAAAGAGCTTGTGCTGTTTTAATCGCTTCGTGATTTCCATGCTCCTGAAACTGTCGACGTAATTCACTATAATATTTACCGTTCTTTTTCCCCATTTTCTTAATTGCTTCGGCTGCTAATTCCTCAAAATTAGGCTCCTTGCCATAAATATGATTAAACCTGCGTGCAATTTCTCTGGTAAGTTCAATATGCGATACCTGATCTTCACCAACAGGAACATAATCGGCATGATAAATCAGTACATCAGCGCTTTGTAAAAGAGGATAGCCTAAAAAACCATACGTCGATAAATCTTTTTCTTTCAATTTTTCTTGCTGATCTTTGAAACTAGGTACTCGCTCTAACCATCCCAAAGGAGTAATCATAGATAAAAGTAAGTGCAGTTCCGCATGTTCAGGAACCCAGGATTGAATAAATATTCGAGACAAGCCAGGATTAACCCCACAAGCAAGCCAATCCACAATCATATCCCACAGATGTTTTTCTATAAAGCCAGGTTCATCATATTGTGTTGTTAAACCATGCCAATCAGCTGCAAAAAAGAAGCAATCATATTGATGTTGTAATTTAATCCAATTTTTTATTACACCATGATAGTGTCCAAGATGTAATCTGCCACTAACTCTCATTCCAGAAACAACTCGTTTATTGGAACTAAATAATGCTGACATCAATATCCTCTTTATAAAATTAATTAATTAGACCTCTTTGGGGACTCGCTGCAGAGAGAGAAGGGTACACGCCAGTACATGAGGATTCGAGCATCACCGTATCGACGAAACAATTCTCTTCTGCAGTAGAGTCTCAAAAGAGATCTATTTACCTAAAGGGTTCAGGATCACCTTTACCCTCTCTTATTATCACTGGATAATCACCAGTTAAATCGACTACTGTTGTAGGCTCTTGCCCACAATGGCCACCATCAATAACCAAATCAATCTGCTCTCCCAAAATATCGCGAATCGCTTCAGGTTCGCTCAATGGAGCCTTAGCACCAGGAAGAATTAAAGTAGTACTCATTAAAGGCGCTTCAAGACATTCCAACAATGCTAGTGTAATATTATTATCTGGAACACGTAATCCCAGAGTTTTTCTTTTTGGATGCAACATTAAACGAGGTACTTCATGTGTTGCATTAAGAATAAAAGTATAAGCCCCAGGTGTGAATGCTTTCAATAATCGGAATATAGGATTAGATACTCTCGCATAAGTACCAAGCTGAGATAAATCTCGACAGACAAGAGTCATATTATGATTTTTGTCCAATTGCCGTAATCGCCTGATACGCTCAAGTGCCGCTTTATTACCTAATCCACAACCCAGGGCATAACCTGAGTCTGTAGGATAAACAATTAATCCACCTTCCTCAATAATATTCACCGCTTTCCTCAACAAACGAGCTTGCGGATTATCAGGATGTAATGCAAAAAACTGACTCATAAAGTCCCCTGTTAGATGTTCCATTCATGCCAAATAGGTGTACAGTTTACTGGCAGCCGTTTTTGACTTCCGAGGTTTACACGCGAAACAAAATCACCATGATAATCTGAACCAGAAGAAGCTAACAAATGAAATCTTAGGCATGTAGCAGCCATTTCATTCACTTCAGTTACTGTCATTTCACCTGAAACCACTTCTATTCCTACTCCACCAGTCTCTTTAAATTCGTTAATTAACTCATGCAATTTAGAACGCGTCAATCCGTATTTAAGTGGATGAGCGATAACTGCCTGACCATCTGCAGCAATAATACCCTCTACTGCTTCCTGAATACTAATCCAGGGGGTAGGAACATAGGCAAATTTACCTCTACCTAGAAATCGTTTAAATGCCGTACTAAGATCATGAGCTTTACCTTCATTAACAAGAAGCTGCGCAAAATGAGGTCTTCCCACTCGCTCATGGCCCGCTAATTCGCATGCTTTTAAATAAGCATCTGAAATACCGAGTGAAGCTAATGCCACTCCTATTTGCTGAGCACGTGCTACCCTGCTTTGGTTTTGTCGTTCAATCAGTTCAAGAAGGCCTACAGTATGATTAATTTGGTAACCTAGAATGTGTAACTCGTGTTTTTTCCATCGGACGCTAAGCTCGATACCATTAATTATTTTTATCGATGTTAATGAAGCCGCTTGTAATAATTCAGGATAGCCTGCGACGGTATCATGATCTGTAAGCGACAGACACCTAATTTTTTGGTTTTGTGCTTTTTGTATTAATTCTGTTGGACTTAATGCCCCATCAGAAAAATAGCTATGGCAATGAAGGTCGATCATGAATTAATGTTAATATCAAAAAAGATGATTGTAGCATAAATCTTGCAGAAGATGAGCTTTCTGCACTATTCTTGTGTGCTTATACATCCTGGTACAGTCAAAAAATATAATAATACTATACTCATAATATATATACTTTATTGAGGAAAACCAAAAGATAATGATTCATAATGTTCATCATGTTAAATTATGTCGAAAGTCAATTGCAGCGCGAAATAACAAACAAGCTGATTTTCTTGATGCAATTGATCGCTCTGACATAACCTTTGCTGTTGGCCCTGCTGGAACAGGGAAAACTTATTTGGCTGTTTCTAAAGCCATACAATGTTTTGAAAAAGGTGAAGTCCAAAGATTAATTTTTGTAAGGCCAGCAGTTGAAGCTGGAGAAAAATTAGGGTTTCTTCCAGGAGATTTAGTTGAAAAAGTCCTTCCTTATTTAAGACCCATTTATGATGCACTCTATGAAATGATAGGTTTTAAAGAAACACAAAAATTGATTCAAACAGATATTATCGAAGTTTTGCCCTTAGCATTCATGCGTGGCAGAACTTTAAATGAGGCATTTATCATTCTTGATGAAGCACAAAACACAACCATTATGCAAATGAAAATGTTTTTAACGCGTATAGGTTTTGGTTCAAAAGCTGTAGTCACCGGAGATATGACCCAAGTTGATTTGCCAAAAGGTATTGATTCCGGACTCGCCCATGCAGTAGGATTATTCAAAAAAATACCGGAAATTAGTATTCATACGTTTACAAGTCGTGAAGTAGTGCGACATCCGTTAGTATCTAAAATTGTTGATTGCTATGATAATGCATCAACAGGAAAAAAATAAATGAGTTATTATATCGATATTCAAAATGCAACTGATGAGCCACTCCCTGTTAGTGAAGAAGAATTAACACATTTGGCCTCATTGGCTTTAAGGGATTATCAAAAAGAAGCTGAACTCACTGTTCGTTTGGTTACGGCAGAAGAAATGATCCACTTAAACTATACATACAGAAAGCAAAATAAAACAACCAATGTATTGGCATTTCCCAGTGCTTTACCGCCTGAAATTCAATTGGAATGCCCGCTATTAGGCGATGTTATTATTTGTCCGCAAGTCTTGTTAGAAGAAAGCAAGCAACTTAAAAAAACTTTAGAATCGCATTGGGCATTGATTTTGATTCATGGAATCTTGCATTTATTGGGCTATGATCATATTAAAGATGATGAAGCAGTCATAATGCAAGCTATTGAAATTAAATTATTAGCTGAACTTGGATTTTCTAATCCTTATGACGCAGAGGGTAATGAACTTGAATAAAGAGGAAGATAGTAGTAAGTGGTTCGCTCGCTTTAAACAGTTTTTGCAAGGAGAACCACAAAATCAAGAGGAGCTTGTAAGTTTATTAAGAGACGCTCAAATTCGTTCTCTTATCAGTGCTGAAACTTTAGCAATGATTGAAGGGGCAATTTCTTTCTCCAAAATGCGTGTTCGCGACATCATGTTGCCCAAAAATCAGATGGTTTGCATCAAACAAGACGATGAATTCGGCGATATTATTAAAACAGTAACCCAAACAGGCCATTCAAGATTCCCGGTAATTGCTGGTGACTCCGATGAGGTCATTGGGATATTGCATGCAAAAGATTTATTACGCTATCAATCTACTAACCTTGACACCTTTGATTTGCTGGATATTTGTCGTCAAGTTACTTTTGTTCCTGAAAGTAGACGCTTAGACAGCTTACTCAGTGAGTTCCGCAGTAACAAAAATCACATGGCCATAGTTGTAGACGAATATGGTGAAGTTTCAGGCTTTGTAACTATTGAAGACATTATCGAACAGATAATTGGCGACATTGAAGATGAATTTGATATCGATGAAGACGCCTACATTAAAGTACATGAAGACGGGCACTATATTGTTAAAGCCCATATGCCCATTGATGAATTCAATGAGCAACTTAAAGCAGATTTTAGTGATGAATTTTATGATACAATAGGTGGTATTGTAATGAATAGTTTTGGTCGTTTACCTTCACGAGGGGAAACCATTACGATTGATTCTTTTGAGTTTAGGATTATTAATGCAGATGCTAGAAGAATCAAGTTAATGGAATGTATTGATAAACGCAAGGCATAATAAAGTATGAATGGTAATATTCTCATAATTGATGACGATATAGAATTGACCGATTTACTAACCCAATATCTGGAACCAGAGGGTTTCCATGCTATTTGTGTGCATGATGGTGAAAGCGGGGTGAAAAAAGCCTTAAATCAGACTTTTGATGCAATTATTCTTGATGTCATGTTACCTAAACTAAACGGTTTTGAGGTATTAAAGGCTATTCGTGAACATCTGGAAACTCCCGTCCTCATGTTAACTGCTCGGGGCGATGATATCGATCGTATTGTAGGTCTGGAAATAGGTGCAGACGATTATTTACCTAAACCATGTAATCCACGTGAACTGGTAGCTCGTTTACGGGCAATTTTAAGACGTACTCAAAAAATTCCCACATCAAGACCTATCATCGAACAACATAATATTGTAGTTGACTGTTCCAAGCGTCATGTAACTATGGCCGGAAATTATCTTGAACTCACAAATGCTGAGTTCAATATTTTAGAGATGCTTATTAAATCACCAGGACAAGCATTTTCAAAAGAAGAACTTACCGAATATGCTCTTGGCAGAAAATACACTACATATGATCGTAGTATCGATGTTCATATCAGTAACTTAAGAAATAATTTAGGTGATAACCCTCAAGGTGAACCTATAGTTAAGACTGTTCGCGGATTTGGATATATGTTTAATGCGTAGTTTGTATTGGAAAATTTTTATTTCATTTTGGTTAGCTACAATACTTATCATTTTCACTACCGCCTGGGTAATCAGTCATATTGTACAAAAATCATCATTACCTGCCCAAGAACAATTATTTATGGACAGTTACGCAAATGCCGCGGTTGCAACTTATGAATCAGGAAGACAAACTGCACTATTAAAATGGCTGAATAAAATTGGTATTTCGCGCCATATGTCAATTTATTTATTAACCAGTACTGGTGAAATTATTGGAACCCAGGCTGCACCAGCAAATGTGAAAAAAGTTGCAGAAAATCTGCTCCAGGATCAGTTGAGTGAAGGTATTTTAAAATCAGGGAAACTTATTGTTAGTCATGAAATTTTATCCACTTCAGGAAAATTTTACCGGCTTGCTGCAGTGAGTGAAAAACCTATCTATCATTTTGTCGGGGTTCCCTGGGCTGGCCTAGCGATTCGTCTCGTTTTAGCAACATTTATTAGCGGTCTTATCTGTTATTTATTATCACGATACTTAACCCAACCCTTGCGCTCTTTGGGAATGGCAGCCAAATCAATTGCTACTGGAAAGTTAAATACACGTGTTGGTCGTTTAAGAGGACATTACAATGACGAAATAGCTCAATTAAGTCATGAATTTGATCGTATGGCAGAGCAACTGGAAACATTAGTCAACTCAAAAGAAAGATTGTTACAAGATATTTCACATGAATTACGTTCCCCTCTCGCTCGCTTGCAAATTGCTATTGAATTAGGGCGCAATAAAACACTTCATTTGGCAGATACTGAGTTTAATCGCATGGAGCTTGAATGCTCCAGGTTAAATGCTTTAATCACTGAGGTACTGGAATTTGCTCGCTTGGAAAAATCAACAACTGATCTTAATTTAAACGAAATTGACCTTTCTGTTCTTTTATTCGATGTCATTAACGATGCCAATTATGAAGTTGGAGAAGAAACGCCTCGTGTTAAAGCAGGAATAATTGAACCGTGCTGCTTATTAATCGATGAACGCCTGATTCACAGAGCAATAGAAAATGTAGTGCGCAATGCACTCCATTACTCACCTGCCAGCGAACAAATTATTGTTTCATTAAAATATGATGAAACTAAAGAACATGTATATATTGATATCAGTGATAAAGGTCCAGGCGTACCTGAAAGTCAACTAGAAAGAATATTTAATCCATTTTATCGTGTAGACACATCAAGAACAAAAAAAACGGGTGGGTATGGTTTAGGGTTAGCCATCGCTTTTCGTGCAATTCAATTACATCATGGTGAAATTACGGCTTTAAATAATCCTGATGGAGGATTGCTTGTACGAATCATTCTTCATTCAGCACCTCAAATCAAAAATAAAGCATCTGAATTGAATTCAGTTATGGATGCATTAACTACATAATATCTCATATGAAGTGGAACTGTTTTTCTCTGTCTAATTAAGGTACAATATGCCGGGTAATAGAAGCATTAGGATCACTTTTATATGACCATAGCCCAGAAATTAGATAAAGCAAGTGGTGTCTTTTTCTTCACTGGCTTTTTGCTTTCAAAGCTCCAGTATATCCCTTTCCCGCTCGCATCAGCTATTTTCAGATTCGTTTCATTAGGAATCTATTCACTTGCATATCTCTCTTGGCTTACAGCGTCTCTTCTCCACCCAGATCATCCAGTGAATTACCGCAAATGGTACGGTTTTGCGCAAATTAAAGAACAATTCCTGTTGTCCTCATTTGTAGGATTAACTGCGACAATAATCAGTGTTGCTGCCGTTTTTATACCTGCTCTATTTCCTCCAGCAGCATGGCTTTTCCTGATTGGTAATGCAATATGGGCAATTGGAGAATATCATAAATTTAAAAATCCGCCGAAAGATGATGCGAACTACTCATCGGCGCGACAAAAAAGTTACGTATCTTATGCGGTGACATCAACCTCTATAAGTCTGGTCGCAGCAGTTGCAGCTACCCTTATATTTTTCTTTCCGCCCATGGCAATACCAATTACTATTTTTTCTCTGATTATTTGTGCAGGACTTGGTGCATTGGCATTTGAATTTTGGCTAAATTGCACTTTTGGAAATCATAAACCAGACCAAACTCCAGAAAGTTACACAGAGATGGGCGATAGCTTAGGTCCTTCAATTTCAGAAGAGCCTTCTAACTCACCAGAACCAGGTTACTTCAACTGTTTATTTCCCAAATCAACAAAAAAATCCTCTACCTCTAATACTATTGAATTGTCAGATATTCTAGATATTAAAGAAAATCAAGAGGAGCATAGTCTTCAGAGCAAGACTCTTTTATAATTGACTCCCTTCAGTTTTAATTGAGCTTCATTATGGATCAAACAATTGCGAAAATGATTTCAAATGCACATAAGGCACTTGCCAATTCTTACTCACCCTACTCTAAATTTAGCGTAGCCTGTTGTATTTGTACCGATAAAGATAATTTATATACAGGTGTCAATGTAGAAAACAGCTCTTATGGTTTGGCAGTGTGTGCAGAAACCTCAGCAATTTCTGCCATGGTGTCTGCAGGCGAGCAACGTATTAAAAGTATGGTTGTACTGGCAGGAACAAATTTATTATGTTCGCCTTGTGGGGCATGCAGGCAAAGAATTTATGAATTTTCAACACCTGATACCGTGATCCATCTATGTGATAAAAATTCAATATTACATAGCGTAAAGATTAATGGACTATTGCCCTTGGCTTTTAAATTTGATTTTAACCCGTAGGGTCTGTTTACATTTCGCAAGCTTGAGCCCAAATGCCCAGACTTTCCGTGCACTGAAGTGCGGAAAATCAGGACAGTTTGACCAAAACAGAAGAAATGGAAACAGCCTCTAATTAATAGGAAGATTTTTATGACAGATACTGCACCAAAGCAGAGTTATGCCCATTTAGCAGCAAATTATATTAAAAAATTATATCCTTCATTTAAACCAACCATAGGTGTGGTATTAGGATCAGGTTTAGGTAAATTTGCTGAGGAATTACAAGATTCGATTCGAATCAGTTATGAAGAACTGCCTGGATTTCCCAAAATAACTGTTCAAGGTCACGGTGGTAATTTAATTTTTGGGTATTGGAATAATGTAGGTGTTGTATGTTTACAAGGTCGAGCCCATACATATGAAGGTTTGGAAAATTATGAAACAGTTAAAACCTATATTCGTACTTTAAAACTCTTAGGATGCGATTATTTCATTGCCACTAATGCATCAGGCTCCTTAAGAGAGGATGTTGGTCCAGGTGAATTGATGCTTATTTCCGATCATATTAATTTGCAGCCCAGTAATCCTCTAATTGGCCCTAACGATGATAAGTTTGGTCCAAGATTTTATCCTTTAGACAACGCTTATGATAAAGAAATGCGTTTTGACTTATTATCCATTGCTGCAAAAAACTCAATCCGACTTACAGAAGGGGTTTATATCTCTGTACTCGGCCCGCATTATGAAACAGCTGCTGAAATCAGAGCATTTAAACTTTGGGGAGCAGATGCTGTAGGGATGTCTACGGTTCCAGAAGTATTGGTGGCAAATCATTGTGGTATGCATGTAGCAGTTATTGCTATGATTACCAACTATGCTACAGGCCTTTCAAAAACAGCCCACAGCCATGAATCGGTGATTGCGATGGCAGAAAGTGCCTCAGAAAAACTTAATTTCATTCTAAAACAGTACATTGCGAGTTTAAAATGAGTTTAGAAACCCATTTTAATGAAGTTATGGAAGCATTGCTTGGCGGTTACTCTAAGAATACCATTACCACCAAGCAACTGATTCACTCCATTGATCTTACCCTCTTGGATGAATGCGCGACCATTGAATCACTGAACCAATTAAAATACAGTGCAAATCAAAACCAGGTTGCTGCACTATGTGTTTATCTGCAGCATCTCGATCAATTCTCTTCGCAAAATACCATTGACTTAGCTACAGTGATTAATTTTCCGCAAGGAATTGAAGAGGTGGCTGATTCAATTGCATCTATAGAAAAAGCGATTCAATTGGGTGCTGCAGAAATTGACTATGTCTTTCCTTATCCTCTTTATCTAAAGGAACAAAAGCAAAAGGCTTTAAATCAATGTGAGGCTATTGCGCAATTATGCAAACAGCAAAAACTTGTTTTAAAAATTATTTTAGAAACGGGTTCTTTTCCTGATATGGAAACCATTTACAATGCAAGCAAAGAGTTAATTGAATTAGGATGCGATTTCATTAAAACCTCAACAGGTAAAATCCAAGCAGGAGCATCTTTATCGGCGGTATTTGCAATATTATGCGCTATTCAAGATACAAACACATATTGTGGGATCAAGATTTCAGGAGGCATTAGAAAACCACAGCACGCTTATAATTATGCACGACTCGCAGAGTTAATGCTTGACAAGCAAATTAATAAGAGCTGGTTTCGAATCGGTGCCAGCAGTTTATTGGAAGAACTGTTAAAAATAAATTAATTCTCGGTTATACTGCGCAAGGCCGCAAAATTAATGTTAATGTGACCCGGATAATTCCCTATTTGCTGAACGATACTATCTAACTAATAGGTCTATTATTTTCGGTCATGTTCCTAACTGGAGTTTAAGCCCTATGAATCGAAAAAACTTATTTAAGTCCGTTTTAGTATTACTTTTTAGTTTTATTTTATTCAGCTGTAATAAAGCATTACCTCCTGGTGAATATGATTCAGCTGAAGTAGGTAAAGTTAAAAAAGTCATTCCAGGCACAATTATTTCAAAGCGACCTGTAAATTTGCGTCGAAACATGAGCAATATTACTAAAAACACAAATAATAGTTTTGAGGATAATGGCTACAGTCAATCGCGTGGTGTTGAGTATGTGATTCGATTAAATTCAGGCGGAATTATTTCTGTAGTTCAGGCGGAAGATCTCAAGCTAAAAACAAAGCAAAAAATTCTCGTAATCTATGGAAAAAACACACGTGTAGTTGCAGATAATGGTAGCGATGCCTATTAAAACCCGAACGCTACAGAGTGTACTAACAATTTCCTTAGTACTCCTACATACCGCGACTTATTCCTGAGCGATCCACGCGAAATTTAACCCTCCTACGTGCCGTGCATAAAGCGCAGTACGTAGGACTTTGAGTATAGTTTATTTAAAAACATAAAAATGACATTCAAGTTTCGCAAGGATCTCTCCGGACTTGTTCGCGGTATCCGTAATCTTAATTATCTAAATAATTTCTTTATAAGATAACGCCATTCTGAATTTAATTTTCAATGAGATTCCTCATCATTACTTTTAACTTGCAAGTTTAGCTTAATTCTCTTATAGAAAAAAACATTGTGTTGATTTTAGGAGTAGAGCTTATACTACCCTATAAAATGGCCAACCACATCAAGGCGCCATAATACACACTAACAATAAACGCTTTAAAACACTCTTCAGGTATTCTTTTACTAATTAACCTTTGTTGGTACATCAAGACGATTCCTGCCATAAACCAAAAAATATAAAACCATAAACTTATTTGATTCACCAGCGCCCAACATAACCACAAACTATGAAATAAACTTTGTAACACACCAATAATCATTCGATCGTAACTAGCAAAATAAATTGCAGTAGATTTCACACCAATGCGCAAATCATCTGCTTTATCGGCCATGGCATACATTGTGTCGTAAACAAGAATCCAGGAAAAATTGATTAAAAATAATAAAAAAAACTCACCATTTAAAGGAAGATCTGATGCAACATAAGCCATAGGAATTCCCATGGAGAACGCTAACCCAAGGATCAGTTGGGGAGCATCTAGAAAACGCTTACAAAAAGGATATAAAAAAGAAATAAATAATGCGATTAATCCAAAATAAAAACAATTTCGGGGTAACTGAACTAATATAAATAATGCAGCGAAAAGCAAGATTATTAATAAAAGAAAGGCTTCGGGCAAAGTAACTTCGCCAGAAGTTAATGGCCTTAATTTAGTGCGTGCGACATGTTTATCGATATTCCGATCTGCTATATCATTTATCACACAGCCTGCGGCTCGCATAAGTACAGTGCCACATAAAAAAAGGATAAAAAGCCTAAGTGTCGGCACGCCTTTATTTGCTAACCATAAAGCCCATGCTGTTGGAAACCAAAGCAATAAAATTCCCACAGGCTTATCAAAACGCATCAGCCGCCAATATGCATTCCATTTCATGAAGTAATACCCTCAAGTTCAGGGAACATAATTTCAGCTAAATAAAATGACTCCTTTTCCTGAAATAAAAACTCTGCAAGCCGAACCCAAAGTACGCCATCTACAAAACCCAAGTTTCTTTTTACCCAATAGTATTCCAAACACTGTTGATCAATTGGATAATTGATTGACTGGACACGATACACTTTATCTTCTTTAAAGATTAAATTTTTTATTGACTCATTTTCCAAACGGCCAAAAAAAGCAGGATCAAGATCATAACATTTTTTGGGAATAATGCTTCGAGCATACCAATAAGCAACATTGTGGCTTTTCATAACAATTTCGCGTTGAAAAACCAGCTTATCTTGAATTTGTAAAAAATTTTTATTCCACCAGTCCGTATTCGTCCAACATTGGGAAATCAGCTCAACTTGCGCATCACCTTTAATTTGGTGCAGTTTATCAGTCAATGAATCCTGATAATTAAGCCACTCTGTGAGTTGCTCAGAACTTTGTGCACTTATTGTAAAAATAGAATGAGTATCAATAGGCATGGATTTTAGTACATTACAAAATATATTCAGCAAGATCTTACAAAATTAACGCATCAGCGACAAGTTATTGCTAATTCTTATTCTACCAAGTCGATTTAATATGATAATAACCTGCTCATGGGTATTTTTATTAATTAAAATAAAACGTCCATTACTAATTGCTTGTCCTGGGTAAGTTGAGAATACAATCTGATTTGTGGAGCTTGCACCCTCCCAATTCAGATCCCAACAAGGATGACTCCATTGCCAGCGATAAATCGGTTCAATTTTATTTGTTTTTTTATTTAAAAAATTTAAAATCATACCATTTGACCAACTGGATGAAGCATCTAGAGGTGCAAGAGATACAGAGCTGCCAAGGATAATAGCCTGGAGTTTGGCATACTGTATTACAGTCCGCAATTCATCAATGAGTACTTTTTGCTCATTTTTTCTTATAAAATAAGTATATGAGCCAATACCAACTATTGATAAACTTAAAAACAATGCCATGGTTATCAATAATTCAAGCAGCGTAAACCCTTTTACTTTCATAAATAAAACTTATTTCCTAGTTACTTCCTGTTTGCGAGTTGCGAAATAAAATATCACAGTTTTATAAAATTACTAGAATTTCGTTACAATTCACTAGATTGAATTGCAAAGCCTTGATTTTTGCGTACTGAAGCGCAGCATACATAAAGGTATGGGAACATAAAAACGCAGAAAATCAAGACATTGCGGCTAAGATAACGGAGTTGTAAATAAACTCTACATACCAAAAGAAAAAGATTCCTCTAATTCTAAATCATCGTAATTGTCCTCACAGAAGATTCCATCAATAACTGTTTGCATAGGTTCACTTCCTCTGCTTAATGAACGAAGCAATCGAGGATGAGCTTTAGAATCCTTATGCAATAAACCTAATATGCGTAAACTTTGGGTAAAAGATAAATCCCAACGTGCAAAATACTCTTCTTTGTATATGTTTTTATTGCCTCTATTAAGCAACTCAAGTAATTGAACAAATGCTTCATATACCTTCTCACTGGGATTTTTTTTCAGTTCTTTTAATAAATTAATTGCAATATGAAAAATTACATGTGTTTCATTGTGAATTTTTGCAAAATGATTTAAACATGCAAAAGGTGTTTTCAATGAAAAAGAATGACGAGCAAAATCAAAGATTTTTTTGTCGGTACTGTCAGTGAATAATTCTTGTGATAATTTTAAAAGCACAGGATATACAGCAAGTAAAATCTTATGATGCTCATTCCCAATGGATGTAGATGAAGTATGTGGCATTATTTCATTGCCAAAAAAAGTTAGAGGACTCTCATCCTGTTTAGGACTTTTGGGCGAAGTTGCAGTTGTACTAAAGTAAAGGTTCCGCAGCTCTTCAGCTTGTTGTATTAGCTCCGTTCGATTAGGTACAGTAGACTCCTCAATAAGTCGATATACTATTTCAAACCAGCGCCTATCCCCTCGATAACAACAGTAAGAAAGTAATTCACCCAAAGAACTAAAAGTCGTATACATAAATTCTTCATTTTCATATTCTTCGGAGTCATTTTTTCGATACCGCATGTTCAAATAGTTGTTTGTCTCCTCGTAGCCTGCATCGATCATTTGTTTTCTAGTCTCTTCTCCTACTGTGAATGACGAACTTGATACATTATCGACATTGATCACGATGGATTGACATGCATATTTTCTCAACTTCAAGCGATCTTTTTCCCAACCGCTCGCCGGATCACTAACACCAGTTAGCAATCTATAAATCCAGTTTAATACAACATTTTCTCTATAAACCCTGTCCATAACCCGATCTATTGCCTTACGTTCAGGCCCATCATCAAACTTAACAGCCAATACTTTTAAGTTATTACCATATTCAGATTCAAGCAAGGTTGAATGGTCATCAGAAAAAGGCTCGGTGGGAAGATTATTTAATATACCGCCATCATTATGTTCTTCTCCATCAATAAGCGTTGATCTATAGACTATGGGAAAACTTGCAGATGTTTTAACTGCCTCACTTACCTCAAACGCTGGTGAGTGTAAAAAGGAAAAATATCGAGTTGTGCCCTGACGTTTATTTGTTGCTGTAACTACTAGCTCTTTTCCAATTCCACAACCAGGACATTTTTGCCGAATTGCTTCTAAAGTAGCAAAAGTAATTTTACCCTGTGGGTATGGGATTTGATATTCGGTAACAATTTGATTCAATTTATAAGCAATTGCATAATCAAGCGCGGTCTTTAATGAGTTTGCTTCAGAAAATCCATTGATATTGATATCAAAATGAACCAAATGTTCATGCTTGAAATGTTTAAATAATTCTTCAATTTCAGATGCAGAGTAACCTAAATAGCACAATAAAGCCATGATGGCACCTGCTGAACTCCCAGCAAATTTATCAGGGTATATTTTGGCTTCATTTAACGATTTCCAGACGCCAACATGTGCAAAAATTTTTGCACCACCACCACAAAACACTATATTTTCAATATTAGGTTTTCTTTCTCTAACCAGAATCTCATGTGATTTTAAAAATCGGAAAATCTCAATTTTTTTTGTTTCATAGAGCGATACTACTTGTTTCTCTTTAATTGATTTACTTTTAACTTTTTCATCATTTAACCAAGGAAAAAACCAACTCCAAATTCGAACATACCATGGCTTCAGTGACATAAAACGCTGCATTTTTCGGTAATCATGCATTTTATCCAGACGTTCTTGGGGATCGGATACTTCTATAGATTGTGGATGAGGACTTTTGCATACTGATTCAAATTTGATATTTTTTATATTAAGCGCAATGAGCTTATCAACCAATTTATCAGTAATAAAAACTCGTTTGGTATTCCCTAGAGGCTCTTGCTGTGAATCATTAGGATCATTATATTTTGTCCCTATACCCGGGACTAGAAATTGATTGAAACCAATCAATATACCATGATTACCATGACACATTTGAATACCAGTCAATTGATAATGGGATATATTTTTAAGTGATAAATCTAAATCACTTATTTTCCAATGTTCTTGATATTTCCCCTGAAACCAACTTACTATCCTACCCCACCATGTTAAGGCGACCTCGGCTGTAAAACCTCGATATTCATTCACCGTGACGCCACTTAAAAATGCCTTGGTTTTATCCTTTTGATGGGGCTCCAAAAACCATTGCTTAAACAATGCTCTTTTTTCATCGCTTAAACGGGTAAAATCGAACATTATTTGTTCGTTATCAAATAGATAGTTACCAAAAGCAATTTTATTATCAGGTGGTAAACCATTAATTTGCAGGCGCCCTAAATAAGCCGTAATGATAATTTTTTTTAATAAATCCAGATTTTGAGGATATTGGTGTGCGTCAGATGCAAGCAACTGACTTATTACGTGTTGTGGTGTCATGACTTATCCTTAAGTTATGATAATCCATTAACGTTCAGCAATAATTTAATCACTATTCCCAGTTGTATATTGCTCAATTGATCTTGCTTTAATTAACTTGATTCTTAGTTCTCTCCATTACCTCTCTTGTTCTAACTATATGATGACGATGCTCTTTGTTTTATTATTTTTAACCATCACAAATATATTTAACACAAATTTATCAGAAATTAAATAGAGCAAAAACTATTCGGATCGTTTCATTGATTTGAATCGTCCATACTTCGAATGATTGTAATATCAAGAATATGAAGAAATTGTGGGTTAAAGCAGAACTGCAGAATTTCATGAAGTAAAAATTGCCAGATTAACAGTCCATGGACAGCTATGAATAATTGTGTTTTATTTACTCAATTCACAAGTAGTTTCTGCCATCCCCGCGCAGGGATCCATTTCTATATTGGCAATGTGCTCCATCATGGATGGATTTCTGCCTTCGCAGGAATAATAGCTAAGTTTGGCAGCTATGGACTGTAAAGCCTATAGTTTTTTTGAAAGTTCAATCCCTACCCTACGTGGAAAGAATTAAATATTCTGTATACTACTTAAAATTTCATCTACAACTAGTTCCGGATTAGTCGCTTGAGTGATTGGACGCCCTACTACTAGAAAATCGCTACCTTCTTCAATAGCTTGTTTAGGAGTCATTACTCTTGATTGATCATCATTTGAATTACTCGCAAGTCTAATACCTGGAGTAACCGTAATAAATTGGTCATTACAAGCACTTTTTATTATTTTCACCTCTTGAGCAGAACACACTACACCATCCAAACCTGACTCTTTGGTCAAAATTGCCAAATTCTTCACCTGGTCCATTACTGGTGCATTCACTCCAATAGCAGTTAGTTCATTTTGGTTAAAACTAGTTAAAACAGTTACCGCAATTAATATCGGTCTATTAACACCATAAGAATCAATTGCTTTTCTTGCAGCCTGCATCATGCTCATTCCGCCTGAAGCGTGAACATTCATCATCCAAACCCCCAGATCAGCTCCCGCTTTGCAAGCTCTTGCAACCGTATTAGGAATATCATGAAATTTTAAATCTAAAAATACTTTAAATTGTTTTTTAATCAGTTGTTTCACAAAGTGTGTCCCAAGCAGTGTAAAAAGCTCACTGCCCACTTTTAATGCACAACTTGTCGGATCAAGTTTTTCAACCAAATTTAAAGCATCGTGCTCCTTATCAAAATCTAATGCAACAATTAGTTTAGGCATCATTTATGCTATCGCCTCTTCTTTATGTACTTCCAGAGCACTTTTTACCGCGCTAACAATTCTCGTTTGCTCCGCTTCTTGTAAATAAGGATGCATAGGTAAGCTGATAACTCGGCTGCTTGCGTATTCTGCATGTGGAAAATCACCCATTTTATAGCCTAAATAGGCCATGGCTGTTTGCTGATGTAAAGGTACTGGATAATGAACGGCTGTAGGAATTCCTGACTCTTGCATCGCTTTTTGAAATGCATCACGATTATTTACTTCAATAGTATATTGTGCATAAACACTGGTATTATAACTATGAACAAACGGTGTTTTGACTAAAGGCGAAAGCATTTGATCATAAGACCTGGCAACTCGTTGACGCATGATGATTTCATCTGGAAAAAGTTTCAGCTTTTCAATTAAAACAGCTGCTTGGATTGTATCCATTCGTCCATTAATTCCTATACGATTATGGCAATAACGTGCATTTTGGCCATGAATTCTTATTTCAATAAGTTTTTGGGCTAAAGCATCATCATTGGTAAAACAGGCTCCGGAATCTCCATAACCACCTAAAGGTTTGGAGGGAAAAAAGCTGGTGCATCCAATCGTTGATAAAGCACAAGAATACTTACCTTTATAAGTCGCTCCAAAACTTTGTGCTGCATCTTCAATTACTGGGATACCGTAGCGAGCAGCAATAGAATTAATTTCATCATGATCAGCACATTGGCCATATAATCCAACTGGCATTATTGCCTTAGTTTTACTAGTAATTGCCGCTTCCAACTGATCAGGGTCCATATTATAAGTAAGCGGATCAATATCTACAAAAACAGGCTTAGCTTGACAAAGACTAATCACCTCTGTGGTAGCAAAAAAACTAAAAGGAGTGGTAATTACTTCATCGCCTGGCTGAATTTCCAAAGCCATTAATGCCATTAATAAAGCATCAGTTCCACTTGAATTGACAATGGCATGTTTCACCCCTATAAAATCAGCCAATTGCTTTTCAAGGTGTGCAATTTCAGGCCCCATGATGTATTGACCATGATTCAAAACGTTTTTAATGCTAGTCAAAATTTCGTTTTCTATTATTGAATATTGTTTTTTTAAATCGATAAATTGCATCATAATCTCTTAAAAATTGGTTAATATCCTTCCAATCCATGGACAGGTTTCATTCTTCCCCAGTTTTTACAACTGGGACAATGCCAATGAAGATGTTTTCCACCAAAACCGCAATGAACACATCGATAAACTGGCTTATTGTCTAAAAATTTACTGGTTATATCATAAAGCATTTGTAACTTGTCACGCACTTTTCCGTGAGCAGACTCAAGATGCCAATAGATTAACTGATTTAAACCTCGAATTGATGGATGTTTGCTCAAATTATCGGCTACAAAATCTATCGCTGCATCCATATTTTTTTGTTGTCTCAAATACTCTGCTATTACAAAAATTACTGAAGCTCTGGGATTATCCTCTAAGGTCTCTTCAAGATACTTGACGCACTCATCCATTGTATTTAATTCTTTATGACATATAACTAAAGGTTCGATAATTTCAGTTAAAAAATCAGCATCTTGTTGAGGAATGCGTTTTAATGAACGAATTGCTTGTTTGAAACGGCCTTCTTTCATTTCAAGGCTTGCATTCATTAAACTTGCTCGAACTGATTGATTGTCGACAGATATTGCCTGTTTAATACAATAAGCCGCCTTATCAATTGCATTTGTTTTTAATGCCTGATTGGCCATTTCACAATAGTAATGCGCCGCTTGATTATGAAAACTTGTCCCGGTCGAGATCTCCAGTTTTTTAATCACATCTAAAGCTTTTTCCCATGCTTTTTCTTGTTGATAAATCGCTAATAAGCCATGTAAACTACTTGTTTCTTTAGAGCCCCCCAATTCTACAACCTCTAAAAAAATTCGTTCTGCACGATCAAATAAACCAGCGCTCATATAATCCTGGCCTAGTGCCATTAAAGATTCTTTTCTTTGCAAAATACTTAGCTGGGGTCTTGCGATTAAATTTTGATGTATCCGTATGGCTCTATCTACTTCGCCACGGCGTCTGAATAAACTTCCCAATGCAAGATGTGTTTCTACAGTATCGCTATCGACTTCTAATAATTTAATAAAAACATCAACGGCCTTATCCGGTTGCTCATTTAGAAGATAATTTAATCCGACAACATACTCACGGGATAAACGATTATAAAAAGTTGGATCTTCCTTAGGTTTGCTACGATTTGCCATCCACCAACCAGACCAAGCAGCAGCAGGCAATAGTAATGGCCATAAATCTATCATTATTACCCTCCTCTGTGCATGTCAAGTTTATAATAATAAAAAAACTAATGCTGATCTTGCAATGGAATTGATCGCAAATTTTTAATTTCTTTTTCAGTCAATTTTAATTGGTTTTTAATTTTGTGGCATTCAGCTTTTAAACGCCAATATCGCCACATAAAAAGTATAAATCCTATTAAAATACCAATGCCCAGCATAATTGTCATAAGAACAGAGATAGGCATTGATATGACTTTAAAATAAAAATTAACATCTACCGAAGTAGCATTTAGAGCAGCAAAACTAACGCCAATAATGATCAAAAGTATATAAATAACCAGCATTAATATGCGCATAAATTCTTCCTTTTTAGTGACCTAGGCAGAGCGAAGCAGTCCCAGATTTTTCCAGGACACAACATAACAATAACCTAAGTTGTACTTCGCGTCACTCAGGCTATTAAAATATACAAACAAAAAAAAGCGTAGAAGAATCTACGCTTTCTTAACTAATTGACAATAAAGAAATTAATCACTCTCTTTGCTTGCCATTTTTTCTTTCAGTAAATCACCTAAGGTTGTTGAAGCACCTTCAGTTCTAGAATATTTCTTAATCGCATCTGCTTCATCTTGGGCGTCTTTCGCTTTTACTGAAAGAGTAATTGAACGATTTTTGCGGTCAACGTTTATAATTTTTGCTTCAATCTCGTCACCTTCTTTGACAAGAGTAGTAGCATCATCAACACGCTCATCAGACAGTTCACTTGCACGAATAGTACCGGTAATGTCATCTGCCAAAGCTACAGTAACTGTCTTAGGATCTACGGCCACAACAGTACCTTTTACAATAGCACCTTTGGTGTACTCATCAACAAAACTTGCAAAGTTATCGCCTTCAAGCTGTTTAATACCCAAAGAAATACGCTCACGCTCAGGATCTATAGCAAGAATAACAGCTTCCATCTCTTGACCTTTCTTGAACTGTTTTACTGCCTCTTCACCAGGAACAGTCCAGGAAATATCAGACAAATGAACTAAGCCATCAATATCCCCATCCAAGCCAATAAATATTCCAAAATCGGTAATTGAACGAATCTTACCACTTACTTTTTGACCTTTAGTGTGACTTGCAGCAAATTGTTGCCATGGGTTGCCAACACATTGCTTCATACCTAAAGAAATACGGCGTCTTTCTTCATCAATTTCAAGAACCATAACATCAACCACGTCACCCAGAGACACCACTTTACTTGGATGTACGTTTTTATTGGTCCAATCCATTTCTGACATGTGGACTAAGCCTTCCACACCTTCTTCTATTTCAACAAAGCAACCGTAATCTGTAATGTTCGTAACTTTACCTTGTAATTTTTTGCCTATAGGATAACGCTCTACCAGATCAACCCAAGGATCGTTACCTAATTGTTTCATACCTAAAGAAACACGGTTTCTTTCGCTATCAAAACTTAATACTTTTACTTTTACATCTTGGCCAACGGATAATACTTCACTTGGATGTTTTACGCGTTTCCATGAAATATCAGTGATATGCAACAAGCCATCTATGCCGCCCAAGTCAATAAATGCACCATAATCGGTAAGATTTTTAACGATACCATGGAGCTCTTGACCTTCATGCAGGGACTCGAGCAATGCTTGTCTGTCAGCGCTGCTTTCTTCTTCAACAACCGCACGACGGGATACAACAATATTATTGCGCTTTAAATCCATTTTAATTACTTTGAATTCAAGCTCTTTGCCTTCCAGATAAGAAGGATCTCTTACAGGTCTGACGTCTACTAATGAACCAGGTAAGAAGGCGCGTATAGTACCAATTTCAACAGTAAATCCGCCTTTGACCTTCCCAGAAATAAGACCGGTAACTGTTTCATTGTTTTCATGTGATTTAGATAATTTACGCCAAGCTTCCTGACGTTTAGCTTTTTCTCTCGAAAGTATCGTTTCACCGTAGCCATCTTCTACAGAATCTAAAGCTACTTCGACGGTATCGCCCAGGTTAACTTCCAACGCACCATCTTTATCATAAAATTCTTCTTTAGGTACAATACCCTCGGATTTTAGACCGGCATTTAAAATGACATAATCATTATCGATACCGATAACCTTGGCATTAATAATGGCACCTGGATAAAATTGAGCACCGGCAATACTTTGCTCAAACAATTCTTTGAAACTTTCAGACATGTTAATAAACTCTTTAGTAAAAAAATGAAAGAATGAGTCCCACTCATCTTTCCCCCAACAAATAATTAAGCATCAAACAAACGTTCATTAATTAATTTTAATACAATATTAAACACTTGTACAATGGATAATCTGGTTGTATCAATTTGCACTGCATCATCTGCAGGCTTTAATGGCGCATGCGTACGAGCAGTATCCCTTACATCACGTTTAGCCAATTCTTCTACAACCTGCGCGAGGCTAACATTAATTCCTTTTTCTTTCAACTGTAAATAACGTCTATTTGCTCTTTCTTCTTCACTTGCATATAAAAAAACTTTTAAAATTGCATTAGGAAAGACCACAGTCCCCATATCTCGACCATCTGTAACCAAACCAGGAGGTTGGGCAAAATTGCGTTGGCGCTCAAGCAAAGCGTGCCTTACTTCCTGAATGGCCGCGATCTGAGACGCATCCTGACCACATTGTTCGCTTCGAATTTCAGCGCTAATGTCCACTCCATCTAAAATTACTTGTGTTTCATAATCATCAGAGGATGCAAAACGTAAATTGAGTGAGCGCGCAAGTGCAGTTAATTCATGTACTTCATTAAAATCGATTTTGTTTTTCCTAGCTGCATAAGCAAGAACACGGTAAATTGCACCGCTATCAAGCATATTCCATTTAAGATGTTTTGCAAGTAATTGGCATAGCGTTCCTTTACCAGTTCCGCTTGGTCCGTCCAGGGTAATCACGGGTACAGTGTCATTGTACATTATCAACAGTTTCCTCTATGTGTAATTGAAGTTCCTTTGCAGTTTCTACAAACAAAGGAAATGAGGTAGCTACATTGACACAATTTTTTATAGTAACAGGATCACTAGCTACAGCCCCGGCAATTGCAAAAGACATGGCAATACGATGATCGCCTCTGCTCTCAACAATGCCTCCATGTAATGTTCCTCCTTCAATCATTATTCCATCATCTAATGCTTGCGCATGAATGCCTAATTTTTTTAAACCATCAACCATAGCAGCAATTCGATCACTTTCTTTAAAGCGCAACTCGCTTGCACCATGCAGTGTAGTTTTTCCTTGGGCACACGCTGCGGCTATAAAAATAACAGGAAACTCATCAATTGCAAGTGGAACCATATTTGCTTCGATATTAATTCCTTTTAATGGTGCATATTTAATTCGTAAATCAGCGACCCACTCCTCACCCAACTGTCGCTGATCTAAAAGGGTAATATTAGCTCCCATTTCCAGCAAAATATGAATTATCCCTGTACGTGTTGGGTTAATACCTACATTCCGAATGAGAATATCAGAGCCAGGGACAATAGAAGCAGCAACAATAAAAAATGCCGCAGATGAAATATCTCCAGGAATATATATATCAGTGCCTAGGCATTGATTTGCAGAGTTAATAATTAGAGTATTATCCGAGCGATGCACTGGATAAGAAAAGTTTTTGAGCATTAACTCTGTGTGATCACGGCTTACCCCTATTTCCGTAATTCGCGTTTCACCCTCAGCATAAAGTCCTGCTAATAGAATACACGACTTTACCTGAGCACTCGCTTCAGGCATTATATAATGGATCCCTCTAAGATTCTTTCCTCCTTTAATTGTAATAGGAGGCTTACCATCGACAATAGTAATATAGGCACCCATTTCTGTTAATGGTTTACTAACACGCAGCATGGGTCTCTTCAATAAACTCTCATCCCCAGTTAATTGACTGTCAAAAGATTGCGCCGCCAATAATCCGGCTAATAAACGCATGCTGGTCCCAGAGTTTCCACAATCAATAATCTTTTCTGGCTTTTGCAGTCCATGCTTACCAACACCGTAAATTATCACTTGCTGTTCATCAGGCCCTTCTATTGTAACTCCCATTGCTTGAAACGCTTTAAGGGTAGCCATGCAATCATCACCATCGAGAAATCCATTGATAATTGTTGTTCCTTTAGCTATAGAACCAAAAATAATGGAACGATGAGAAATTGACTTATCACCAGGTACTGTAATTTCACCCTTTATTGAATGAACAGGTTTACTTATAAAATTATGTATTCTCACCGACTATGTTCCTTTGCAAATTCAGACATGAATTCAATAAGTGCATCAACCCCTGCCATAGGCATTGCATTATAAAGACTGGCACGAATCCCACCTACGAAACGATGTCCCTTTAAAGCATATAAACCTCTGAGTTGAGCTAAGCGAAGGAATTCATTCTCTAATTTATCGTTTTTGAGTGAAAAACAAACATTAACTATAGAACGTACTTCAGGATTTATATGAGTAGTATAAAAATCAGTATTATCCAAATATTGGTATAATTTGGCAGCTTTCTGGCAATTTACGCGATATATTTCTTCAACTCCACCTTGTGCTTTCATCCAATCAAATATTTTATCAGCCAAATAGCAATTAAAAACTGGCGAAGTAGCGTAAAGCGAATGATGCTCTGCTTGAATTTTATAACTTAGCATGGTTGGCACAGGGGGAATAGGCATTCTTTCTAATAAATCATCCCTAATAATTACTACGGTTAATCCAGCATTAGCTATGTTTTTCTGAGCCCCAGCAAAAATTAAGCCAAAATTTTTGACATCTACAGGCTCGCTAAGCAGAGCTGATGTCATATCAGCGATTAATGTAATTCCCTTGGAGTTAGGAACATAAGGAAAGCGAACTCCATTTATGGTTTCATTTGGGGTATAGTAAACGTAAGATGTATTTTCTTTTATTTTCCAATTTTTCGGATCAGGAATTGTTTTATAGCCATTTTCTTCATCACTGGCAATACAATATGCTTTTTTCAAGTGCTGTGCTTCAGAAAAAGCCATATGTGACCATATCCCTGTAACCAGATATCCTCCCTGCTCTTCTGGATTTAAGAGATTCATTGGGATCATGGCAAATTGGGTGCGGGCTGCTCCTCCCAAAAATAAAACATGGTAATTTTGAGGTATAAAAAGCAATTCTCTTAAAGACTGTTCTGCGTGATTTAATAGAGCTGAAAATTCCGGACTACGATGTCCCACTTCAAGAATAGAAACACCAAGATTTTGCCAATCAAGAAATTCTTCCTGAGCTTCCTTAAGAACAGTCTCAGGAAGCATAGAAGGACCTGCACCAAAATTATAAACTCGAGTTGTCATCACTATTTTCTTCAATTTCAGTTACATTATTGGACTCGTCGGAGTCCTCACTCAAATCATTAGACTCATTAGAGTCCTCGCCCAAATCTTCAATTTTTTGCATCCCAACTACTTTTTCACCTGGGCTGACATTGATCAAGCGAACACCTTGTGTATTTCGACCAATTACAGATAATTCACTGACCTTAAAGCGCACCAACGTACCTTTATCTGTTATTAACATGGCCTCATCTCCATCGGTAACCTGTACTGAGCGAACCACTTTACCATTACGCTCGCTTACCTGAATGGAAATCACACCTTGTCCACCGCGTCCAGAAACCCGATATTCTTGAATTGAAGTACGTTTACCATATCCATTTTCTGTTGCAGTCAATATGGTTCCATCTGAATGAGCCACTACCAGGGAGATCACAGCCTGGCCTTCTTCGATGCGAATGCCTCGCACTCCACGAGCAGTACGCCCCATAGGCCGTACTTTGTTTTCATCAAAGCGAACTACTTTACCTGCATCAGTAAATAACATGATATCCTTACTGCCATCAGTGATATCAACTCCAACTAAACTGTCATCCTCATCCAGATCAACAGCAATAATTCCATTAGATCGAGGCCTGCTAAACGCATTTAAAGGTACTTTCTTAACCGTTCCTTTTTTAGTGGCCATAAATACATAATAACCATCTTGATATTCCCTGACCGGCAACATGGCATTAATTTCCTCGCCTTCAGCAAGCGGCAATATGTTTATAATCGGGCGGCCACGAGAAATACGACTGGCTAAGGGAAGCTCATAAGCTTTTAACCAATAAAGTTTTCCATGGTTAGAGAAGCAAAGCAATGTATCGTGCGTGCTGGCAATAACCAAGCGGGAAACAAAGTCCTCATCTTTAACATTTGTTGCAGATTTACCCTTGCCACCTCTGCGTTGAGCCTGATATGCAGTGAGAGGCTGATATTTCACATACCCTTGATGCGATAGAGTGACCACCACATTCTCTTCAGTAATGAGGTCTTCAATTGTCAAATCTTCTTGTGATGCAGTGATTTCAGTTCGACGTTCGTCACCAAATTGGGTTTTTATTTCAATAAGCTCATCACGGATCACTTGCATGAGTCGTTCTGGAGAAGCTAATATTTCCAACAATTCGCGAATCAATTTTAATAATTCTTCAAACTCACCTAAGATTTTATCCTGCTCCAAAGCAGTTAAGCGATGAAGTCTTAACTCAAGAATGGCTTGAGCCTGAGCTTCTGATAATTTATATCCATCAGCATTTAAACCAAATTCAGGAGCCAAATCATCGGGTCGTGATGCATTAGAACCTGCTTTTTCCAGCATCGCTTTAACCATCCCTGGCTGCCACAATTTGGCAAGTAATGCTTCTTTAGCATCTTGAGGTGTTGGTGATTTTTTAATTAAAGCAATCATTTCATCAATATTAGCTAAAGCAATTCCCAACCCTTCTAATAAATGAGCACGCGCACGCGCTTTTTTCAGATCAAATAAAGTTCTTCTGGTTACAACTTCACGTCGATGCTTAATAAAATATTCAAGAATTTGTTTTAAATTTAATGTGCGCGGTTGACCATCAACTAAAGCAACCATGTTAATTCCAAACACATTTTGCATTTGAGTATGAGCATATAAATTATTTAAAATAACATCCGCCACTTCATTACGCTTTAGTTCGATAACGACACGCATGCCCTGTTTATCAGACTCATCCCTAAGGCCAGAGATACCTTCGAGCTTTTTATCTCGCACCAATTCGGCAATACGTTCAACCAAACGGGCTTTGTTCACTTGGTAAGGAAGCTCCGTGATAATAATCGCTTGCCGCCCTGTATCTTCATCTGTTTCAATTTCTGTTCGCGCTCGAATAATGGCACGTCCTTTTCCAGTACGATAGCCCTGAATAATTCCAGCTCGACCATTAATAATGGCTGCTGTTGGAAAATCTGGACCAGGAATAATTTCCATAATGTCATCCAGACTTAATTCAGGATCATCAACCAGAGCAATACACGCATTGATGACTTCGGTAAGGTTATGTGGGGGGATGTTCGTCGCCATACCTACAGCGATACCAGAAGAGCCGTTAACTAATAAATTAGGTATACGTGAAGGCAAAACTACAGGAGCGAATTCTGTTTCATCATAGTTAGGACTAAAATCAACTGTTTCTTTCTCAAGATCCGCCAATAAAGCATGGGCCACCTTGGACATTCTTACTTCGGTATATCGCATTGCTGCAGGCGCATCACCATCTACAGAACCGAAGTTACCCTGCCCATCTACCAAAAGATAACGCATCGAAAAAGGCTGAGCCATGCGGACTATAGTGTCATAAACTGCTGTATCACCATGTGGGTGGTATTTACCGATTACATCCCCTACGACACGCGCAGATTTTTTATAGGGTTTATTCCAATCGTTGCCTAATTCACTCATCGCATACAACACGCGTCGATGGACCGGTTTCAATCCATCACGAACATCAGGCAAAGCCCTGCCTACAATGACACTCATCGCATAATCTAAATAAGATTGCTTTAACTCATCTTCAATATTAACTGGCAAGACTTCTTTAGCTAGGTAAACCATAGTTTGGACGTATCCTTGACGGTAATTTTTTAATAATAAAGGATACCACACAGACGGATTTAATTAAATCATCTACACTAAAATGTAGCCCAAGCAAAGCACCCCAATGTAAGGAGAAACGATAAAATGCAAGAGAGGTCTGCACCCCTACCTTGACGAGATAAATTTATTGTATTTTACTGTCATTCTTAGAAATTCTAAACCATAATAAAATTGACTGTAAGTGCTCATTTTGTATATAGTGCCACGCACAATTCAAATGAATCCTTTATCAGGAGAAGCAATGACAAAAAAAACAGCTAAACTTAGCCTTGAAGGCCAAGAGCCGCTTGAATTACCCGTATATAAGCCCACATTAGGGAATGATGTGATTGATATCACACAACTGGGTGCGCATGGCGTCTTCACCTTTGACCAAGGCTTTTTATCGACTGCCTCCTGTGAATCAAAAATCACCTATATCGATGGTGATAAGGGCATATTACTTTATCGAGGCTATCCTATTGAGCAATTGGCTGAGAAAAAAGATTTTCTTGATGTAAGTTATCTTTTACTCAATGGCGAATTGCCTAATGCTGAAGAGAAGAAGAAATTTGTTAATTTAATTAACAATCATACTATGGTACATCAGCAAATGTATCAGTTCTTAAATGGTTTCCGTCGTGATGCACATCCAATGGCGATTATGGTCGGCATGGTTGGCGCCCTGTCTGCATTTTATCACGACACTATGGATTTAAATAATGCGGAAGACCGCTTTATTTCTGCGATTCGTATGGTTGCTAAAATGCCTACTTTTGCGGCAATGAGTTATAAATATTCAATAGGGTTACCTTATATTTATCCACAAAATAAAATGTCTTATGCCGAAAATTTCTTGCATATGATGTTTAGCGTTCCTACAGAGGAATCCACTCCTGATCCAGTCCTAGTACGTGCTATGGATACGATTTTCATATTGCATGCGGATCATGAGCAAAATGCTTCTACTTCAACTGTTCGCCTCGCTGGATCAACTGGTGCAAATCCTTTCGCATGCATCTCTGCAGGAATTGGTGCATTATGGGGACCTGCGCATGGGGGTGCAAACGAAGCATGTCTCAATATGCTTAAAGAAATTGGCAGTGTCGATCGTATTCAACATTACATCAAACGAGCAAAAGACAAAGATGATCCATTCCGGTTAATGGGATTTGGACATCGCGTTTATAAGAGTTATGACCCAAGAGCGAAAGTAATGCGCCAAACCTGCTATGATGTATTGGAAGCTGTAGGAGCAAAAGATGCTCCATTATTCAAGCTCGCTATGGAGCTTGAACGCATTGCCCTTGAGGATGATTATTTTATTGAGAAAAAACTTTATCCCAATGTTGATTTCTATTCTGGTCTGACTTTAAGCGCTATAGGAATTCCAACCAATATGTTTACGGTAGTTTTTGCTCTGGCTCGCACTGTTGGCTGGATGAGCCATTGGATGGAGATGGTTGCCACTAAATCAAGAATTGGTAGGCCTCGTCAGCTTTATACGGGTGAAAAAACCAGAGATGTTCCCTAAAATTTAAAATGTAGCCTTGATAATAACACAGCCGCGCTGTCGTTAAGTAAGGGGTTATTCTATGTGCCGCGGCCTGTCCCTGAGAGATCCTTGAAGTTTTTAAACATACTCAACTTTCTACGTCCTGCTCTTTATGCGCGGTACGTAGGGGGTTAAATTTCACGTGGATCGCTCAGGGCTTGTCCGCGGCATCCAGGCATCCTGCTGACAAGCCGCGGGGCATAAGATAAAGTCAAGATCTACAAACCTCATTGAGCTCTGGGTGTGGGGCCAAAGTTCCAATTATCTTGTTCAATAGCTTAATTCTGCCTACTCTTATTCATCATATTTCTCATTAACCTTTATTTTTTGTAATGCCTGCCTCCAGCCACGATAATCCAGTTCCACCTGCTCTAAGGATCTTTGTGGTATAAACGCTTGTTCTACATCCCAAATTGCATGCAGTTCATCCAAAGAGTTAAAGACGCCACACCCCAGAGCTGCTAATATTGCTGCACCTTTAGCTGTTGTTTCAATATTCTTGGGCTTTTGGATCTCTAATTGGCATTGATCAGCTAAAAATTGTAAAAACCATCTATTGACAGCCATTCCACCGTCGACACGTAATAGTGATAAGTCCAACTGGCTATCTTCTCTCATACAAAGACATACTTCTCGAGTTTGATAACAAACACCTTCTAATACCGCCCTGGCAAAATGCGCCCTGTTGCTCGATAAACTTAAACCAACCATGAATGCTCCAGGTGCAGATAACCAATGAGGTGCGCCTAAACCTGTAAATGCTGAAACGAGATAAACCCCCTCATTTCCACTCAATGAATTGGCTAGTGTCTCAGTTTCATCAGCATGAGTAATCAGCTTCATTGAGTCTCTTAACCATTGTACAGCAGTACCAGCATGATAAATACTTCCTTCAAGTCCGTAAGTTGTTTGTCCTTGAATCTTATAAGCAATTGTTGTTAAAAGTTTATGTTGTGATAATACAGGTTTTCCTCCTGTATTTAGTAACAAAAATGCCCCCGTTCCAAAAGTTGCTTTTATCATCCCCATTTTGAAACAGCCTTGACCAATTAATGCCGCTTGCTGATCACCAGCAACTCCTGTAATTGGTAACTCAATACCAAGCCACTGTTTATCAATCATCCCAAAATGACTGTCACTTGCACAAACTTTAGGCAAAACAGATTCAGGGATTTTAAAATAATTAAGTAAATCTAAATCCCATTGTTCTTCTTTGATATTAAACAGCATCGTTCTTGACGCATTGGTCATATCAGTCAAATGCAAATGTTCTGTAGTTAAGCGCCAAATTAGGAAACTATCAATGGTACCAAAAGCTAAGTCCCCCTTATCTGCCAACATTTTTGATTCAGGATTATTTTCTAAAAGCCATTTTAATTTAGTTGCAGAAAAATAAGGATCGGGAATTAAACCTGTTTTCTCTTGAATCATGGCTTCATCAGCAGCCAAAGTATGGCAGTATCCAGCAGTTCTACGATCCTGCCATACAATAGCAGGAGCAAGGCATACGCCAGTTTTTTTATTCCAGATTACAGTAGTTTCTCTTTGATTTGTTAAGCCACAAGATACTATGTGCTCCGCTGGAACTTGAGATACCACATCACGCATTGCGGCTAGGGTTTTTTGCCATATTTCTTCCGGATTATGTTCGACCCAACCCGCTTGAGGATAATACTGGGTGATCGGATATTGACTGGCGGCAACTAATGCACCATGAACAGTGTATACCATGGCTCGTGTGCTGCTCGTTCCTTGATCTAGCGCAAGTAAATAATTCATTGTTGCAGAGTTCCTTGTCCCAACTATTATGTGTATATTGTAAGTGTATACTTTTTTTATGGAGACCAAAATATGAATGCGGTTTTTGATGTTGCAATTATTGGTGGCGGCATCAATGGCTGTGGTTGTGCTGCGGATGCGGCATTGAGAGGATTGTCTGTAGTGCTCTTGGAACAAGATGATTTAGCCTCTAAAACATCTTCAAGCAGTACAAAGCTCATTCATGGAGGGTTAAGATATTTAGAAAATTATGAATTTGGAATGGTTAAAAAAGCAATAACCGAAAGACAAAGACTCTTGGACTTGGCGCCGCATTTAGTTCATCCTCAAGCCATGGTTCTCCCCTATGAAAAGCACATGCGCCCCGCCTGGTTTTTGCGTTTGGGTTTATTTATTTATGATCATTTGAGCAGCAAAAATCGCCTGCCTAAATGCAAAATAATTTATAGAAAAAGTACAAAAAACTATTTTGCTGCCCTAATCAATAAACTGAACATGGGTTTCCTATTCTATGACGCTGTAACAGATGACGCTCGCCTAACCGTTGTTAATGCAATTCAAGCGAAAAATCATGGGGCAAGCATACGAACGCACTCTACAGTAATTCATGCTGAAATTATAAATAATTTATGGCAATTGACCGTACAACCTAAAATAGGTTCAAGCTATACACTCTATGCCAAATCAGTGGTTAATGCAGCAGGTCCATGGGTTAAATCCGTAGAGCAGCTTACTCAAACTCCTGATCGCCAGAAAATTAGTTTAATTAAGGGTAGTCATATTATTGTCCCCCAAATTTATAAGGGCAATCACGCATATTTATTGCAGCATCAGGACAAACGTATCATCTTTGTTATTCCTTATCATGGATTTAGTATGATAGGCACAACCGATATTCCATTAACTGGTAATAATCCCGGGGATGCAAGTATTAGTAATGAAGAAACTCTGTATTTAATTGGGTTAGTTAATTTATATTTTGAATGCAAAATATCTGAAAAAGATATTATCTATGCTTGGAGTGGTGTTAGGGCGTTACTCGCCGATGAAAGCAAGGAAGCAAGGACTTTAAGCCGTGACTATTCCTATAAAGTACATTTTAAACCGGCTCCTATCGTTACAATTTATGGTGGTAAAATAACCACTTACCGCCAATTGGCAGAAGAGGTCATCAATCAGCTTCTACCAACATTCCCACAAATGGGGCCTTCAATTACTCCCTCAACTCCCTTACCCGGAGCTGTTTTTGAAGATATGAATTTTGAGCAATATACGCAATATGCTAAAGAGAAATACAAATGGATGGATAAAGACTTACTGGAGCGCTATTTATATACCTATGGAAGTCGTATGGAAATATTTCTTGCTCCTTGTAATAGCAGGGAATCCCTGGGAAAAAAGTACTGTACCTACCTTTATCAAGTTGAAGTAGATTATTTGATTTTAGAAGAATGGGCACAAAGTTGTGATGATATACTCAAGCGACGAACCAAGCTTGATCTAATCATTGATGAGGTGGGAAAGAATGAGCTTGCAAAGTACTTATCGCAAGTTATTTCTCATCCTTTTCTTGAAGCTCCGCTTTTATTGCACTGACATCAACTGCCACTGCTTGCTCAACCAACTCCTTTAGCGTAGAGGCTGGCATACTGCCAGCATTTGAATAAATTACAATCCCCTCTTTGAAAACCATCAGATGAGGAATGGAGCGTATTTCAAAAAAATCAGATAATTGTTGCTCCGCTTCAATATTTACTTTTGCAAACTTTATATTAGGAAACTGTTCAGCAACTTGCTCATAAACCTTAGAAAATTGTTTACATGGAGCGCACCAGTCAGCCCAAAAATCAATAAATACAATTTCGTTTTCATCAATTAAAGATTGGAACTCAGCATTAGTTATATTGAGGCTGGTCATATTTCTTCCTTAGCTTCGATGGAGTTGACAATTTTTTGAAAGACTTCATCTACATCTCCAGTGCCACAAATACTATGAAATTCAGGAGCACCATGAGTACCACTCTCAGCCCATGATTTATAATAATTGATTAACGGCGCTGTTTGACTGCGATAAACTTCTAAACGCTTTCTTACAGTTTCTTCTTTATCATCTTCGCGTTGAATTAAAGCCTCTCCGGTAACATCATCCACTCCCTCGCGCTTTGGAGGATGGTTTTGAATATGATATACACGACCAGAAGGTTGATGAATACGTCGTCCACTAATTCGTTTGATGATTTCTTCATCATTAACATCAATTTCAATGACATGATCTAAATAGATTTCTGCTTGTTTTAGTGCATTTGCCTGTACAATCGTTCTAGGGAAACCATCAAATAGAAAGCCATTGGCACAGTCACTCTTTTTTAATCGCTCTTTAACTAAGCCAATAATAATATCATCAGGTACCAGACCGCCTGTTTCCATAATCTTTTTGGCACTTAGTCCCAAAGGAGTTCCTTGTGCGATAGCCGCACGCAGCATATCACCTGTGGAGATTTGCGGAATTTGATAGCGTTCTATCAAACGTAAAGCCTGGGTTCCTTTTCCTGCACCCGGCCCACCCAAAAGCATTAATCGCATTAAAAAACTCCTTAGTAATCTATCAGTTTTAATTACTGAATATATTATTACTTATTAAACCATATAAATTCAAATATAACCTAGTTTCCACCCCAATTACTTCCTCATTGCATCTTAAAACCAGGATCGTGATTCAAATATCTTTTTACACGAATTAAGTTGCGCTGCATAAAGTTGTGAACGCGCTTTTACTTTGCGGGCAACAGGTATTAACCATGATTTTCTTAAATAGGTTTTACGCTGATAACCACCTATACCTTCATGGTAGGCCAAATAAAGTGAATAAGCATCCGTACGAGGAATTCTTGCTTTTTTATAAGCTTCATTTGCATACCAACCAATAAAATCCACACCATCACTAAAATCACCACGTGAAGCAAACCATCCTCCACAATTTTGCTTGTAATGACTCCAGGTTCCATCTAACGCTTGGGTGTATCCATAAGCTGAAGAAGGTCTTTTCCAGGGAATGACACAGAAGAGTTTTTTGCGTGCTGGCCGTGCTCTAGCATTAAATTTTGATTCCTGGTGAATAATAGCCATTTGCACTGGAACAGGAACCCTCCATCGACGTTCAACATCCTTAGCATCTTTATACCATTTAGGGTATTGTCTAAATATATTACAAAGGTTATTGACATCCGCAGGAGGATGGACACAAGCAGTAAGGAAAAAAGTAAACAACAAAAAGATTATTCGCAACTTCTTAACATTTTGCAATAGAGCGTCCATGAGCAGCCAAACAATAAAAAGATCATTTTAGCAAATTTGGGCGCTACAATCCACGTATGATGAACTCAAAATAAGCTGTTATTTTAAAAAATAAATTACTATTTCCCTGAATTGCCCCATGTTAAAATATGAATTCATTCATAAAAAATTAAGTTGAGCCAATGACTATTCTTGTATTCGATATAGAAACAATCCCCGATATTGAAGCGGGACGTAATTTATATGATTTGCACGGATTGTCTGATAAGGATACTGCGGAAGCGATGTTTGCTTTACGTCGCGCCAAGGTGGGCCATGATTTTTTACCTCATTACCTGCAAAAAATTTGTGCCATTTCTTTAGTTATGAGCCATGGCTCACAAATAAAAGTTTGGTCTTTAGGTGATGAGGCCTCTGATGAAAAAGAACTAATAACTCGTTTTTTTGCTGGAATTGACAAACATACTCCGACTTTAGTCAGCTGGAATGGCAGTGGCTTTGATTTGCCGGTTTTACACTACCGTTCCCTATTACATGGAATTACAGCACCTACTTATTGGGAAAACGGTGACAATCAACAAAATTTCCGTTGGAACAATTACTTAAGTCGATTTCATTATCGACATCTTGATCTTATGGATGTCATTGCAGGATATCAAAATAAAGCTTTTGCCCCCTTGGATGAAATATCCAGTATGCTTGGATTCCCTGGAAAAATGGGCATGAGTGGCTCCAAAGTCTGGGAGCAGTTTTTATCAGGCCAAATAAAAAGTATTCGTGATTACTGTGAAACAGATGTACTCAATACATACTGTGTTTTCCTACGATTTGAACTGATGCGAGGCATACTGCAATATGATGAATATCACCGTGCCCTGGAATCGCTCAAAATCTATTTAAGTTCCGAGCAGGAGAAAAAACACTTGCAAGAATTTTTGAGTCATATGCCCTAAAACAATCGAAGCCTGGTTTTTGTAGCCTGGGTGCGCTACACTCAGGCTATAATTAAATGTTAAAAGGCCGATGACCGATAAAAGAAGAATCTAACCGCTCTGTATCAATAACAGCAAGGGCATTTTTGTAGTCCTCGCTGTGTAAAAGATCCAGAGTTTTTGCGAAACGCTCTTTCCCCAAGTTTTCATATTCATTCTTACCCACAGATTTGGCTTCATTTGCCAATTGGGTCCATGACCAAAGGGTTATCCACCATTCCACGACAGGTTTATAAGCATTGAACCATGCCAAGACTGACTCTGTAAGTTTTTCTTTCCCAAAATACGCGGTTAAATAAATTAACTCTTGTTCTTTGCTGAGTTTTGCTTCTCTAGCAAAATAAACAAGATCCCACATAAAGTCGTTATTGCTTGAATACTCCCAATCAATTTGATAGAAAACCTCTTGTTTCTTTACCCCTAAAAGCGACATCATGTAGTTCAATGGCGTTGAATCATTATGACATGGACTCATTTCAATTTGATAAGAAGAGAACAAATTTTTCAAATAGGACATCTGTTTCACTACAAAATCCATTTCTTTAGGGAAAACAAAATTTTTTATTTTTAATTGTTCCACTAATCCTTCATTACGTTCAAAAACAGCAATATCGTTATCAAAACGCTCCGAGGTATGTAACTTTTTTGCCATAACGGCTAGTGTTTGTAATATATCAACACGTTGCAATGTTTTTTCATCCAAAATTTGAACATTTTCTATAAACTTAGTTAATTGCAATCCATCGGGCTCAAAATGTTCTATAGGTACATTAAGTCCCAAAACCGATGCCTTACGGGCATTTTCTAATTCATATTTACGCGATACGGAAAATGATGATACTTCTCCTGGAATTCGTAATACCCATCGTTGAGGTCTGTTACGCTCAATAAGAGTTGGACTGACTCCAGGAGATTTTATAAGCCATTTGCTAATATCAGATCCAACTTGGACTCTATATACAGTATTTGTCATTCCTCCTGACATTAATTTTAATCTTAATACATCAAGACCTACCTCAGAAAGCAGTGGAATACGATGAATTGTTGGCAATAAATTCATGTATTTGTGAGTTAATTCGACGAGCTCTTTCCATTTATGATTGACCAGGGATGCCTTGAACTGCGAGGTTGGATCAAGTAAACTAAGGATGTAAATCATTAAATGTTCATTAATTCTGGGTTTGCCGCTATCTTCACCAAAAAAATACCATTTCATAAGATTGTTTCGCAAAATTGAACATCAACAGAGTATATAAAAATTAATCACAGAATTACAGAGAAGTACACTTAAAGAAAAAATGAATCAACAAGAGTTCTGTTATGGCTGAACCCCTTATTCCTATAACAAAAAAACAGGCACTTATATTTACCTGCTTTTTTGTCATGTATGAATTTTTAACTTATATTGCCAACGACATGATCATGCCCGGCATGATTCATGTTGTTCGTTCTTTTAATGCACCAGAATCCGCTGTAGCTACCTCTTTGAGTGTTTATATTCTTGGGGGCGCAAGCCTGCAAATCTTCTTAGGTCCTATATCGGATAGTTATGGACGCAGACCTATGATGCTGCTTGGTGCACTCCTATTTTTTATTTTTACTTTATTTATTGCTTGCTCCAATTCAATGAACCAGTTTTTGATAGCACGGTTTTTTCAAGGCATGGGATTATGTTTTATTGGCGTAATAGGCTATGCAACAATTCAAGAGATTTTTGAAGAAATGGATGCAATTCGCTTAATATCCATTATGGCCAATGTGGCAATTCTTGCCCCATTATTAGGGCCTCTTATAGGAGCCATAGTCATTCATTATACTTCATGGCGTTACATCTTTGTGACTATTGCGCTTGGAGCTCTTGTTGCATTATGGGGATTGTGGCGATACATGCCAGAGCCTATAGGACAAACAAAGAGAAATGGAGAACTAACTCCTAAAACTAAATTCTCGGCACACAAAGTATTTCAAAACTATAAAGATCTTTTTACCAATAAAAAGTTTTGTTTTGGTACTCTAGCTGCCGGAACAGTTGGTATTCCCTGTATTGCCTGGATTGCATTAGCCCCAATCATTTTGATTGTTGAGGCGCGACTTACGGTGATTCAATATGGGCTTTGGCAACTCCCTGTATTTGGTGCAACCATTTTGGGCAATTGGTTTTTACACAAATTAACCTATAAATACAAAATTGAACAAATAGTTTTTTTAGGCTGCTTTATCATGATTATTGGGGCAATTTTAACTTCTTTGCTTCCTTTTCTTTATGGGAATGCCTATTATTATTTGCTGCCTGGAACAATTATTTACTTCTTTGCGCTGAGTGTGATTAATGCACCTTTAAATAGATACTGCCTTTTTGTAACATCCGTAAGCAAAGGCACGGCATCTGCATTGGTTAGTCTAGGCATTATGGTCGTTGGTGCACTAGGAACAGAAATAGCTAATTTATTTTATAAGCAGCACAACAACCTGCATTTTGCGCTTTATTGTAATGCAATCCAATTCCTATTTCTGATATTTATAGGTTTAACGTTTTTACCTAAAAACCCGGTTGCTGATGAAAGCAAAGCGGATACAAGCAGCGCTGTATAACATAGAGTTAGTTTGAGCGAAACTCAGATCGTTATCTCTTGCTGAGTTTCGCCTTTCTACATTAAATTGAGCCTCCTTGGATCTATGAATCAATCATTTGACATGGACACTACTAAATAATTAGCATTAAATGCGTTGAACTTAAATTTATTGTACATCTTATTTAATCTTCTAAAAAATCATTACTGTCGAAATATAATTGGTTTTCAAAAGGAAAAATCATGACTGTTGAACTCATACAAATTGGAAAAAAAGATACGAATAATTATGAGCAATGCTTACAAGATTTTGGATACACTGACTTAGACAAAAATGTAAAAGAAGATGTTATTGCAGTCTGGAAATTTTTCTGCAACGAGGAATTAGTATTACGTGGTTTAAAAAAGTTTGTAACTGCATATTTTTTATTTAACCAAGAAGAAAAAAAATCTTTACGGCAGTTTTTCGATGATTGGGGAAGCAAAAATCATTTTAATACCCCAACCTCTTCCGAGATTAGTGATGAATTTAAAACCAGCCCTGATTTTCAGTATCCCAAACATACCCCAATTTTACATGGTGAATTAACTGCTGATCTGTTTAATAATGTCCTATTAAAAAATGGTTATTTAGCTGCAGATGCGGGAGCAGGCCCAGTACATGGAAAATGGGCGCACACAATTCAATTTTTTCTTTTAGAAGAAGCACGAAAAGAAGGTATTTTGCAATTGCATGCGCAAACTGTTTGCCAATTTATACAAACGATCTCACAAATTAAAGGCATGTTTGAATCATTAAGCTTATGGAATATTCTATTTGACTCTTTTGATGACCATATTTTTACGTCACCTAATAATATTACCAAGCTCTTAACTAGCTCCTGGGATTCTTCAGAGGCGGCTCAATTTCTAGCCGCTAAATTTAATGCTTTTGCAGAAAAATTTGATCGAATTGCAAAAGATGAACAATGCTATGAAGGTTATGCCAAACAAAAATATTTAAGCAGATTAAACGAATCACGCTATATTTTTTATAAAGACAAATGCGCTTTATTATGGTTTGCATCAAAGAATAAAGAAGAAACAGGCCATAACAAAGCTGAGCTGGGACTGGGCGTGCATCCCTTTTAGAAATTTGATATTGCAAGAAGCTCATCCCTCCCTTAATTGAAAAGATGAGCTGAAGAAATGTGCAATTAATGCTTCCGATGTGCTGGATGAGACTCTTTAAGTACGAAACTTGCAATAAGTAAACTGGCTAAAAAACATATTGGCATTACCATTAAGGCAATCTGGTAACTTTCAACACTATATACATGCGCCCCATTCACTACATGCCATAAGTTAGTATGCTGTAATATGTAGCCTACCAACGGCTGAAATAGTGCACCGCCTATCACAACTGAAAGATTATTAAAACCTGAAGCAGTACCAACAAACTCAGGAGGGTTATTTTCTTTGACCACTGCAAAACTTACCGTTTGTCCACCTGCTCCTAAACCCAGCACAAATAGAACAACGGGTGTCCATCCATAAGATAATCCAGGCCAATACAATAGAATCAATGTGGCAAATAAACCTAAAACTGCACTAATAATCAGAGCGATACGTCGACTTTCAATCCTATCACTAAACCATCCCAAGAAAGGGCTTCCCACACCTATTCCAATCCAAATCATACTGCATAATCCTGAAGCAGCCACCACGCTTATTTGGAATTTTTCTTGTAAATACGGAACACCCCAGAGTGCGGCAAAAACTGCTATAGGGGCCCAGATTGTGAACGCATAAGATCCGGTTATCCAGGTATAACTATGTTTGCATACGGCAAGAAGCCGCTTCCACTCATCACGCAGGTAATGTTCAGGAACTGTTTGACTTTTCTGGTGCGGATAATCTCGAATATACATCCAAAAAAATGCTGCTAAAATAAAGCCAATAATCGAAAGAATAAAACTTGCATTACGCCAGCCAACAGCTTGAATTAAATAGGCTAGAGGCATTTCACCAAATATAGCACCAACCGAACTCATCAATTGGGCAACTCCTGCCAAAATGGCGAAATAATACGGAGGAAACCAACGTGCTAAAAGAACCAGAACGCCAATAAATGAAAATGCAGAGCCAATTCCAATAAGGAACCTGCCAATACATGCCGTAAATACACTGTCTGTTGATGCAAAGAAAGCAGACCCTAGAGCACATAGGATAATTGCAAAAGTCATTAGTTTACGCGGACCATAACGATCGTATAAAACACCCGCAGGCAATTGGGTTGGCGCATAGGCATAAAAATAAAAAGCCGATATTACCCCAAATCCTTGCCCCGTAACCCCAAATGTTTTCATCATGGATTCAGCCATAACACTGGGAGCTACTTGTAAAATGAATTCGTATAAATAAAATGATGCTGCGAGAAAAAATATAAAATAAGCAGTTACGAGACTCGTGCTTGTTCCTTGATTTGTGCTTTCTGAATAATGTGCGCTCAATTTAAGGTCACTCCGTTTGAAATTCCACATTTAAGCCTATACGTATTTATTTTGTCAATATGATTTTGGTACATATAAAGCAAATACAGATTTAATATATGTTCAGCGCTTCACTTTCCTTTTAAAAGATACAAAGGCTGATTCCGGACAGTAACTACGTTACTACTTACCCGATCTCCATGATTTTCCTTCAAATCATTTTATAACAGGATAGATCGCACCCAAAATTGCTGGTTGTCGCGCGCCAGTAATAGTACATAAATTTACTGGAATTTGATTTATCGTTTGTTCAGCAAGCCAGGCAAACATCATTGCTTCCAAGTAATCAGGGCTAAGACCCTCTTCGGCAATACTTTTTACCCTGGTTTTAGGCAATAACCGAATCAACAGATGCAATAAAGCTAGATTGTGCGTACCCCCGCCACATACGTACATTGTTTCGACAGGATTTTGTTCATTTAATACTGTATCTGCAATTGTTTTGGCAGTAAATGCAAGCAGCGTCTTTTGTATGTCTACAGATTGATGCTCTTCTGTTAAATGACGTTCTAGCCATAATAAAGAAAAGTATTCTTTTCCTATACTTTTGGGTGACGAAGAAGTAATAAACGAATCAGACATTAGCGTTTCAAGAAGAGGTTCAATAATTTTACCTTGTCGCGCCCATGCTCCATCAGCATCATAAGATTTTCCCTGATGTTTCATGATCCATGCATCCATTAAACAATTTCCAGGGCCTACGTCCCAGCCTTTAACAGGTTCATTTGCTTTAATAAATGTAATATTGGCAATACCGCCTATATTCACTACAGCGACATGATTATTCTTACCAGCAAATAACTTCTGATGATAAAGAGGCGCAAAAGGAGCCCCTTGCCCACCCAGTACTAGATCACGGGTTCGAAAATCAGCAACAACAGTGATACCTGTTAATTCAGCAATAGTGTGAGCGCATCCCAGCTGTAACGTATAGGGGAGAGCAGTCTGAGTATTATGGCATATTGTTTGGCCATGACTCCCTATGGAGCGAATATCACTGGCTGATAATTTTGCTTTCTGTAATAATTCATTGACTGCATAAGCAAATTCTCTGCCAATTAATGTGTTGAGTTGACAAATAGATGCCAAACTTAAATCTGCATCTGAAAGCAAATTTTCCATCCGTCTTTGCACTTCATCACTGTATTTTTTAGTAATTCCATAAAGCAGTGTATTTGTCGATACATCAACAAGAGCAGCATCGATACCATCCATACTTGTTCCAGACATCAAACCAATGTACAAAGTCATTAATTAATCCTCAATTTATCACCAAATATTTTAAAAATAGGCGTGTCGTTTGTAGACCTGGACGCAACGCTATATGGTTACAATCTGAAACAAGTATAAAAGTTATTCGTAGTAATTTCAGCTATTTCTTCATAGGACATATTGCGAAGCTCAGCTATAGCTTCAGCGACATGCTTCACAAGTGCAGGATGATTTTGTTTGCCACGATAAGGCACCGGAGCTAAGTAGGGAGAATCCGTTTCAATAAGTATTCTATTCAAAGGCACCTTACGCGCCACATCTTGAAGTGCGGTTGCATTTTTAAATGTAACAATTCCTGAAAATGAAATATAAAAATTTAAATCCATTGCTTGATGTGCTATGTCCAAACTTTCAGCAAAACAATGCATGACACCGCCAATTTGATGTGCATTTTCCTCGGCCATTAATGCTATTGTATCTTCAGCTGCTTGGCGCGTATGAATAATCAAGGGTTTCGAACACTTTAAAGCAGCTTTTATATGTTCCCTAAAAAGGTTACGTTGTACCTCCTGTGCTTCTTCGGTATGAGTTCGATAATAATCCAAACCTGTTTCACCTATGGCAATACATGCTGGATTCACTGCTAAATCACATAGCATTTGCGATGTCACAGGATATTCCATTTCGGTATTTGGATGAACACCTACAGAAATACTGATATCAGAATATCTTGCTGCAAGTTTTTCCAATTGGGGATAATCCTTTAGTTCGACGCAAACAGATAAAAAATGCTGCACACCATTTGCTTTTGCTTGTGCCAAAACATTAGCTATATCATCATTAAAATCTGCTAAATCGAGAAAATTCAAATGACAGTGTGAATCAACTAACATGGATGCCCTCATTAAATATTTGTGCGTTCAAATTGAGAAATATAAATTATATTTTCTCACATCGAATTAGGGTCTGTTTACATTTCTACTATCTTGGCCTTATATGACCTGATTTATCTTCACATACTTCATATATGCTGCGCTTCGGGCTCGAAAAGCAGGTCATTTAGACTCAATCTAGCGAAGTGTAAACAAACCCTACTCTAAATTGTATCGGTTAATTGTGAGGATTTTAACATGCCTGCTAAATAGGTCTCTATTTTATTACACAAGTAACGGCTGTTTTCACCAATAAATTGTACTCCTACCCCAGGTGCCTTATTACCCTGAGCACCTTTAGGTGTAATCCACACTATCTTACCATCGACTACATAGAACTCGTCTTCATCCATTAATTTAATCAATAACTTAACTATTGAACCAAACAAATAATTGATATTCGTATGGATAAATAATCCGCCTCCTTTGATAAAAGGCATATAAGCTGCATACAGTGATGCTTCATTAAAAAATGTGCAATTAATCTGGTGAATAGTATCCATCATTGATTTCCCTTATATCCCTTAATTTTTTGTAAAATCAAAACACTATGCATCGGCTTGTTTATTAGGAAGCCTTAGATTCACTGTATAACCCTAGCAATAAATCTTCCAATGCCAAAATTTGATTTACATTCATATTATGGCTTAATCTTCGTTGCAATGTATTTAATTTGTCTATTTGAGAATAAATTATTATAGGATTTAATAAGGACATTAAATGATTCAATTGGTGAATGGCTGGACCAGCAGCTGCAGATCTATTAATTTGCATCGTTTGTATTTGCGCATACACTAAATACAGAAACCAAAGTAAGGCACCAAATTCAAATTGACTCCATTGAGCTGCAATCACACTCGGATGTTCCTTCTGCTCTATCACAGCAATTAAACCATCGAGAATAAACTCTGATTGTTTCATAATCATTACTTGTTCAGACTCTGGTGAGTAGTGTTCAGCCAATTGCAAAAGATTAATAACTGATAAATCATAATGTGATGCAAAGCGTATTATTTGACATCTACTTAAAATCGTAGGCAATAACGTACTTAATTGTTGAGCTAAAAGTAAAAATATCGTCTGCGGAGCAGGCTCCTCTAAAATTTTTAGCAATGAGTTTGCAGCAGCAGTATTCATTCGATCAGCCGATTCGATCACAATGAAGCGATGCGTGCTCCGCTGAGGGGTTAAATAAGCATCATTTTGTAATTCTCTGATTTGATCGATTTTAATTGGTCCGCTGCTTTTTTCTGGTTTAACCCATTCCACATCAGGATGTTCTCCATGAGCAACCATGCGACAATCAGCACACTCAAAGCAAGGTTCATTTTCATTTTTTTTGCAGAAAACCAATTGAGTTAATTTCTTGACAAAATCCATAAAAGCATAATCAAACGAACCAACGAACAACATAGACTGGGGCATACGATTACTTACCCATGCGGCTTGCATTTGATTCCATTGGGTTTGATATTCTTTCTTTCCATTCAATGAAGAAAGCTCCAGCTCATTGAAATCACTCATCTCTGACTCTCGATAAATTCATTCATTGCCTTTCGAATCGCCTCTTGCACTACAGGTAGCGGCTGACTCGCATCAATTGTTATTGCATTAGTGCTCATTTCAATATGACGAATATAGCTTTCATGGACACGATGAAAAAAATCGACGGATTGTTGCTCAATCCTATCAACCTCTCCTCTTGATTTGACTCGCTTCATTCCTTCCTCGGGACTAATATCCAAATAGATAATCAAATCCGGTTTAAATCCCTGCAGTGCAAAAGAAGATAACTGATTAATTATCGCTTGGTCTAAGCCACGTCCACCACCTTGATAGGCCATAGTTGAGAGCTCGAATCGATCCGCAATGACCCAAACTCCTTGAAGCAATGCAGGCTTAATAATTTCCTCAAAAAGCTGAATACGTGCTGTATAAAGTAATAATAATTCACTGCGATCATCCAAAATATCACGATAATTCGGATTTTTGATTAAAGCACGCAAAACCTCACCTATTGCGGTGCCACCAGGCTCTCGAGTAGTTAGAGTTTTAATGTGTTTTTCTGTTAGCAGCTCTGTAATAGTATTTATTGCAGTAGACTTCCCTGCTCCCTCCAATCCTTCAATAACAATTAATTTCCCGCTTAATGATGGCATTAAAAATCCTTGCGTTTGTATTGATTAATTGCTTGCTTTTGTTGTTCATAAGTTTCTGAAAACTGATGTGTTCCATCTCCTTTGGCAACAAAATATAAATAATTGGATAATTGAGGGTGAGCTGCTGCATCCAAAGCTTCCTTACCTACCATTGCAATCGGCGTTGGCGGTAACCCGCGATTATGGTATGAGTTGTAGGGCGAATCGATGAGCAAATCATTGTGAGATAGTTTTCCAGTATATGCGGTACCTAATCCATAAATGACCGTAGGATCCATTTGTAAAGGCATTTTTTTATTTAAGCGGTTAACCATTACACCTGAAATCAATTTTCGCTCTTGTGGAATAGCTGTTTCTTTTTCAATTATTGAGGCTGCTGTAAGCAATTCATATGGGCTTTTATAAGGCAAGTTAGGTTCCCTGTTAGCCCAACTCATATTTAAATAATTAATTAAATTACGATGAGCATGCTCCAACAAACTTTTAGCACTACTTCCACCGGAATATTGATAGGTATCAGCAAGTAATAATCCTTCAGCATTGGGATGTTCGCCCTTAATTGAGCTCCAATCCTCCGAACGATAACTTAAATATGCTGCTTTCATCAAATCTTGAGAAATTTTCTGCTGAGTAGTCCCTGCAATTATCGTAAAATTTTGCGTTATAACATCTCCTGCTACAACTCGATGCACCAAGTGCATTGGCGTTTCACCAGGGTTTATTTGGTATACACCTGCTTTAAGTTGAGAAGACAAACCTGAATAACGAATCATCATTAAAAGCATTGAACTTGAGTGTATTAGATTTTTCTCTTTTAAATTTTTTACAAATTGTGATGCCGAAGCAGCTCGGTCAACGGTGATAATAACAGGAGAACCTTGTTTGGGAACAATAGGTCTAGTGATTTGAATATAGGCAAGCAAAGAGAAAAACAGAAAAGACATAAAAAACAGCATTATTACAAAAAACACCAGTTTTTTATGTCTTGGAAACGTCATTTATACACGCTTAAATAATAAGCTACCATTTGTTCCACCAAAACCCAATGAGTTACTCAGAACATAATTAATAGCTCTTTTTTGAGGTGTATAGGGTACATAGTTCAAATCACATCCTTCATCTGGATTATCCAAATTAATAGTTGGCGGGGCAATTTGATCTCTGATCGCTAAAATACTAAATATTGCTTCTACAGCACCGGCGGCACCTAATAAGTGACCAGTCATTGATTTTGTAGAGCTCACAGCCAAATCATAAGCGTGTTGCTTAAATACACGTTTAATCGCTTTTGTTTCATTCAAATCATTAAGATAAGTAGATGTACCATGCGCATTAATATAATCAATCTGTTCGGGATCAATGCCTGCATCATGTATGGCTGCTTCCATTGCACGAGCAGCACCATCAGCGTCATCATCTGGGGCAGTGATATGAAAAGCATCACCAGACATACCGAATCCTACAAGCTCTGCATAAATTTTTGCACCACGAGCTTTAGCATGCTCATATTCTTCTAATACAAGAACACCAGCACCCTCGCCCATAACAAAACCATCTCTATCCTTATCAAAAGGTCTTGATGCCTTTGCAGGATCATCATTACGCTTAGATAAGGAACGTACAGCAGAAAATCCTGCCAAACATAGCGGTGTTAAGGTCATTTCGGCCCCACCACATACCATGACATCAGCATCGCCGTAAGCAATCATTCGTCCAGCAAGACCAATATTGTGTGTTCCTGTAGTGCATGCAGTAACAACTGCAATATTGGGACCTTTAAGCTGATGTCTAATTGAAATCTGTCCAGCAACCATATTGATAATACCCGCTGGAATAAAAAATGGAGAAACCTTGCGAGGACCACCTGCCATCAGTTTATCCTGATTATTGGTAATTGTCTGGATGCCACCAATACCTGCACCTACAGCTACACCAATACGATTTGATAAATTTGCATCAATCTTCAAACCCGAATCAAGCATTGCTTCATCAGCTGCAGCAATACCGTATTGGGTAAATACATCCATTTTACGTGCATCTTTGAGCGGAACATAGTTCTCAATATTAAAATTCTTAACTTTAGCCCATATTCGTGTGCTGTACTCGTTGGCATCAAACTCATCTGCCAAAACAACGCCACTTACACCAGCCAATATATTTTGCCAAGTTTCTTCTACATTAAGTCCGACAGGGGTAACCATACCCATACCAGTAATTACTATACGCCGCTTATTCAATGAAAGCTCCTCGTAAAACACTCCCATCATCTCCCACACGCTAAGCACAGGAGAGGATGGGATAAAAGAAAACTGTTACGCTTCTTCTTTATTTAAATTAGATTCAATATAATCAATCGCTTCTTGAATTGTGGTAATTTTTTCAGCTTTTTCATCAGGAATTTCTGTTTCAAATTCTTCTTCAAGAGCCATAACCAATTCCACAGTGTCTAAAGAATCAGCACCTAAGTCATCAACAAATGATGCATCATTCTTTAACTCTTCTTCTTTAACACCTAATTGTTCAACAACAATTTTGCGAACACGCTCTTCAACTGTACTCATAACTTGATTTTCCTCTTTCGGTTGATAGAAATTTAAAAAACTTCGGGTTAATTACCATACTACTTCCACTTAACTTTAATTGCTTGAAAAGCATGCCTCATATTTATTTAACCAATTTAACAAACAAGCCAGGCGTCATTTTTTAATCTAATCACTTAAATTTAAAAGCAATTCAAAAAAACTAAAACAACCAAAGTTAAATGGAAGTGGTATAGTTTATTCATTTATACAGATAACGCAAGTGCATTTAGTCCATATACATGCCGCCATTGACATGAATTGTTTCACCTGTGATATATTTGGCACTTTCTGATGCTAAAAAAGCAACAGCTTCAGCTATATCCCCAGGCTCTCCCAGCTTACGCATAGGAATTCTTTTTAACATTTCATCCTTTACCATATCAGGTAAAGCTGCTGTCATATCTGTATCAATAAAACCGGGAGCAACAACATTAACAGTAATTCCCCTGCTTCCTACTTCTTGAGCTAAAGACTTACTGAAACCAACAATGCCGGCTTTTGCTGCAGTATAATTCACTTGGCCTGAATTTCCGCTTGAACCAACCACTGACCCAATAGAAATAATTCGTCCCCATCGTGCTCGAAACATGGGCTTTATACAAATTTTAGACATTTTGTATATTGAATTCAAATTCGTTTCAATTACCTTATACCATTCTTCATCATCCATACGTAGCAGTAAATTATCTGAGGTTATCCCGGCATTATTCACTAATATTGAAGGAGTCTGGTTCTCTTTAGCCAATTCACTGATCACTTTTTCAATTTGCTCTGAGTTTGTAACATCAAGAACCAACCCTTTACCTGATAATTTTTCTTTTTCAAAATAGGCGTTAATTGATTGAGCACCTTGTTCTGTAGTGGCTGTACCAAATACCAAAGCACCTTGCTGTGCTAATTTAAGAGCTATAGCCCGTCCTATTCCCCGGCTTGCCCCTGTGACTAAGGCAATTTTTCCCTCTAGACTCATCATTTATTTTCCTCAATAGAAAATGTTTATTTTTGTAAATTGCGCATTTGGCAAACAATTTCAGGTTCTACGCTAACACAAGTTAGGCCATAGCTCACGCTACATCTCAGCATACAATCTGGGGCCACTTCTATACTTCTAGACTATGCAAATTGCTCTTCCACCTGATCCAGGCTAATAGTATCGTAAACACTAATAGTATTTAAGCTTCTATCTATTCTTTTAACTAACCCACCAAGTACTTTCCCTGGGCCACATTCAAGAATTAGCTCTATACCATTATTTTTAAAAAGTTGAATTGTTTCAACCCAACGAACTGGGCTATATAACTGCTCCTTTAACTTTTCACGTATATGTTGCCCTGAATGATAAATACTTAAATCAACATTACTCACCACATCACTTTTGGGCTTTTTGAATTCAATTTTAGCCAGGTATTCAGCAAAGGATGCTGCAGCATCAAACAATAAAGGGCAATGGCATGGAACACTGACTGGAATCACTTTAGCTAGACGTGCCCCAGCTTCCTCAGCTAATCCTAACATTCGTGTAACTGCTGGAGTATGACCTGCAACAACTACCTGTCCGATTGCATTATAGTTTGCAGGAGTCACCACTTCATTTGCTTGGCTGGCTTGATCACATAAGGTTTTTACTTGCTCATCCGTTAAACCAACAATTGCAGCCATAGCACCTAAGCCCAAAGGCACTGCGTTTTGCATTACTTGTCCTCTACGGGCTACCAAACATGCAGCATCAAATAATGATAATGCATCAGCACAAACCAATGCGGCATATTCACCTAAACTATGGCCAGCCATAATTATTGGCTGGGCAACATTATGCTGCATCAATACTCGATATACAGCCACATCAGCAGTAAGCATTACGACTTGAGTATGCTCTGTCTGATTTAGCTTTTCTTCAGGACCATGTTGCACTAGTTTCCATAGATCATAACCTACTGCTTCTGATGCTTCTGCAAAAGTCTTTACAACAATAGGATACTGCAACTCAAAATCAGCCAACATTCCTATTGATTGTGAACCTTGCCCGGGAAATACAAATGCTGTTTTTACCATATCAAAAATAGCTCCGAACTAAAAATTTAATTCAATAGTTAACTCAAATAAATTATTAATAACGAATTACCATAGCTCCCCAAGTCATTCCACCACCAAAGGACTCAATCAATAACAGTTCATCTCTCTTAATCTGATTGGTTCGAATAGAATGGTCTAGAGCCAAAGGAATAGATGCAGCCGAAGTATTACCTTGGCTACCAATAGTAACGATAACTTGTGACATAGGAAGGTCAAGTTTTTTAGCAATGGCTTGAATGATACGCATATTTGCCTGATGAGGGATTAACCATTGAATATCAGATTTTTTCAAATGACTCACTTCTAAAACTTCATCTACGACATCACCCATAATTTTGACAGCAATTTTAAAAACCTCATTACCACGCATACTAATCGTAGCACGTTGATTATCAAATGTTGCATTACTAAGATTTAATAATTTTTCAGCATCATAAGAAGCATGCAGCACACTCCCCATAAGACCTTGTCTGTCACTGGCACTTAGAACTACTGCCCCGGCACCATCACCAAATAAAACACAGGTTGAACGATCAGTCCAATCCACAGCCCTGGACATGCTCTCACTACCAATAACCAGAATATTTTTTGCAGCGCCAGCAGAAATATACTGTTTTGCAATATCCATTACATAAACAAAGCCACTGCATGCAGCACCAACATCAAAAGCAGGTATAGGTCGCTTAATTTTTAAAGCATGCTGAACATAGCAAGCTACTCCAGGAAAAAAATGATCTGGAGTACACGTAGCAACTAATATCAAATCAATTTCATCAGCGTCCAAACCTGAAGCGCTTAATGCTTGTTCAGCAGCTTTGGATGCCATATACGAGGTAGTTTCATAAGGTTGTGCAATGCTACGACTACTAATGCCAGTTCGAGTAACAATCCACTCATCGCTGGTATCCAGCATTGACTCCAGCTCAAGATTGGTAAGTTGTTTTTCAGGAATATAACTTCCAGTCCCACGTATTACAGCATTTTTCATAACAGCAATCCCTGATTTATAAAATCATTTATTTGAACCCGCACTAAATCAACTACATTATTTTTAACTTCAAGAACTGCTTGTTCAATAGCATGTTGAAACCCAAGTTCATTAGCACCACCATGGCTTTTTACCACTATGCCATTCAAACCGAGCATACTTGCACCATTATAACGAGAGGGATCGAAACGTTTCTTAAGATGCTTTAATGCAGGACGAGCAATTAAAGCAGAAAGTTTGGTATACCAATTCCTATTAAATGACTCCATGAGTAAACTTACAAAAAACTTTGCAAGGCCCTCGCTCGCTTTTAAGGCAACATTCCCCACAAAACCGTCACAGACAACTAAGTCTACCTCTCCGGTATAAAAATGATCACCCTCTACATAACCTACATAATTCATAACATCGCATTCAGCAAGCATATGAGCCGTACGCTTCACTTGATCATTTCCCTTCATTTCTTCCACGCCAATATTCAATAAGGCGATTTTCGGTTTGGGTTTATTAGCTACTGCCTGCACTAGCGCAGATCCCATAACTGCGAATTGAAATAAATGCTCCGCACAAGAATCCACATTAGCACCTAAGTCAATCACCCATGTTCTACCACGCATAGTTGGCAGTTCAGAAACAATTGCAGGTCTATCGATTCCTGGTAAAGTCTTTAAAACATAACGTGCTGTAGCCATTAGTGCACCGGTATTTCCGGCACTAACACAAGCCTGTGCCATGCCCTCTTTCACCAAATTGATGGCGACACGCATGGACGAATCTTTTTTATTTCGCAAGGCATGTGAAGGCAACTCATCCATAGTCACCACTTCAGAAGCATGTACTATGGAAAATTGATTTGAAGAAGCCATCCCCTGCTTTTTTAAAAATGCATGAATCTTGTCGTGAACTCCAACAAGAATGAGCTTCAAATCAGGATTATCTTTTGCCGCGCGAATACAGGCAGGAATCACAACACCTAAACCATGATCCCCACCCATCGCATCGATTGCAATGGTGATATTTTTCAAGAAACTTACTCTTTTTCGTCTTCGTAAACGTTATCAGTATCAATCACTTTTCTGCCACGATAATAACCATCTTCTGTCATATGATGGCGACGATGTGTTTCACCAGTAGTTGAATCAACGGATAGTGTGGGTTTGGTCAAAGCATCATGCGAACGACGCATGTCACGACGTGAGCGTGATTTTTTATTTTGTTGTACGGCCATTGTATTACTCCTAAACAAATTGCATTCATAAAGCGGGAATATTAGTGTTAATTAGATAAAATTTCAATAAAATTCATTTTTTTCCCATTAAAATTTGATTTATTTCACTGCTGCAATCATTTATTTTTGGATGAAATTGTGGCGCGTAGAGATGTAACTCATCAATTAGCATATCTTCCAAACTTACTTGCAAATTTTCAGAAACAATACACTCGTAATACTCCAATATCTGTTCTGCTCTCTCATCATTACGACATACAGCAACTATAGTCATATTATCATATGGAAATTTAAATTCGTCCAGACAACGCTGGCATTGAACAGGCAACTCGCCCTTAACATGAAGATGGATTAGATAAAAATCTTCCTTAGTTTCAACATGATACGTAATATCCAGCTGACAGGTTGAGGTAATAAAATTGGGTAAACGCTCACTGAGTGTTACGGTCTTAGTTTGTTGCCCTTGTTTAACCATTTCTTGTAAGTGGAGCATTATTGTCGTATCCTAAAGAGTTATATTTTTTAATAAGTGTTAAAGCCTGTTTACAATTCGCTATCTTGAGTCAAAATGCTGCAGCATTTTAGCCAGAGAGTAGAATTGTAAACAGGCTCTATTGATAGAGCAACAGCTTTGGATGATACATTTTACACATCTTAAAGCTACAGTTTCTGATAACATAGAATATTAAGCGGTATCTCAATTTTATGAAAGCTAAAGTTATTGTTGGAATGTCTGGTGGTGTTGATTCCTCAGTTGCAGCATGGTTGTTACAAGAAGCAGGCTACCAAGTAGAAGGCCTGTTTATGAAAAACTGGGAACAGGATGATAAGGATGGTTTTTGCCCTGCAACCCAAGATCTTGCTGATGCTCAAGCTGTATGTAATCAATTACATATTCCTCTCCATGCGGTTAATTTTTCTGAAGAGTACTGGCAAAAAGTGTTCACCCATTTTTTAAGTGAATATGAAAAAGGAAGAACTCCGAATCCTGATGTATTGTGCAATAAGGAAATCAAATTTAATGCTTTTTTAAATCATGCATTGAACCTTGGCGCTGACTATATTGCGACAGGACATTACGCTAAAAATAAAACAGAGGGAGATGTTGGACTTTTATATAAAGCAAAAGATCGTGATAAAGATCAAACCTATTTTCTTCATGCAGTAGATCCTAAGGCTTTGGCAAAAACCCTGTTTCCAGTTGGTGATTATACAAAACCTGAAATTAGAGAGTTTGCTAGAAAACTTGGCCTGGTGACACAAGCTAAAAAAGATTCGACAGGTATTTGTTTTATTGGTGAAAAGCGTTTTAAATCTTTTTTACAAGAATTCATCTTGGCACGGCCAGGTGAGATAAAAAGCACCGATGGCAAAGTTCTGGGCAAACATGATGGATTAATGTTTTACACTTTGGGCCAAAGACAAGGATTAGGTATCGGAGGTTTACAAAATTCAACCTATGATCCGTGGTATGTAGTTGATAAAGAAGTTGCTACCAATACTTTATATGTGGCCCAAGGTAGCCAACATCCAATGCTCTATGCACAAGGTCTGATTTGCGGTCCAATCCATTGGCTAGCTGATTGCAAGGATAATTTACCGCTTACCTGCTATGCTAAAACAAGATACAGGCAAGCAGAACAAGGCTGTATCATATCTCCTCAGAATGAACATCAGCATTATGTAATGTTTTCAAATCCGCAAAGAGCGGTTACTCCAGGACAATATGTAGTTTTTTATGATAAAAACCAATGTCTAGGTGGGGCAACAATTGAACAAATTATTAGATAAATACATTATACTTGTATTATAAAACGGGAGTTAAAGATGGCTGCTATTGATATATCCCCTGCTACCAGTACGAGCGACATCCACTTTACTGTTAATGCAGCAGACAAGGTGGCTGAGCTAATAAAAGAAGAAGATAATTCAAACTTGAATCTACGAGTCTCAATTACGGGTGGAGGTTGTTCTGGATTTCAGTACGGATTCAGCTTTGATGAAGAAATCAATGAGGATGATACCGTAGTTATTCAGCAATGTTCAGATGGTATATCTTCAGTAAAACTTCTCATTGATTCAATGAGTTATCAATACTTGCATCAAGCTGAAATTGATTATGTCCAAGGGATACAAGGCGAACAATTTGTGATTCGTAATCCAAATGCAAAAACCACTTGCGGATGCGGCTCATCGTTCAGTATTGATGATGAGGATGATTACTAAACATTATCATTTAGGTGCAATAAAGCTGAAACTGAATTTCTGCTTTATTGCATTTCATCTTGCAAAAATCAATAAGGTTTAACAATAACCTTCGTTCCTATCCTAATAAAATTTTTGCTTAGCCATTTAGCATCACCAGGATGAACTCGTATACAGCCATGGCTTGCATTATAATTTGGCACTTCATAAGAACCGTGTATCGCATAATATTTTGAGAAAAACATGCAATATGGCATAGGTGAACCGCCCTTACCTACTGGATAACGACTAGATTTGCAGCCTGGTCCTCCCTTACTCCAAATCGTAAAAACACCGCTTGGAGTTTTACATCCTCTATGTATATCTGGGCAATATCGTTTACCGCCAGAACCTTTTCCAGTGCGAACAACTTTTCCATTTGAATCAATAGCCTTCCATGTAAGCGTATTGGGATTGAAAACAAAAGTGTTTGCTAAAGCTGGAGAAGAAAAAAGGAAACAGAAGAAAAGAATGAATAAAAAATATACCAATGATAAAATAGAACTTTGTTTTTCCATAATAATTCCTAATTATTTATCCATCGTCTCCTATATTTTAGTTTAATTTTTAACCAAAATAAATTATTTTTACGCAAACAAAGAATATTTGTCCTACTATTAATGAAAGGATGTTAATAAGGTACTTCATCATGACTAAACATTTGCTTGTAGCTTCTTCCATTTTTTTGGGATGTACATTGATTTCTTTCACTACAAGTGCTGAAGATAAGGCTGGCGGATCTACCAGCAGTTCTACTAGCACTGGTAGTACTACTACTGGTACTAGTAGTTCTACCGGCTCCTCGTCTAATAACGCAGTTGATATATCAAAAGACAGCTGGCTAAAATCAGTTACGCCATTATTACCTGATCTCATTTGCAAGGGATTTGAGAATGACCCTCAACTAAAAAAACGCCTTGATGACATCAAAATGACTTATGACCAATGTGTATCTAAAATTCCCGATAGTGTCAGTAAATGTCAACAAGAGCTTTACGCTAATATTCCAGATAAAATTAATACCGACAATGCAGGAGTGTGGGGAAAAGCACTTGGCGAGTGTATCGGTAAAGATTTTGCAATAAAATATTTAATTCCCAAAAGCTAAGAAGTTAAATGTGAGTTCACCATAAAAGGCATTTCAATGCCTTTTATGGTGTTAACGAACGTTATCCCATAAAATGTACAGGAGAACTACCTCCCAAAAATCAGTTCTCGCCCCAATGATTAATACCTGATTTTTTGTGTAAAAAATCAACAAAAGCTTGATGCAACTCCAATTCTCCACTATCTGCTGGTACAACAATAGGATTTGCCAAATGAAGCGCTGCAACTTCTTGAGCCTTTGCTTTAGCATGACTTGATGTTTCTTCAACCTCGGCAAATAAGCTGGTTTGGCCACCTGTCATTGCTAAATACACGTATGCAAGAATCTCGGCATCAAGCAAAGCACCATGAAGTTCACGATTAAAGTGATCGATGCCATATCGTTTACATAAAGCATCCAAACTATTTCGTTGCCCAGGATATTTTTCACGTGCCAAAACGAGTGTATCAATAATAGTACAAAAGTCTTCTAATTTCTTATTCCATTTGATAAGCCTCAACTCAGAATTCAAAAATCCCACGTCAAAGGGAGCATTATGAATGATTAACTCAGCACCAATAATAAACTGCCAAAACTCATCAGCCTTTTCCGCAAATAAAGGTTTATCCCGCAAAAATTCATCACTAATCCCATGGACACGAAAAGCACCCTCATCAACCTGGCGTTCTGGATTGAGATAAACATGGAAATGCTTGCCGGTTAATTTTCTGTCCACTAATTCGACACAGCCTATTTCAATCACCCGATGCCCATGCTCATGCCCTATACCCGTAGTTTCTGTATCTAAAACAATCTGACGCATTATTTACTCACTTAACTCTTCGATTGCTTGGTTTGCTAAAGCATCAACCAAATCATTTTCCACATGACCTGAATGTCCTTTTACCCAGTGCCAATTTATTTTATGACGCGAAGCCAATTCATCTAATAACTTCCAAAGATCTGCATTTTTCACAGGCTCCTTTTTGGAATTACGCCAACCATTTAATTTCCAGTTGGCCAACCAATCCGTCATACCTTGTCTCAAATACTGAGAATCAGTATATAAATCAACGTCACAAGGGCGTTTTAAAGCTTCCAAACCTTTGATAGCGGCCATAAGTTCCATACGATTGTTCGTCGTATGTGCTTCTCCTCCATGTAAGGTTTTTTCTTGTCCTTTATAACGAAGCAACACCCCCCAGCCACCAGGCCCTGGATTTCCTTTACATGCTCCATCGGTATAAATTTCTATGCTCACGTTCATCCCTAATTTTTATTCCACAAATGGAAAAATGGTGTGGTAAACTCCTTATCGAAAATCTTTTGCTTGATTATGGCAATATCAGGTGCAAAAAAACGATCCGTATCATAAGCTGCAACATTAGAACGAATGCGTTGATGAAATTTTTCTAATAATGTCGATGATTTTAGTGGTTTATGAAATTCAATTCCCTGTCCCGCTGCTAATAACTCAATAGCTAAAATAGTTGCAGTATTATCATTCATCTCATGTAACCGTCGGGCAGCGCTGGTTGCCATAGATACATGATCTTCTTGATTCGCAGAAGTTGGAAGACTATCTACTGAATGTGGATGGGCAAGCGCCTTGTTCTCACTGGCACAAGCTGCTGCAGTAACATGAGCAATCATAAATCCTGAATTTAAGCCGCTTTCTTTAATGAGAAAAGCAGGTAAACCACTAAAGTTTTTATCAATTAGCAGCGCGATGCGTCGTTCGGCACCTGCTCCTATCTCAGCTACAGCCAAAGCAAGATTATCAGCCGCCATGGCAACAATCTCCCCATGGAAATTGCCTCCTGAAATAATTTGCTCTTGCTCATTAAAAACAAGTGGGTTATCAGAAACAGCATTGATTTCAACGTCTAAAGTCTTTCTTACAAATCGAATTTGATGCAATATCGCACCCATAATTTGGGGCTGACACCTTAATGAGTAAGGATCTTGTACTCGCGTGCAATGGCGATGAGCCTCGCGGATCTCACTTCCAGCTAATAATTCTCTATAGCATGCTGCTACATTTTGCTGTGCCTCATGACCTCGTACCTTTTGAATCCGTTCATCAAATGGCACATCACTGCCATTTGCCGCATCCACTGATAAAGCACCAGCAACTAGTGCTGTTTCAAACAAAGTTTCTGTAATAAACAAGGCACTTAAAGCAATAGCCGTAGAAGCTTGTAGCCCGTTTAAAAGAGCAAGTCCTTCTTTTGCTTCCAATTCAATTGGCTTTAAACCCGCGATTTTCAATCCCTCAATCGCACTGATTACTTTTCCTTGATGACGTACCTCACCTACCCCTAATAACGGCAAAGACATGTGGGCTAATGGGGCCAAATCACCAGAAGCACCTACTGAACCCTTCGAGGGAATGCAGGGATAAATTTTGTGATTGAATAAAGAGATTAGTGCTTCAATCAATTCCAGGCGAACTCCAGAATATCCTTGAGCCAAATTATTTATCTTAAGCAGTAAAATTAAGGCAACAATTTCATCAGACAACAGCTCACCTGTTCCACAAGCGTGGGAAAGAACTATATTTCGCTGTAACTGTTTCAGGTTTTCCTCTGAAATTGTTTGATTTGCCAACGAGCCAAAACCCGTATTAATTCCGTATACCGTTTTTTTATCGAGAATTACTTTTTTAACCGTTTGATGCGATGCATGAATCTTCTCAAATGCTTCTTTAGCCAGAACACAATGCAATTGCTGATTTAAAATATATTTGATTGACTGCAAGTTCAACTCGCCAGGTTGAAGAATAAAAGATTCTTGCATTAATTTACCTCCTTAAATGTCATTGGGTCTTTTTTTTAACCCAATATTGAGATCACAACTAGAACCAAAAGTTTGTTAGATAAAAGTCCAAACAAAGTCTGTTCTAAGATTCCATAGGCAGCCAAAGTGAGTTTTCTTTAGCGCATTTTTTTGCAAGTTCATACCCTGCATCCGCATGACGCATGACACCGGTCGCCGGATCATTATGGAGCACTCTTGCCAAACGTTTTGCAGCTTTATCAGTACCATCTGCAACAATCACAACTCCAGCATGTTGTGAAAATCCCATACCTACTCCACCACCATGATGGATGCTAACCCAAGTTGCACCACTCGCACAATTTAATAAAGCGTTGAGTAATGGCCAATCAGATACCGCATCACTACCATCAATCATCCCTTCAGTTTCACGATTAGGGCTGGCCACTGAGCCAGAGTCTAAATGATCCCTTCCTATCACAATAGGCGCTTTAACTTCCCCATTACGAACCATTTCATTAAAGGCCAATGCTAAACGAGCACGATCTTTTAACCCAACCCAACAGATACGCGCCGGCAATCCCTGAAATGCAATTTTCTTCTTCGCCATATCCAGCCAATTATGCAGATGTTGATTATCTGGAATTAATTTTTTAACCATTTCATCAGTGGCATAAATATCTTCAGGATCTCCTGATAAAGCAACCCACCTAAAAGGCCCTATGCCTTCACAAAATAAAGGTCGGATGTAAGCAGGAACAAAACCTTCAAATTCAAAAGCACTTTTTTCTCCCGCTTCAAAAGCCATTTGCCTTATATTATTCCCATAATCAAAAACAGGAATGCCTCTTTTTTGGAATTCAAGCATTGCATGAACCTGGACCGCCATAGACTGTTTTGCTGCAGTAACCACTTTATCCGGTGCAGTTTTACGCAATTTTGCTGCCTGCTCTAAAGTCCATCCAGCAGGAAGATATCCATTTAAAGGATCATGAGCACTCGTTTGGTCAGTAACTAACGCTGGAGAAGCTCCTCGCCGAACCAACTGAGGAAAAATTTCTGCAGCATTTCCTAAAACAGCCACAGATAATGGGCTTTTCTTTTGACACGATTCATTTATCCATGCCAAAGCTTCATCCAAGTCCGTTGTATACCGATCCAAATATCTTGTTTTAATACGTTTTTCTATTCTTGATATATCACACTCAACAGCTAACACACTCGCTCCTGCCATTGTACCGGCTAAAGTTTGTGCTCCTCCCATTCCACCTAAACCACCAGTTAAAATCCAACGTCCCTCTAAACTTCCTGCGTAGTGTTTACGAGCAGCTGCAACAAATGTTTCATAAGTACCTTGAACAATGCCTTGCGAACCAATATAAATCCAGCTTCCTGCAGTCATCTGTCCATACATCATCAAACCTTTTTTATCCAACTCATTAAAATGTTCCCAAGTAGCCCAGCGCGGGACCAAATTAGAATTGGCAATAAGAATTCGAGGTGCATCTTCATGAGTGTTAAAAACACCAACAGGTTTACCTGATTGAATTAACAGGGTTTGTTGATCATTTAATGTCTTGAGAACATCAACAATTTTGTTAAAACACGCCCAATTACGAGCAGCCTTCCCTAACCCCCCATATACGATTAGAGAATCTGGATCCTCCGCCACATCCGGGTCAAGATTATTGCACAACATACGAAGCGCCGCCTCAGTAAGCCAGCTTTTGGCTTGTTTTTCATTTCCTCGATTAGCTTTAATTACTCGATTTGTCTTATAGTCTTCCATTAAGAAATGCTCCATAACGAAAATAAAATAGAAGCATCATACACCAGAGCTATTTCAGAGCATAGATATCAATTTTAGTGGCGGACTATTTGAGATAAATCTTTATAAGTTTAGCTCATAAATATCTTATAATAATTATTCACTTTGATTACTATAATTACTAATTACCACTCATAATGACCTTCAAGAGAACACATTGTCTATGATCTCTCATGATACTATGTTATAATTGGGTTACCCTAAACTCACATATTTAAATAAAGTGCACGCCAACTCTGAAAAACACCCAAAGTCACTCCGTATTTTTTTTGCAACTGAAATGTGGGAACGATATGGTTTTTATGTAGTTCAATCTCTTTTAGCACTTTATTTAGCTTTGCATTTCAAATGGCCGGATAAGCAAGTTTATGCATTAGTTGGCTCATTTACTGCCTTGACCTACCTTTCCCCTGTGGTAGGAGGCTGGATTGCAGATAAATTAATAGGGCAAAAACGCGCTGTTTTACTCGGTGCAGTTGTACTCTTTGTGAGCTATTGTATCTTATCATCAGTCGATAACACTACTGTACTTACAGCATCTCTTGCAGCAATTGCCGTAGGAACGGGACTATTGAAGCCGAATATTTCCTCCCTTTTAGGAAATGAATATCTTACGGGATCTGCTCGTCGTGAGAGTGGTTTTACTATTTTTTATATGGGAATTACTACAGGTATTATTTTAGGAACCACACTACCAAGTATATTAAACGAGTATTTTGGATGGGTTGCCTCTTTCACCAGTGCTGCAATTGGGATGATCATAGCTTTCCTCGTTTTTTTGCATGGTATCAAAAAATACAACATTAAAGACTACAATCCTTTTGTTTTTCAATATAAAAAAATCGTTACCGCCATTTTCTTAATGGTATTCCTGTGGTCCTTATCATTTTATATTTTAAATTCACCTCAATTAGCCAATCTTATATTTGGACTGGTTGTATTGTTCTCAGCAGCTTATATCTTATATTCAGTCAGCAAGGAAGATGCCAATCAATCACGTCAAACTCTTGTGATTGGTTTATTGTGTATTATTTCAGTAGTATTCTGGTCTTTCTATTTTCAAATGTTTATGTCATTGACTCTATTTATTTCACGAGTTGTTGAGCCAACATTTTGTGGTATTCATTTCCCAGCGCCTTATTATGTAACGATTCAAAGCGTAGGAATGCTGATTATTGGTTACTTTCTCGCCAAGAAAAATCCCAAACTTAACTTGGTGGAGCGTGGATTAAGTATTGGAAAAAAATTTCTGCTTGCTATATTTATTACCACAGCAGCTTATGCTGTTATTGCTTTAGTCAGCAACTTCACTGACAAGAATGCATTACTCTCACCTCTTTTAATTATCCCAGCTTATTTAATGTTTTCATTGGCTGAGCTTCTATTATCTCCAGTAGGATTATCTGCAATTACACTTCTTGCAGACAAAAACAAAGTGAGCACCCTGATGGGTATCTTTTTTGTTTCTCTGGGAATTGGCGGATTTTTATCAGGCAAACTGGCTTCATTAACAGCTATTCCTTCGGGCGAAACAAATATTGCAGTATTAAAAACTCTTTATGCTGCAGCATTCACTCAACAATTAGGAATACTATTTATTGCTGCTTTATGCTGCCTGGTCTTATTTGCAGTAATCAAATTCTTATTAACTCATACGCATTCAACTGAGTCATCATCTTTGAAATTGAAACAAAATGGAGCTTAGGCACCATTTTGTTTCATCTACCTCAAAATAGAGAATCCCTACACTCTTAATGCAAAAAAATGTAACGTCTCAATAAGTCGGGGCAAATTGCATTTTTCCTCTACGTCCTACGGCTTGTCCGCAGGATCCAGAGATCCAGGCACAGAGCGAAACTCCTGGATTCTGCGGACAAGCCGCAGAAAGTAGGCTGTGCTTTTTGCCCCGACTTATTGAAACGTTACAAAAAATAAAATAAGCTTATGATTAATAAATATTTTTTTGTATTAACCAGCGATTTTACCTGTAATTGAGTTGCGCAGGTTCATTCAGCTCTTTTTAAATAGGGAAAATACTGCTATCATTCGGCGCTTTTTATAAATAATTAGTCTCATTTATGTCAAATCAAAACCCAATGTTAACTAAACTGTTGCAGTTGCTTGATGACAATCAAGCTATTGATGTTAAAGTAATTGATGTTCGAAAACAGACGACAATTACTGATTATATGATTATTGCTTCAGGACGTTCTTCTCGGCATGTTAAAGCAATTTCACAAAAAATAATGGAAGATATGAAATCTGCTGGCTCTCCTGCCATGAATTGTACAGGACTGGAAACCGGCGACTGGGTGCTTATTGACTTTAGTGACTTTATCATTCATGTCATGCAGCCTGAATACAGGCAATATTATAATCTGGAAGGCCTGTGGGAAGAGCCGATCAAAGATTAAATACTTTTATTAAATCATTATGTTAAAAATCACCATCATTACTTTAGGCAATAAAATGCCCGACTGGGTTAACCAAGGGGCTAATGAGTATGCCAAACGCTTAAATGATGGTGTTCAACTCAAACTCATTGAAATACCATTGATTCGCCGAGGTAAATCATCAGATTTATTGCGAATATTAGAAAAGGAATCTGCGCTTATCAAAGATGCTTTACCCAATAACGCACGAATTATTGCTCTGGATATTGAAGGCAAAGCATTTAGCAGCGAAGAATTAGCGCTTAAAATATCTCAATTACAACAAACAAGCAGCCATCTCTGCTTTATAATCGGTGGACCCGAAGGTCTTTCTCCAGAAATACTTAAATTATGTAATGAACGTTGGTCTTTATCAAAACTCACTCTACCCCACCCCCTAGTCCGCATTATTTTGTTAGAAACTTTATACAGAGCCTGGTCTATTATTAATAATCATCCCTATCACAAGTAGAAATTCCGGATACGGGGAGAAATTTAGTAAATAGGTGTGACATAAGCGATGCAAACTGGAGTCTCCAAGGTTTCTACTGCAATCCATGTAGGGATTCACTTATGGTATTATAATCAAATTTGAATCCGCTATCGAGTAACCTCTTCGGCTGTACTCGTTCGGAATCCGTTAATACCACAGATGATTCACCGATTATTAATTTTAAAGCTGATTCCGGAATTGGTACTCCCGGTCCCCACTTAATCAATCGCAACTCGTTCAACATTTCAGAATTACTACACGGCTGCGGAGCAGTGATATTTATTGCGCCATCAATAATGTTGTTGTTGCTCGCAATAAATTCAATAGCTTTCGCAAGATCCCGAACATGTACAAAAGGTACAAATTGATGACCAGAACCAAACCTGCCTGCATTGAAAAAAGCAGATCGTCTATAATAGGGTAAAAGACCACCAGTATTAGATAAAACATGTCCAATTCTTAAATTAACCACATCACAATTCGCTCTCTTTGCTCTTTTTTCAATTTCCTTACAGACTTCTACTCTGAATTTTGTTCCGGGTTCACCACCGACGACTGATTCGCTTTCTTCAGTCAAAATTGCATTGCCGGCATCACCATAAAATCCAGCTGCTGAAGCTTGTAGATACTTTAAAGGTTTTTCGGAGGCTCTTTCTATATTACGAATTATTGTATCAATTACTTGAAAGCGTGATTCTGCTATATCTGATTTTACCGAAGAGCTCCATCTTTTAGCACCAGGATTTGCTCCACTTAAATTTAATATAATTGTATTTTTATCAATTAGCTCTGACCAATCTTCATCAATGCATCTGACTTTGACTCCTTCAATATTTATTTGAGTATTCACAGAACGACTTAAGCAATATACGTCATACCCTTTTTTGATAAACTCCAAACACACTTCTTTCCCAATCATTCCAGAGCCACCTGCTATAATGATCCTTCTATTTCTTACCATGTTCCTCTTATCAATTTTAAAATGGCCATAATAATGCAATAAGGTGCCTATCATAGGAAAAGTTACTTTGCCATCAAATTCCCATCCATGTTTTGTTGGTTTTTCGCTCCACTCTGATTTTGGTAATAAAAAAGAGGGTAATGGGATTTTGAATGAATCAAAAAAGGTTATACCTTGGGATTCATATTTTAGCGACTTATCGGATTGAAGCGTTACTTTATAGATAAATCGAATAGCATTGTCCAGAAAACCACCCACACCTTCACTTAAATACATTTGTCGGTTAAATCCGCAATATAGCGAATGTGTGGTTGAATATGTTTTCTGTTGTGGCGTGTTGTAGCCAAATATTCTGTTCCAACGTTGTACATCTTTAGATAAATTGATGACCTCTGCGTAAAAGGGTTGTTGATTCATATCACTGGGAAAACCTGCAAAAGTTCCGAGTATCTTTGCAAAAGATGTAGGTTTTTCTACTGTAACAACACCTAAACCACTACCCCCGACACTAGAAGTTTTAAATTCTTTTACATGCGCATCAAGTAAACTGGAAGTAGGGAAAAGTCTACCGAATAAAGAAGATAACGAATCATCCGTGATCGATAATCTAGGTACTTGCCAATATAGTGACTTTGTTGAGCCACCTAAACTGAAAGATACCGAATATTCAAATATGCGTCGTTGCAGCGAAGGCACTAAAGTAGTAGCTGTACGCATTATGCCATTTCTTAGCATTCTAAGTAATGGATTTTTAACTTGTCCTACTGTCGCAACTAAGTCCGCGACATTTTGAACTCTTTTAGCATTTGGTTTTCGTTCTCGCTCATACTCCGATATACCTTGTAAATAATCAACTCGGTTCAGCTTGGATGCCAAACAAGCTGCATCTTCTATACACAAGCCAGCTCCCTGAGCAATATTCGGTGCAGTAGCATGAGCTGAATCCCCCATTAGCACAACCCGATTGTCTTGTGATGTCCAAGGAAATTTTTCAACCCCTTTAATTTTGGCAATGTCAGTTCTTATTATTTTATTTGTTAGATGAATTAACTCTTCATAATTAACTACAACATCTCCAGAATCTGTATGAATTGGTTTCCATGAACGAACCAAATCCATTAGAAACTTCTTAGTGTCTTCGTCAGTTACTTTAACACCATTAATTGGCGATAAATATTTGTGATTTTCTTGCGTTTTAATGGCGATAAACCAAAAGACATTTGGTGGTTTTAGCGGAACATAACCAAATCGAATTTCATGGTTTCCATACTTTTTAGATTTGTAAGTTCCCCATGTTTCGAATGATGCTGACCACCATTTATGTTTGGAATCTACAGGGATCTCAGTATTTGCGCGAAAATAAGTATAACCCAGATCGGTCTCGAGGACTGGTGGGAGTCCTAACTCAGACATGAGACAATTTCTGATTTTTGAATGAATGCCATCACAAGCGATGAGTAAATCACCTTTACATGATTTATTACCATCAATATTAACTACAATTTTATCATTATGTCTTTTGTATCCGTTAATTTTTTGTGATGTAATAATTTCAACATCCTCTCTATTTTTTAAACCGGCTAGCAGCATATTTATTAAATCATCGCGGTTTAAACATTGAACAGGAAATCGGTCTCCAAAATCTTCATTAGCTCTTGCCAATATCCTTCCATTAGAATCCCGATAACTAGGGAATGGCATAGGAAACCCATTTTGTTCAATAAAATTTTGGTAGTTTGGCATATTCTTCAATACCAATTGACTTGACGGCCAAATACCTATACCTCCACCGATACTTTCTTGATTAGAAGAATAGGGTCGGGATTCTAATATGGTTACATGAAATTTAACTCTTTTATTCCCATGAACTAATAAATTAGCCAAAGTCAATCCCGAAATCCCACCACCTATTATTACAACATGAACTGGTTTACCCATATCTCACCCTTTGATACCCAACTCGTTGAAGGACTTATTAATAGACTATTTATGCATTTCTATTTAATTAAGAAAAATACATCATGTAATGAAAATTAACTAACCGAGGAAATATTAAATTGATATTAAAATTGGAACAAGTAAGAATGACTTTTTATAAAAATTAAAAATAGGACCATTTGCTAGTGATCAACCTTTTCTACTCCTGCATATAATGGATTATGGATTGGCTTTCAGTGAATTGAGTTATTTATATAGATTGTCTAAAGGAGTAAGATTTAGAACATATTGATAATTACCGAGCTACGTCTACAACGCTGCTCGGTAAATCAGTTAATCGAGTTAGGTGTCCCTTTATTTAGGAATATAGTCTCTTTCTTTTTCTTCAACTTCCTCGCCATTCATTTCTCTTTCAATATCATCATACATCTGTGATAGAAGTGCTCCTGATCCTAAAGTGTCTTCTGAAACACTTGCACCATTCATTGGCGATTTTAAAAATCGAAAGATACTGTGCATGAGGGATCCAGCTTCTGCTACCGAAATATCCTTCCTCAGCATTTCAGCCTTATCTTTATCCATTAATCCGTTCTCTTTTAATAAATCGCCTTCCTTTCTTTTTTTATCTGCAGTCTTTTTTAGTGTTTCTATGATTTGCTTTTCATGAACAAGATCCTTTATTTTATCCTTCGTGGAGCCCTCAAATTTCTTCTGGGATTCCAATTGAGCACTAAAAGCATTGAGCTCCTGTTTGGTCAAAGGAATTCCTTGCTCATCAAGTGATTTATTAACTGCACTCACTGGAGTACTGCAACCTTCAGTTCTATGAGCTAATTTTTCCCTTCGAGGGCAATTATATTCTTCTTTTGATTTTTCATTACCGAACAGAAATTGAGAAACCGCACCGAGTAATGAATATTGTTCTTTAAGAATGTCAGTGGGGACAGGTTCGATATCATCTTCTGCACGTCGACAATCTGACTCAGAAAACTGATATCCCATTTCGCCGAAATTATCATTTTCTGTGCTATACTGAACTGAACCGTATTCTTCATCAGATTGGTCTTGAAAGTCGAACTCCTGATTTTCCTCAACCACTTCAGTGACTTCAACTTCTTCAGCTATAGAATATTCATCCTCGCTCTTTTGAGCATCATAGGTCGGGTGGAATCCATATTCATCGAAATCGGAGATAAAATCCTCTGCTTCACTTTTTCTGTAAGATTGTTCCTCTTCAACAACGATACTAGTTTGCTCCTCTTCAACAATACTAGGTTCATCCTGGCCCTGTTGGTCCTCATGGGTTGGATGGAATCCATATTCGTCGAAATCAGAAATGAAATCTTCTGCATTATATTTGCCCTTCATATTTTCCCCCTTGTTGTAAAAAATAAAACTTACAAGGCTTATTGTACTGTTCAAATATTAAGCAACCCTTAATTATGTAAAACTTTTGATTATTTTATTCTAAAATTGAACACAAATATTTTTTGATATAGTTTATCTGCAGGATCATTGTGTATAAGATACGTAAGATTTCTGTGACGATCTCATTAATCAAAGATGAGATTTTAGTAAAACCTAAATGTTTAAAAAAAACACAATTTATCATATAATTCCTACAAAATTTAATAGGAGGTTTTAATGCGTTCCCGCTTTTTTACAAAAAATTCCATGTATCAGCGTTTTACCACCCAAAAAGCATTGCTTGATAAATACGCTGATGGTTTTTATGTAGGTCTTTGTAAACCACTTACAAATAAATATGTTGAAATGTCACTGAAAGGGAAAGAGGACGAATGGTTACAAAAACCTGATCATGAAATTTATAAGGATGCTGTTGAAACTGAAAATCATCAATACAAACTTGATAGTGAAGGCAAAGATGGACGACACTCAGCTTTTGAAGGCTTAGAACATGAAGATCTTGAAGTAAAAGCTGAAACACTTACTAATCCTGATACTTTTGAAAAATTTATGGATAACTCCGATGTTGCCATAATTTCTTATCATCAAAATACCGGCGACGCACATCAGGTCGCTTTTAGGAAAAACAGAAAAGAAGGTAACTGCTCATTCTTTGATGCTAACCGTGTAGGAGGTCAAATAAAAGGAAATTGCCCATCCGTTAGAAAATTTATGAGCGCTTCCATTAAATCAGAGATAGATGAAGAGTTTGATGCCCTGGTGGGACTCTTAAAACCTCCTAAAGCTTAAGACGATCACTATCTAAATCGAGGAGAGGTAAGGGACGGAGAGCCTTATGCTTCCGTTCTCTTGCATCACCCAACAATACAGTTGTCCTCTGTGGCGAGTTTCAAGAGGTCTAATACTGTAAGAACTAAAACCTATAGTAAAGCATGCAATTTTAAGTTACTATGCAGGTTTTTGAGTCCAGCTTAACTGACTGTGCGTCAATGAGTCGAAATCAATCTTTTAAAAATTACCGGTCAGAATCCCAGCATCAACTCTTTAGAATTAATCTGCTGGTGGCTTTCCTTATTATTTTATCTTTAATCCTTGTTTTAAGACTGGCATTTTTGCAAATTTCCGAATTTAAAAAATATCAAACCCTCTCTTTAAAAAATCAAATGAGTATTATTCCCATTGCTCCACCCAGAGGAGTAATTCTTGATAGGAACGGTGTATTGCTTGCAGAAAACATTCCTGTTTACGTACTGGAAATTATCCCTGAACATGTTAAAAACATGGAGCAAACATTAGCTGAATTACAAAAATTAATTCCTTCGATTACAGAAGAAGATATCAAAAATTTCAAACGTACGCGAAAGCAAAACCGCTCTTTTGTACCCATACCTGTTAAATTAAAATTAACTCAAGAGGAGGTGGCACTTTTTGCCATCAATCAATATCATTTTCCCGGCGTTAGTATTAAAGCGCGTTTGATGCGCCATTATCCTTTAGGTGAGATCACAGCTCATGTTCTGGGTTATGTTGGTCGAATCAATGTTGAGGAATTAAGGGCAGTAGATCCAACTAATTATCGTGCAACAAACTTTATTGGCAAAGCAGGTGTTGAGAAATATTATGAGGATGTGCTTCATGGTAAAGTTGGATACCAAATGGTAGAAACCGACGTCAGTGGGCGCACTCTAAGAGTCATTGATAAAATTAATCCTCATTCAGGAGCAAAACTTTATTTAAGTATTGATGTCAGACTTCAACAAGCAGCATATGAAGCACTCAAAGACAAACGAGGCGCAGTTGTCGTGATTAACTCTAAAAATGGCGAAATCTTAGCTATGGTGAGCTCTCCAAGTTTTGATCCCAATATTTTTGTCGGTGGCGTAAGTACTAAGGAATACAAAAAATTGTCAAATACCTTACAAAGACCGTTATTTAATCGAGCAGTACGAGGTGTATATCCTCCTGCATCAACAATTAAACCATTTGTTGGTCTAGCAGGTTTAGATAAAGGGTTTATCACCCCTGCAACCACTATTTACGATCCGGGTCGATATAAACTGCCTACTGCCAGCCACATCTATAGGGATTGGAAAAAAACAGGCCATGGAATGATTAATTTTAAAAGAGCAATCACTGTTTCCTGTGATACTTATTTTTATCAACTGGGAAATAAAATGGGTATTTCCAATATTGAAGATATGCTCGTAAAATTTGGTCTGGGCCATTTAAGCCATATCGATCTTTATGAAGAAGCTGCAGGTATTGTACCTAGCTTACGATGGAAAAAACAAACTAAGGGAGTTTCTTGGTATCCTGGTGATACCTTAATTACTTCTATTGGACAAGGTTTTATGCTTGCTACGCCATTACAAATGGCAAATGCCACAGCCTCGTTAAGCCAACATGGACAGCGGTTTAGGCCTCATTTATTAACGAAAACTGTAAACAGTGACAGTGGTGAAATCAAACGATACAAACCAGTTGAGGAGTATCCAATTTACCTTAAAGATGAAGCAAACTGGGACATCGTTGCAGATGCAATGCACAACGTTTTAACCAGCAACGAGGGAACAGGTTATCGATTTGGGCGCAACCCCCCTTATCCAGTTGCTGGAAAAACTGGTACAGCACAAGTATTTAGCGGCAGACAATATGAAAAAGTAAAATATGAAGACATCCCCGAAGCATTACGGGATAACTCATTGTTCATTGCATTTACTCCGGTTGAAAAACCTGAAATTGCACTGGCTGTTGTTGTAGAGAATGATGTTGCTGCTTCCACTGTTGCACGTAAAGTGCTTGATACATACTATCAACTTTATCCGATGAAATCTCATGAACAGACGACACACTAAACCCGTTTATCGGTTTACTACAAAATCACTCCATTTGGACTTTCCCTTATTGGGGTTACTTCTTTTATTGATCAGTTTTGGCCTTTTGATTTTGTACAGCGCCTCCAATGCGAATACAAGTATGATTTTGCGCCAATCCATGAGACTCATTTTTGCATCCCTCATTATGATTGTGCTCGGTTTTATCCCTCCTCATAAATATAAAATATGGACTCCGTGGATATATAGCGTAGGGTTGACTTTATTAATTGCCGTGATGCTTATGGGGAAAATTGGGAAAGGAGCACAACGCTGGCTTGAATTGGGTTTATTTCGCTTTCAACCCTCTGAAATCATGAAATTGGCTGTCCCAATGATGGCTGCATGGTATTTTGATCGGCAAGCTCGCCCTAGCAGCTGTAAATCTCTTACTGTTGCAGGACTCATTATCTGCGTTCCCGCGCTGCTTATTGCAAAACAACCCGATTTAGGTACTGCGATTATGGTGGCTGCTGCTGGACTATGTGTTGTATTTTTAGCTGGAATTCGTTTTAAAGTTATTTTGTTGCTCATACTTCTAATAGGCTCTGCCATTCCAGTAGTCTGGCATGTCATGCATGATTATCAAAAACAACGTGTTTATATGCTGCTTGATCCAGAACAAGACCCACTTGGAGCTGGATATCATATTATCCAATCCAAGATTGCCATTGGCTCAGGTGGACTTGCTGGAAAAGGTTGGTTACAAGGGAGCCAGTCTCATCTTAACTTTTTACCCGAACATGCTACAGACTTTATCTTTGCAGTAACAAGTGAAGAGTTTGGCTTCGCAGGTGGATTTGCCATTATTGCCCTTATTGTTTTGACTTCTCTAAGAGGTCTAAACATCGCATCTAATGCCCAAACGACATATACCCGCCTCTTAGCCGCAAGCCTTGCTATGTCCTTTTTTATGTCCGGCTTTGTCAATATTGGGATGGTCATGGGAATTATTCCGGTTGTGGGCATTCCCTTGCCTTTAGTCAGCTATGGAGGCACTGCAATGGTTACCTTTTTAGCGAGCTTCGGGATCTTGATGTCTATTAGTTCCCATAAAATTTTATTTAATAGCTTAAATTGATTGTAATGTGAGCACATTGTGGCCCTGGTATTTTGTAGCCTGAGCGCAGCGGATCCCGATATGGTATGCTGTGCTAAAACGCCCAGGGTCCGCTCCGCTGCACCCAGGCTACATTATTTAAAAAAATTTAAAAAAATTCTGCTACTCGTTCATAACTTCGACGATGAATGGCACAAGGCCCAAGTCGACTTAATGCTTCTCGATGAGCAACTGTCGCATATCCTTTATGTTCTGCAAACCCATAGCCGGGATAAATCACATCAAGCGCTACCATTTCTGCATCTCGGAACACTTTTGCAAGAATTGAAGCGGCACTAATTTCGGGGATTAAATTATCACCTTGTGCAATTGCATTGCAAGGAATACTCAATTTTGGCATGTATATACCATCCACTAATACACGATCCGGCTTGATGGGTAGCGCTTCAACTGCACGCTGCATCGCGAGCAAAGTTGCATGATGGATATTTAAGATATCAATTTCATCTACCTCTGCCCTGCCATATGCATAAGCAATAGCCTGCTCCTTTATTTGCTCGGATAATAATTCGCGTTTTTTTGCGCTCAATTTTTTCGAGTCAGCAAGACCCTCTATGGGATCTTTTAAAATAACTGCTGCAGTTACCACTGCACCTGCCAAAGGACCACGTCCTACTTCATCTACGCCAGCTATAAGCATAATATTCTTCTCTTTCTTTAATCAGTATAGTCATTGGGCATTAACGTTGGCTAATAATACTCTTTTAAAATTGATTTATCATCCAAGAAATGCGATCATGCGCACAAATAATTGACATATGAAGATAATGAGTAAAATTCGTTGTGCAGTCATCGGTGTAGGTTATTTAGGTAAATTTCATGCACAAAAATATCAACTTCTTCCAAATGCAGAGTTAATTGGGATTTGCGATCTGAATCCCACTGTGTTGGAAACAGTATCACAGGAATTGCATGTTCCTGGCTATAATGACTACCATGGCTTATTTGACAAAGTTGACGCAGTGAGTATTGCTGCAACAACGAACAAACACTTTGAAATCGCCAAAGCTTTTTTAGAGCAAGGCATCCATGTTTTAATTGAAAAACCAATTACTGAGACTGTAGCTCAAGCAAAAGAATTAATTCAACTTGCTAAAAAACACCAAGTAAAAATACAAGTTGGACATCTTGAGCGTTTTAATTCAGCACGGTTGGCTTTGGATGAATATTTAGAAACACCTTTATTTATTGAATCAGAACGTTTAGCTCCATTTAAACCACGTGGCGCTGATGTTAACGTAATTCTTGATGTCATGATCCATGATATTGATTTAATTCAAAATATGGTAAAAAGCCCTATCGTCTCAATCCTTGCTCAAGGCACACCGATACTTACCAAAGCGATTGATATAGCAAATGCTCGAATTACATTTGCCAATGGGTGCGTGGCTAATCTTACGGCCAGCCGCGTCAGTTTTAAAACAGAGCGCAAGGCCAGGATATTCCAAAAGAACTCCTATCTTTCAATTGACTATCAGAGCAAAAAACTTGCTGTATTTAAAAAAGGGACTGGAGAAATGTTTCCTGGAATTCCCGATATTGTTCGAGAAGAAAAAGAATATGAGCAAGGTGATGCATTATTTGAAGAAATAAAATCATTCATCAAATGCATCCAGCAAGACAGTACTCCACTTGTAACCGGTGAAGATGGTCTCCACGCACTTGATGTTGCAGAAACAATAACTTCGCTTATCCAGAATAACTTAATTGAACATCATGCAAGACTCTAAACGCATTAGACTTTTTTCCAAACTCGCTGCAGTGAGGAAAGTGCGAGGCAAAGCGGAGCACAGAACCGGAGTATACACGCCGGTACATGAAGATTCGAGCACCGCATCGACGAAGCAATTTTCCACCGAAGTAGAATTTGGAAAAAAGTCTATTGTTATTATTGCAGGTGAGGAATCTGGCGATGTTCATGCATCCGTTCTGATTCGCCAATTAAAAGCTGCCTATTCAAATATCGAAATTAGTGGAATTGGCGGCAGACACATGCAGGAAGCTGGAGCCCAAATAATTACTGACTTAGCTCGCTTTGGTGTCACTGGACTTACAGCAGTTATCCGCAACCTTAATGTAATCCGCAAGGCTTTTTTGGCAATTAAAAAACATTTAAATCAGCAAAAGCCGGATCTACTCATTTTAGTAGATTATCCGGGTTTTAATTTAAGACTGGCAAAATATGCAAAGCAAAAACTAGGAATTAAGATTCTGTATTACATCAGCCCCCAAATTTGGGCCTGGAAAGCAAATCGCATTCATCTTATCAAAAAATGTATTGACCAAATGGCAGTTATTTTGCCTTTTGAAAAAATTATATATGAGAAAGCTCAAGTTCCAGTGAGTTTTGTTGGTCATCCTTTAGTAGAAAAAATAACATCTGTTGATGATTGCCAATCACAACGCAAAGCGTTGGGCCTTCCTCAGGAGGCAAACATTTTTGCCCTTCTTCCCGGAAGTCGTGTTAACGAAATAAAATATCATATGCCGGTGTTGCGCGACACCGCTCTAATTTTGCAGCAACGTTATCCCAATTTACACTTTGTAATTCCCATTGCAGATACAATTAATCCAGAAAAAATCAAACATTATTTTTCTAACCTAAATTTACCTGTTAGCTTTGTACAAGGCCAAGCAGTACACTGCATGGCCGCCGCAAATTTTGTTATCGTTGCATCAGGAACTGCCTCTCTTGAGTGTGCTCTATTAGAAAAACCGATGTGTATTATTTACAGATCTTCCTTTCTTTCCTATGTGTTGGCAATGAAATTTATCAAAGTCAAATTTTTTGGTCTATGCAATCTTTTAGCGAATAGAATGATTATCCCTGAGTTTTTACAATATGATTGCAATGCTCATGAATTGACCCGTTATATTGATCTTTTTTTCAATGATCCAGAGCAACCTACGAAAATGATTTCCCATTTAAATAGGGTAAAAAACTCATTGTCTTCAGAAAAATCCGATCGCTCATTATTTAATCTTGTGGCCAATGAATTGCTCGAAAAAAATGCATAGTTTTCTCTTAAAAATATAGAATATCAATTATCCTTCATGTACAATTAATTTTGCTTTCATTTTGAATGTTAGCAATTGGAATGTGTGATTTAATTAATAATAAGGAAGTTAAGATGACTGTCATTGAAACACCTGAAGCTACATTAAGCATAACGAAACAAGATCAAGGTCTGCAAGATTTGGTCTATAGTTTAGTTACTCGTTTTCTTGCCGAAAATAAAAGCAAAAACATTGATGATCTTTACGATATGATATTATCTGAAGTTGAGCCTCCATTACTTCAAGCAGTAATGGAAAAACGTCGTGGCAATCAACTGCAAGCTGCTAAGATGCTAGGCATTAGCCGCGGCACAATCAGAAAGAAACTCCAAAGATATTTTGGGACTAAATATTTTCGTTTAACTGACGAATAATAATATTTTAAAACTCAGAAATTATTTAGATTTAACAAAGGCTCGATATTCGAGCCTTTTTTTTACAATAAGCATAAATTGGCTTTTTTAAGGATAAATATGTGATGAAGAAAATAATGTATCTCACACCGTTAATAGGCCTTCTAATCACCTCATGTGTTACTGATAAACCCGATGTAATTGCAGATGACGCAGGCAATTTGCATTACACCACTCCCTATCAAGATGATACACGAGGCCGCAACATATTTCCCATGAAACGAGATGTCCAAGGCAAAAAACTCTTTATTTTTGACCCTAAAGCTGGTGCGTGGGCCGCTTATGACGCCCAAGGGAATAGAGTTATGACAGGTAGTGCTTCTGGTGGAATGGATTATTGCGATGATATTCATGAATCGTGCCGTACTGTTGTCGGAACCTATCATGTATTCAATAAAAAAGGAGCCGACTGTAAATCTAATGAGTACCCTATTGCCCGCGATGGCCATGTAGTAGGAGGCGCCAAAATGCCTTATTGCATGCATTTCCATGATGGGTATGCGATTCATGCTGCATATGAAGTGCCTAAATACAATAGCAGTCATGGCTGTATTCGTGTTTTACCTGGGGCAGCAAAATGGCTCAATGAACATTTCATTGATGTAGGAACAGCTGTATTAGTTCTTCCATATGCATAACACATGACCTATCAATCAATTCTGGAAAAGTAAGACTATCATTTTCCAGAATTTTTTAAAAAATGATACTTATTGACTCTCTAAAACACTTATATAAAATGCCCACTAAATATTTACGGAGGGAATTGGAGTATGTCGCTATCAACATTAAATCTTGAACTTTCAGTTGAACAAATAACAGATAAATACATCGAGAGGTCTAACTACTCTACTTTGCGTAACTCATGTATCTTTTTATCGCCAATTCCTTTTGTAACCAGCGAAATTAAGGTTCTACTATCTCATATTCTTCAGATTGATCAGCAGGAATCAGCTTCTAAATTAACATTAGATGCCTGTAAAAAACAACACCAATACGATTTAGATGAACAAAGACGTGATCATCAAGAGTCGGAGGATGATTCTCTTTTGGCAACTAGCTTAGAGTTTCAATTGCAACTCCTGCGTGAGAAAACAAGATCTAGAGAGGTAGAGATACAAAAGTACCAAGAGAATATTCATCACCTTCAAGTCCGCATAAAAAACATTGATGAACTTATTTTAGCTACTCGGAAGAAAGACGAAGAAACGCATCACCATCACTCCCATCCAGAGACTGTGGATCCTCTTTCAAAAACTGCTCATAGTCATTCTCATCCAGAAACAATCGAGCAACATGATGATAAACCCCATGCTCACCCGGAAGTTGCTTCGCATTTAAAAACAACTCATAACCACCCAAGTACAACACAACATGGACACCCAGAAACAGACTTAGAACAAGAGAAAAATATTCTTACAAAAGAACTAAGCTCGCTCCAAAGAGGCTTGAAGAGCGAACAATCACGTCATGAAGAGCTGATTGAAAGTCTAAATAAAATTAGCAAAAAACTTTTGGATTTAGCCGAAAAAGTAAAACAAAGACAGATACGAGCGAAAGCAAGAACAACAAGAGAAGTAGCACGTTTGGCAGATGATCCTACTTTATTGCAGCTTTCAGAAGAAAACCGTCATTCACTGAAAAAAGCTATTGAGGCAGAGCACAAAAAACTGCATCAAAAACAAGAACAATTGATGCAGCGAGCTATTGAGATAAGCTATCAAACTTATCTTACACGTCTTGAAATTTATTTGCAATCGACAACAAGTCAAAGTTACCAGGAAAATGAAGCGCTAAAGCAAATAATTCAACTCATGCATGAATACCTTTCAAGCAAAGCAGAAGAACAAAAAATAAGATTGGCACGAAATAACGCTTTTCTTGAGAAAGAAAAAATAGTAGCGGATAAGTCTCAAAAAGAAAAAAAAGTGGAACAATTTAAACAATCAAATCCGCAGCTAGCGTCACAAAATGTAAGTTTAGGCAAGGAAAGTGAACAATTAGAAATCGCTATTGCAGAACGTCGTAACTATAGGAATACTCTTCTCAAAATAGGATTACTTTTCTTTTTTTTGACGACTGGAGGGGCCGGCGCAGGAGTAGCTGCTGCAGGAGGTATTTTTGCGGTAACGCCTCTATTTATGGCTCCAGCCGCAGTGCTTGCTGTCCTTACGTTAAGTCTGTTTATTGCTGCATTGATTTACACAGTTAAAAACAGTATGGACAGCAATCAATTAAATAAAAACAAAACAATGATAAAAGATAATCGTGCAAAAATTTCCCAGCAAGATAGTGAAATAATTTCGCTTGAAAATGAAATACTTCCTCAACTAGCAAATGAAATAAGTGAGGCTGAACGTAATCTGAGCGTGCTTGATAAACGCATTGAGAGGTTACAGCAACAGGCTGAATTGAAATTAAACACGGCAAAACAAGTAACGGTGCAATATCCAAGCAGTCAGTTACCATTTATTGGGCAAGCTCAACATACCTCTCAAGCTGCATATCAAGATACAAGTACCCCGTCAGCCCCATATATGGATGAGTTTCTTGAAGGGTGTACGTTTCCCCCCTAATTAAAAATTGTAATGTGGGTGGAGTGAGGCAGAACTGCCATAAATGGCAGCTCTGCTACTTCCCTCTGCCACTATTCTTAAACTGGCAGTATAGTAGCCCGGGTGCAGCTAAATATTAAACTGCAGATGAAACCAATAATTTATTAATTCGATTTACAAAGTCTGCAGGATTATCTAATTGCCCACCCTCAGCTAAAACGGCTTGTTCAAACAGCATAGTGACCCATAATTCAAACAAATCATCATCCTGAATATCATGTAACCGTTTAATTAACTGATGTTCAGGATTTATTTCAAATACAGGTTTGCTTATAGGGACCTGCTGACCAGCAGCCTGCAAAATACGTTGCATTTCTAATCCCATATCTTGCTCATCTGCAACAACACAAGCAGGTGAATCGGTCAGCCTGTTTGTCACCATCACATCTTTAACCCGTGTATCCAAAACCTTCTTAATATGTTTTAGCAAAGGTTCAAGAGTTTTTTCTTGTTCTTTGATTTGCTCAGGTGATTCATCGCCTAACTCTACCTTTCCTTTGGAAATAGACTGCAGTTTCTTTCCTACATATTCACTTAAATAACCAACCAGCCACTCATCAACTTTGTCGCTAAGCAACAATACTTCAATTCCTTTTTTTCTAAAAATTTCTAGGTGAGGACTGTTTTTAGCCGCATTATAACTGGACGCAGTGATGTAATAAATTTTGTCCTGTCCTTCTTTCATACGACTGACGTACTCATCCAAGGTTGCTTCTTGTTTCTCGGAACCAGTTGCCGTTGTTGCAAAACGCAACAACTTGGCAATAGCTTCTTTATTGGTAAAGTCTTCAATTGGCCCTTCTTTTAAAACCAATCCAAACTCATTCCAAAACTTTTGATAGGTTTCCTTATCTTGAGCACTCATTTTTTCAAGCATGGCTAAAACACGTTTTGTACATGCAGAACGGATGCTCTCTACTTGTTTATTGTCTTGTAAAATTTCTCGCGACACATTAAGTGGTAAATCACTCGCATCAACAATACCTTTTACAAAACGCAAATAACGAGGTAAAAACTGAGTTGCATCGTCCATAATAAAAACACGTTTAACATAAAGCTTTAAGCCATGTTTGACTTCATGTTGCCATAAATCAAATGGCGCATGTGCGGGAATATAAAGCAAAGAAATATAATCATGCTTTCCTTCAACATGGTTATGCGACCAAATGAGCGGATCTTGGAAGTCATGAGAAATATGCTTATAAAGCTGTTTGTACTCTTCATCAGAAATATCTGATTTTTGCATTGTCCATAAGGCTGTTGCCTTATTTACCGTTTCATATTCGTTTGATTCTTTATCTCCATCCTGAGAAATTTTCTTCATAACAATTGGCCAGCAAATATGATCTGAATATTTACTGATAATACTACGCAGACGCCAATTGCTGAGAAACTCATCATTCTCATCTTTGATATGTAAGGTGATTTCAGTACCACGAGTTGCTTTATTTTCAGAACCAATGGTAAATTCTCCTTCGCCATTGGATTCCCAAATAATTCCTTCTTCGGGTTTCACTCCCGCTCGTCGGCTTTTAACAGTTACCTTATCGGCAACAATAAATGCTGAGTAAAAGCCCACACCAAATTGTCCGATTAATTGAGAGTCTTTTGCACTTTCCCCAGTTAAATGGCTCATGAATTCTTTGGTGCCCGATTTCGCGATTGTACCTAAATTGTCAACAGCCTCATCCCAACTTAAACCAATACCATTATCTTTAATCGTAATTGTTTTTAACTTCTCATTAACATCAATAGTAATTCTTAAATCAGAATCATTTTCATACAGCGAGCCGTTTGATAAAGCTAAGAATCTTAATTTATCCAAGGCATCAGAAGCATTGGAGATTAACTCGCGTAAAAATATTTCCTTGTTGCTATAAAGTGAATGCACTACCAAATGCAACATTTGCTTTACTTCTGTTTGAAAGCCCATGGTTTGTTGCTTACTTGACATTTACCTAATCTCCTATGACACATTTTCTTAATGATGTATGTCATATAGGGTTTGAATTGATAAATTTCAAGGGGTAAAGAATGAAATTTGCTATTAAATCTCTTTAAAAACTCGCTGCAGAGATAAATGCTATGACTAGTTTTTTAACTATCTGTCATGAACTCTGATCTTGTTACTTTCCTAAGTTCATCTTTTTCTTCTTCTTTGATAGTTTGTGCTTCGTTGGTGCTAAAAAAGCCAAGTCTGTGTATTGTGCCTCGATGGTTTTCTTCCGGACTAAGATCTGTCGTTTCTTCCTCTTCTATTTGTAACTGAGATTGCTGCAGAATAACTGCATGACCATGTTGAAACGATTCACCGTTATCCTTTAGAGAGAGTGTATCCGGTTCTTCTGTGATAGATTCAGGTAAGTTGAATCGTTTTCTTTTTCTTTCCAGTGAAAAATTCTGCATTAGATACAAGCCAGTAGAGGGGGTGGAATTGTCTCTGGGTGGTTCAAAGTATTTTAAAGGAGTCACGACATCAGATGCCATGTCATCATGCTTTTGTTTCTTTGCTTTGGAAAGCGTATTGAGGGCCTCTTGATAAGATTCCTGCCGATTTAGTAATTGATTAATATAATCTTCTGCGTAAGACCAATGTTCTTTTGAAAATGATTTTTTAGCAATCATTTCCAGGTCTTCCCTCGTGAGTTCCGCTATCCGACAAAGTGTTGTAATCAATTCAGTTCTATTGCTAAATAAAAGTTTTGCTACTGGGGCTTTAAGTTTTTTATTCTCATGGTCGATAAGACTTGATAAATAATGCCATGAATCCTCCTGGTCTTCATTAATTTCCTCAGAAATATAGGAAATTAATAAATTTTCCAATCGATCAGCCAAATTAGTGTAGGTATTCTCAAATACCGAAGAATGAAAGCTGCAGCCTGGATCAAGACGTACAGCAATAAATTCATCTCCTATGTTTACAAACCCAAAATTATCATCAGCCCAATCAATTTCCCCTAAAAAATGGCAAGCCACCATGATAGCGGTTAGCTGACGAATTTTTACCGATAAGATAGGTTTCTCGACACTCTCTGGCCAATTAAAAAATATCTCGCCTTTGGAGTCAATTCTAATAACCCGAACCCAATCTTCATAACGCTCTAACTCATTAGAAATGCGGTAGTATTTACCTTTTTCTTTATTTTTGGCTAAATAATAGTCTGGTTGAGGTTCGCCCAAAATAAACTTTAGGAGATTTCCCGAAAAAACTGCTAATTCGGCTGCTAGAAGAGGATCGGATGACCTTTCTAATTGATTATTGGAGGAGTATCTAAATGGCCTCCCTTCATGTTCACAACACAGGAATTCTGTTTTGTTAAAAACCATAGAATTGTGCATGCAGGTAAGCCTCACAGCTGCTTCGGGTGCTTTCGACTTATCCATAGACTCAACAGGAGTCTGACTCGTTTCAAATTTTAAATCCATAGCAAGATTAGATCAATATGTATATGAGCTAAATTATACAACTCTATTCTTAAAGTAATCTTAAGATGAGGTCCGATGTGCACACCAACCAGAAAATATTAGAGATGAATGATTCATCTTATGGGTTTGTTTATTCTTATCATTTAATTCTTTTGCAGTAGAATCGAAAAAAAAGTCTATTTAAGCTACTCGTAATCAAACCCCGGCATCGTTAAGGTCCCGCCGGAATGGATAATTAATACATTACCTTTCAATTGTTCAGTTTTGATGTATTTCCTTGACTCATAAAATAGCTTTGCTGCATAAATGGGATCAGCCAAAATCCCCTCTTCTCGTGCCAAACGTTTTATTTCATTTTTAATGGTTTGATTCACTGAGCCAAAAGCCTTGGCCGTAGTAGGGTAAAAACAAAGAAAATTCTGGGGAATTAGTTCAATCCATTGCTTTAGTTTATTTCGAAACGTTAGCTCATCATCAGCCAATAACAATACATAAACCCGGGCAGAATGACTTAATCGGTTCAAACCTTTAATAAGTCCAGCTGCAGAAAATCCTGTTCCCGAGTCAATAAAAATGTGTTGAAACGTAAATCCCAATGAATGCTCATTTAAAATAATATCATCAGCAAGGGTTAACGCACCGTTCATTGCTTGCGGAACACTTGCTCCTTCTTGTAAAACAAATCCAGGCTCCTTTAATGTCAGCAGGTAATTATTTGCCAATTCATTAACCTTCGACCAATCGTTACGAGCAACCCAGACAATTTCCTGCTCCTTAAGAAATAAACGACTTAATTTATAATTCCCGTGCAGCTCCAATTGCCAAGGCTGTATCAAGAAAGCTGTTACTTTCAGCTTAAATTCGCGCGCTAATTGTAATGCAGCAAGTAAATTGTTGGATTGGGATCCTGCAATAATAATTAAGTGCCGAATTTCTTGCTCAATCAAAAAAGGGAAAAGGCTAGCATATTTACGTAATTTTGAACCACTGATACCACAGCCTAACTCATCATCTCTTTTAACATAACAACTTACTTCTTGATCAGGAAATTGATTTAAACAATGTACACGACTGGATAAATTCCACATAGATTAAATATTTTGTAGCCTGGGTGCAGCGCAGCGGAACCTAGGGAAATAAATTGTATAGATAAACCCGGGTTTCGCTGCGCTGCACCCAGGCTACAAATCATTTTGTCACATTAATGAGCATCTCTTACGAAATCAAGATGGCTATCAGTTGAAGTTGATTCATGAAACTTATAACCCAACTCATTAAATTGCTTCAAGTGTTCTAAATCATCAAATTGATTTTGCATGAGAAATCTGGCCATTGTCCCTCGTGCTTTTTTAGCATGAATACCAATCATCTTTAGCTGATCATTTTTTCTTTCATAAAAATTGATTGTAATAATTGGATAATTCAATCTCTTTTCATCTACAGCTTTAAAATATTCACTTGATGCCAGATTAATCAATACTGGATTTTCCTGCGCTACTAACTGTTGATTTAGCGCATTCGTTATTGTTTCTTGCCAAAAACCATACAAATTCTTCCCTGCAGGATTCTGTAAACGAACGCCCATTTCAAGCCTATAAGGTTGGATATTGTCCAAAGGTTTTAACATACCATAAAGCCCAGACAAAATTCGCAAGTGATTTTGCGAATAGTCAATCGTCTTTTGCTCCCAGCTTGCAGCTTTTAAACCTTGGTAAACATCTCCCTGAAATAAAAGTAGAGCAGGATATGCGTGTGATGATGCTTTATTGTCCAAACAAAAATCTTGATAACGTTTATAATTTAATTCAGCCAAATCCTTGGACAAATCCATTAAAGCAGCTATGTCAGCAACTGATTTAGTTTTCATCAGTTTAACTAGAGTGTTGGTTTTATCAACAAACATAGGATTGGATGTCGTTCCGGGATAGGGCTTGGAACTATTTAATAATTTTTTAGCTGGTGATAATAAAATAAGCATAATCAATCCATAGAAATTTAACGTGCGGTACCTGAAACCATACCAACCCGTGGTCTAAAGACATAAATCGTTATGGGATCACTCGTTTCAATTACATTTCCATCCGCATCGACAATTTGCACGGCCAAAGTATGCGATCCCCTATACATACCTTTTATTTCAAACATTGGAGTTGTTTGCGGTTCCCCAAGCACGCCATTATCATAAATCAATTGTAACTTATCTACCGAGCGCAAATCAGGTTCTACTTCTGCAGTCACCATAACAAAACCTTGATTATTACGAATCGTTGCCCCGGTTTGGGGTTCGGCAATTGCTATTTTAGTGTAGGAATGCTTGAACTTTATCGCATCATCTTGATTTATTTGTTCAGGTTTTTGTGTTGGAGTTTGCGGAGTCGAAGGAGTTGGTGATGAAAAACTTTGTGTCTCGGGAATTATCACAGTTTTCGCTCTCTGGCGCGGAGTATCACTGAAATGAACATTTCCTTGACTATCAGTCCACTTGTAAATTTGCGTCGCATAGGATGCAACGCAAATTACCATTATCAATGGTAGAGAGACAAAAAATTTACTCATCACCATTATTCCTATAGGCTGTAATACAACTCAAACTCATAAGGATGGGTCAAGCTTCTAATCTTACTTATTTCTTCTTCCTTCATGCTAATGTAATTATTAATGAAATCCTGTGTAAATACATCGCCTTGTAATAAGAAATCATGATCCATTTTCAGATTTTCCATAGCTTGCTCCAAAGAAGCACATACTGTAGGTACATCTACAAGTTCTTCTGGTGGTAAATCATAGAGATCTTTATCCATAGCTTGACCTGGATGAATTTTCTTTTGGATACCATCCAGCCCTGCCATCATCATAGCAGCAAATGCCAGATAGGGATTCGCAGTAGGATCAGGGAAACGAACTTCGATACGACGCGCCTTAGGATTATTCACATGAGGAATACGAATTGCAGCAGAGCGGTTTCTTGCAGAATAAGCTAATAGAACCGGAGCTTCAAAACCAGGAACTAAACGTTTATAACTGTTGGTTGATGGGTTAGTAAACGCGTTTAAAGCACGTGCATGCTTAATTATTCCACCTATATAATAAAGTGCCATTTCGGAAAGACCGCCATATTGATCGCCAGAAAACAGGTTCACACCGTCTTTGGCTAATGATTGATGGCAATGCATACCGCTTCCATTATCCCCAACTAAAGGTTTGGGCATAAAAGTAGCTGTTTTACCGTAATTATGCGCAACATTATGAACTACATATTTTAAAACCTGTAATTCATCTGCCTTCTTGGTCAATGTATTAAATCGAGTAGCAATTTCACATTGGTTTGCTGTAGCTACTTCATGATGATGTGCTTCAACAACAGTTCCTAATGATTCAAGGATCAAGCTCATTGCAGAACGCATATCATGAGAAGAGTCTACTGGAGGAACGGGGAAATAACCACCTTTTATCGCTGGGCGATGTCCAATATTACCCCCTTCTAACTCTTTTCCTGAATACCACTGTGCCTCTTCTGAATCAATTTTATAGAAAGCACCGCCAATGGTTGTTTCCCATTGCACGCTATCAAAGACAAAAAACTCAGGCTCGGGGCCAAAATACGCTGTATCTGCAATACCAGTAGATTGCAAGTAAGCTTCAGCGCGTAACGCCAATGATCGGGGACAACGTTCATATCCCATCATGGTTTTTGGATCTACTACATTACATCGAATAAATAGAGTGTTGTCTTGAAAGAACGGGTCAAGTTTCATGGTTTCCAAGTCAGGCATCAAAGCCAAATCAGATTGGTGAATTTTTTGCCAACCCTTAAAAGAAGATCCATCAATCATTTTTCCATTTTCAATAAAATCATTATCCACTGATGAAATTGGAATGGTTATATGTTGCTCTTTACCACGTATGTCCGTAAACCGCAGGTCAACTAATTTGGCGTCAAGTTCCTTAATCGCCTCAAGTACTGTATTTTTGCTCATTATTGCTCTCCAGGATAGTCTGGTTGTATAGTGTACCTTAAGTGACTTATTAAACCCAATAGATTAAACTCTATGTTTTAACATAAACCATAAAAAATATGGGTGCATACCAATATCAGGCGCTGCAAAAAAATGGCAATGCGACCAAAGGGGTACTGGAAGCTGATTCTGAGCGTCATGCTCGCCAACTTTTGCGTGATCAGGGATTAATTCCGACTCAAGTTCGTGTATTGACCCAACAACGTACAGGAAGTCATGCCAAAAGCAAAATTTCTGCAGCAGATCTTGCCCTGTTTACACGTCAATTAGCCACATTGCTTGCTGCCGGGATTCCAGTTGAAGAATCATTACGTGGAGTGAGTGAGCAAACAGAAAAAGACAAAGTCAGAGAGCTCATTATAGGTGTGCGTGCAAAAGTACTTGAAGGTTATGGATTAGCACAGGCCATGGCTCAATTCCCATCCGCATTTCCTGAGTTATATCGTGCTACTGTTGGTTCAGGGGAACAAACTGGCCGCCTTGATGTGGTTTTAGAAAAACTCGCGGATTATACTGAAAACCAGCAGCAAACAAGACAAAAAGTTCAGCAAGCGCTGATTTATCCGCTTATTATGATTATTGTTTCAATCGCAATTATTAGTTTTTTGCTGAGTTTTGTTGTTCCCAAAATTATTGAAGTATTTACCAGCGGGGGACAAACCCTGCCCGAAATGACTCTATTATTAATTAATATAAGTCACTTCGTTAAAGATTATGGCCTTTATACCTTAATCGCACTTATCCTAATAATTTTTGCCTTTAAGAAAAGTTTAAACAATGAAAAGATTAAAACTGCTTGGCATCGTCTGTTATTAAGGCTTCCTATAATTTCGTATTTGGTAAAAACAGTTAATGTTTCGCGTTATATACATACTTTTGGTATACTTTTCGCAGCAGGAGTAAGTGTTCTAGAAACAATGCGTGTTGCAGCAAGTCTAGTAACCAATGTCGTTATGCGGCAAGCTTTTGATACTGCTACAATAAAAGTTAGGGAAGGATGTGGTATTAATGAGGCTTTAAAAGAAACGGGTTATATTAGTCCGATGGCAATTCATTTAATTGGTAGCGGTGAAAAAAGTGGCCAATTGTCAAACATGATGGAACGCGCCGCCGCTCACCTGGATAATGAAGTCAAACGGCTAATTGATACATCATTAACTTTATTGGAACCTATGGTGATCTTGTTGATGGGTGCAATCGTTTTGTTTATTGTCTTAGCTACTTTATTACCTATTTTTTCAATGGAGCAGTTAATTACTTAAAAGGCCAAACGCGTAGCAGGTGATCGCTTCATGTTATCCAATCTAGTTTAAGTCGGAGTAAAAATGAATAGACAAAAAGGATTCTCATTAATTGAAATCATGGTAGTAGTCGTTATATTAGGCATTCTCGCCTCTATTGTTGTACCTAAAATTATGGGGCGTCCTGATGAGGCACGAAAAGTTAAAGCCAAACAAGATGTGCTTGCCATACAAAACGCATTGGATTTATATAAACTAGACAATGGTAATTATCCCACTACAGATCAAGGCTTGATGGCTCTCGTTGAGAAACCTACATCAAATCCGGTACCCGACAATTGGAAACAATATCTTAAGTCACTTCCCACGGATCCATGGGGCAGAGATTACCTTTATTTAAATCCTGGTCAACACGGTGATGTTGATGTATTCACCTACGGTGCTGAAGGACAACCCGGAGGTACAGGTATTAATGCCGAAATTGGTAACTGGGATGAGAAAAAATAATAGGCTTCTTCAGAAACTCGCTACAGAGAGAGAAGCACGAGGAGACATGGAGCACAGAACTGCTTCATACATGCAATATAAAGACTCAAGCACCGAATCGACACAGCAATTCTCCTCTGTAGCTAAAGTTCCCAAGAGGTCTAATCAAGGTTTTACCCTGATTGAAATCTTGATTGTTTTGGTGATTATAGGCATAACCTTTGGTTTTGCCTTACTTGCCTTTGGTGATTTTGGTGAAAGTCGGCGTATTTTATTTTCTGCTGAACAATTAGTTAATACGCTTCGTCTCGCCCAACAGCAAGCTATTTTGGGAACCAATACTCTGGGACTGCGTATTGATAACAATGGATATCAAGTGTTTCAACTGTACAACAACGCTCAATGGAAACCTATTTCCGATAAAGGAGTGTTTAAAATGACTTATTTCCCCCAAGATACACGTATTATTTTGAAAACAAGTAATTCAACTCCAGCGGGAGTCCCTCCTGTTATTATTTTTGCCTCTGGAGATATGACCCCATTTACTTTGAGTTTTGGTAGCAAGCAAGATAACAATTTAGCCTTGCTCATCGGCAAACGCAATGGAGAACTCCAATTTAACGTGGTAAACACTAAATAAATGTGAGGAGACATGAAGCGCAAAACCGCAATGCACATGCCAGTGTGTGAGGATTCAAACTCTGAAGTAGAGTTTCAAAAGAGATCTGATGAGTCGGGATTCACTCTAATCGAGGTTCTATTAGCGCTTTCCATAATAGCAATCGCATTAACTGCTTTGCTAAAAGCGATATCACAAAATGTAGAAACTACCCGACGTATAAAAGAAAAAACAATAAGTCATTGGATTGCCATGCAAGGTGTAGCGATGATTCAGCTCAATTTACTCCAGATTAATCAAAGTCAGGAAACAACCCAAGATACAACCATGTTGAATGAGCACTGGTACTGGAGAGCGAAAGTAAGTACCACGCCACTTAAAAATATCCAAAAAATAGTTATTTCAGTCAGTCCAGAAAAAATAGGGCCTTTTAGAGAGGAACTGCAAGCCTTCAGGTATACTCCATGAAAAAAAATGTAACACCTGAAAAACTTAATGGCTTTACTTTGATTGAAATTCTAATTGCACTTGCCGTATTTGCTATTCTAGCAACAATTACTAGCTCCGTATTATATAATGCATTTACAACACGCACACGAGTTAATGAGCAAAGTGAACGTCTCAACGAATTGCAACTTGCTCTAAGTCTCATACAACAAGATACACGTCAAACTGTAGAGCGCCCTATTCGTAGTAATGAGATGCGCTTATTACCCGCTTTTATAGGACAAACAAATTATGTGGAATTCACCCGGGATGGTAATATAAATCCTGGCAGTATTGAAAAACGCAGTACTCTAAAACGAGTTGCATACGTTTGCCAACAAGGTACTTTAATTCGTAGAACCTGGAATAGTCTCGACATAATCAATCAAAAAAACTATGAAGATAAGCTCTTGCTGAATCGCCTTACTAACTGTCATTTTGGTTATTTAAATCAAAATTTACAAATACTTCCTGAATGGAGAGAACAGGCTATAACCTTAAACCAGCGTAAAGAACCATTCCCCAAAGCCATACAATTTAATATGACTTTGCAGGATCAAGGGGAAATAAATTTACTTTTTATTCTGCCAGGTGCGCTTTATGTTTCTAATTAAAACCATAAAAGGAAGCGCTTTACTTACTGCACTTTTTATTATGACTTTGGTTGCAATTGTAGCCACAGCCATGAGTACCAAAGTGCAATTAGATATATACCGTACAAAACTTATACTCACTCACGATAAGATTTATCTTGCCTCACAGGCAGTTACTTTTTGGGCACTTAGTGAGCTAAACAATACAAAAAATAAATTTGCCAAGGCCGATACCCAAGGAATTGTAAGCATGTTTCCTCATGACATGGAAAATATTTACAGCACCGTTACCTTAAGAGGCGCACTTTATGATCTGCAAGCTCAATACAATGTTAATAACTTGGAAAATAAAAAAGCCATGTTAGGATTTATAAATCTTATGGGGGTAGCCTTACCACAAGTTCCTGAAGCAGAAAGAGTTAAGCTCACTCTTGCAATTAATGATTGGCTCTCTCCTTATGATCTGGCGCGTGGTAAAGACAATTACCTATCTTATTATATGAGCCAAAAACCGCCTTATTATCCGAGCCATCAACTGATGAGCAGCAAATCTGAGTTGCGTCTGGTCAAAGACGTGACTGCGTCTCTTTATTTAGCATTAGAGCCTTTAATTACAACCTTACCAGAGTCTACACCAATTAATATCAATACAGCACCAATAAAAGTCCTCAAGTCACTAAGCAGTTCAATGAAAGAGGCTCAGCTCAATGAATTAATCAAGGAAAGAAAAGAAAATGGAATTAAAGACCTAAATAAAGTTTCTGAAATACTCAAAAAGCTGAATATAGCTAATGACCAAATAACTATAGAGAGTACTTACTTTCTCAGTGTCGCATATGTCACCAGCGAGAATCTTAATTTAATTGTGTACACAGTGTTTAAACGAAGTCGTGATAAAAATCAAAAAATCTCAGTCAATCTTATAAGGCAAAGCTTCAATATTTTCTAATCTGAAAGAATACTGTTATTCATTGTTTTCTGATTGAACATCAGTCTTTTGCAGTATTTCTTTTGATAACTCATCACCTGCTTTAATATCCGCATCTGAGAGTTTATTTTTTAACATTTTAAGTTCTCTGATTGCTTCATCGTTTTGATTCTGAGCTGCAATCTTAAACAATGCATATGCCTTAATCCAATCTTTCTCTACTCCAAGTCCTGCAAGATACATATAACCTAACTTCGCTTGCCCTGCTGGATTTCCTTGTAAAGCAGACTTAGTAAACCAATACACAGCTTGTTCATAATCTTTTCCAATACCCGTTCCTGTAAGTAGTAGCTGGCCTAATTCAGCTTGTGCCTCAGGTAATCCGCTTTGCGCTGCGGCTTGATACCAATAAGCTGCCTTTTGTGGGTTTGCTTCGACTCCATATCCCTTAAGGTAATAATAAGCCAAATAAGCTTGTGCTTTGACATGACCTTGATTCGCTGCTTGAGAAAACCAGTAAAATGCTAATTTGTCATCTTGAGCAATACCCTCTTGTTGCCCTGTATATAATAGACCTAAGCTATACTCTGCTCGAACATCACCCTGATCTGCCGCTTTTTGATACCAATAGAAGGCTTTATTGACATCTTTTTTAGTTCCTTCTCCCATAATATACGCATAAGCGACGTTTACTTGTGCCTTGCTGTATCCTTTTTTTGCAGATTTTTCGAACCATTCAAATGCAGTTTTTTTGTTCGCTTTAACACCGTCACCGGACGCATACATTAAACCAATATTTCTTTCTGCAATTGCATTACCCTGTTTTGCTGATTTCATATACCATTTAAAAGCCTCAGGGAAATTTTGCTTAACCCCTTGCCCTAAATCATACATAAACCCCAGGCTTAGTTGTGCTAAGGCATTATTTTTATCTGCTGCTTTTTGATACCAACTCATTGCTTCGGTATAATTTTTATTTACTCCTTCTCCATATTGAAACATACGACCAAGCAAATACATCGCATCAACATTTCCATCTCTCGCTGATTTCGTTAGATAAGGATAAGCAGTGGTATAATCTCCATTTTCATATGCAGCGAAACCAACAATCTCATCACCTGCAAAAGCAGTATTCACTACCAGCAATGCTGCTAAAATCACCCTGCGCATGCCGACTCCAATTCGATCCTCTTACCTAAAGCGTAGAATAAAGAATCAACAAAGCAAGTGCACCGTCTTGATTAAGAACATGATATTCTTTGCAATATTCAGTATAAAAAACGATATCAAGTGATTCTTACGCTATCTGTTAATCGGAATACTTGCTGGATGTATTACGTTTTTACCGATTTTCTTGACTAGTACTTTATCAATCGACGACGTGAATCGATATAAACACTCAGTGAATTATCCCCCTACTTTTTTCCTGTCTTATTGGGTATTTGTATTTTGGCCTTAGTTCTAGATTGTGTTATTTGGCACTTTAAACTTATATGATTTGGTCTAACAACAGATCCCTGCTGAGCAGAGATCTGCTTTTTCTTTATTTCCCAGCAACCATCATTTTTCCGATTAATACTGAGCCACAGCGTGTTGCAATATTTGGATTAATATCATTACCCACTGCAAGAATGTTTTTAAACATATCTTTTAAATTTCCCGCAATTGTAATCTCATCAACAGGATATTGGATCACACCATCTTCAACCCAATAACCACTGGCACCTCGCGAATAATCACCGGTTACAATATTTACTCCTTGACCCATTAATTCTGTAACTAATAATCCCTTGCCCATAGTTTTTAATAAACTAGTAAGATCACCTGCTGTAGGATCAATTGTTAAATTATGAACTCCATCAGCATTAGCAGTTGTTTTTAATCCCATCCTCCGTGCAGAATAACTACCCAGTACATATTGTTTCACATAACCCTTTTCAACAAGAAGATTTGGACGAGTTGGAACCCCCTCACTATCAAATGGTGAACTTCCCAAGGCACCTAACAAATGAGGCTGTTCATAAATGCGAATAAACTCCGGAAAAACTTGTTGACCTATAGAATCCAACAAAAAAGTATTTTTTCTATAAAGATTTGAACCGCTAATTGCACTAATAAAAGTTGAAAATAAGCCACTAGAAATTCGTGATGAAAAAATAACCGGTGTTGCTTGTGTAGCAATTTGTTGTGCACCTAAACGACTTATAGCACGATCAACAACATTTTTAGCAATTATATGGAGATCTACCAAATCCTGTGGGTTACGAACTGTTGTATAATCGTAATCCCGTTGCATTTCCTCACCATCCTTCGCAATCAAAGAACAACTTAAGCCATGGCGTGTACTGTGAATAAATCCAGATCCCCCATGTGTATTAGCAAATCCATGGTGCGATTCATATGTAGATACATTTACTCCATCTGAGTTAGTAATTCGTTTATCCAGTGATAATGCATAATTCTCACATTTCAAAGCCATCTCTATCGCTTGCTGAGGACTTACCTCCCATGAATGAAATAAATCAAGATCGGGATGATTTGTAGACATTAACTCTTTATCAGCCAAGCCGAAGCATGGATCTTCTGCACTTACTCTTGCTATATCACAGGCAGCTTTAACCATAGCTTCCAAAGCAGCAGGCGAGGTGTCAGTACTGCTTGCACCGCCTTTACGTTGGCCAATATAAACAGTCAAACCAACACCTTTATCTTCACTAAATGCAACCGTTTCAACTTCGCCCATGCGCACATCAACCGAAAACCCCTTATCGTTATTCACTGCCACCATGGCATCGGTCGCACCTTCTTTTTTTGCAAGTTCAAGCACCTCATTCATAAGACGAGTTAAATCTGTTGTTGACTTATGTACTTCACTATTGTTATGTTGCGTTTTAATTTGCATAAGAGATTCCGTGGTATTGAATGATGTACATAAGGATACAATAACATGTCTTCACAAACCAATGATTATCCTGCAAACAAATCATATTTGTTCCGATTATTATGTGTGCTTTGTCTTATATTCGTCTCTCATTATTCCTATGCTGAGGGATATTGGCGAAAATTGAGCCCTGGTATTGAGTATCAAGATCTTGCTGGAGGAATACTTTCACCCTGGGCACATATTTATGTATTTCGTATTGACCTCAATAAAAATAAACTCGCCTTGGTTAATGCAAAAAAATTATCGCTAAAAAATGCCTCTGCGGATCAATTTGCTGAGCACAGTAAAGCACTTTTAAGTATTAATGGAGGTTTTTTTGATCATGAATTTAACCCTCTTGGGCTTAGAATTAATAATAAAAAATTGATTAATCCTTTAAAACGAATTAGCTGGTGGGGAATTTTTTATATAAAAAATAATCAAGCATATATTTCCAGCTTAAAACATTTTAATCACGATAGTGATATTGATTTCGCCATTCAAAGTGGGCCTCGGCTGTTAATTAAACGAAAAATTCCATCTCTTAAGCCAGGGATTGCCGACCGTTCTGCCCTAGGAATCACTGAAGACGGAAAAATAATTATTCTCGTTTCAACTAATGCAGCAATGACGACCAACAAGCTTGCTCAGTTACTCAGATCGCCTCCTCTATCCTGTGTTGATGCAATCAATCTGGACGGAGGCAGCTCAAGTCAACTGTATGCACATATTGGTTCGTTCCTATTAAATGTCCATGGATTTTCTAATGTCAGTGATGCCGTTATCGTGAAAAAAAGAGTAACTCAGTAAAAGGACTACCAAGCCCAAGCTGAACCTTCTCATAAAACAATTGTGAATAAACCCACAACTTATCCACAAAATACTCCCATATTATTCTCTTGACCATCATGCAAAAACACATTATCTTGTTACTAATGACCCAATACGACCCAATATATTGGGTTTTCTGCTATAATCTAAGTAATAGTGAATAAATTTAACTCGACTGTTAATAACAATAAAAACTGCGTGGAGGAAAAATGTCCGCAATTCTTGATCCGGTAAATGATGTACCGCAAACCAGTCAACTGGAATTGACCGCTAATGCCCCTGGTTTATTAAAAACCATTAAGCGCAATGGTAAAGTAGTAAATTATGATGATACGAAAATTAAAGTCGCAATTACTAAAGCATTCATTGCTGATGAGGGCGGTACAGCCTCCACTTCAGATCGTATTCATCAACAGATTGAAGAACTTACCCGTCAAATAACTCAAGTGTTTAAACGCCGTTTACCTAGTGGCGGTGCAGTTCATATTGAAGACATTCAGGATCAAGTAGAGTTAGCGCTTATGCGCAGTGGTCACTACAAGGTTGCTCGTGCTTATGTATTGTATCGAGAAGAACACCGCAAAGCCCGCGAAAATGAACTAAAACAACAAGCCGGTGATAATAAAATCCTGTTAATTACTATGCCTGATGGCGAGTTAAAACCATTAGATACCGAACGCATGAACACGATTGTTCATGAAGCATGCCGTAATTTGGATCATGTTCAAGCAGAACCTGTTATTAAAGATGCGATGCGTAATCTTTACAATCAAGCGAAATTTGAAGACGTACATAAAGCACTAATTATGGCTGCACGTACATTGGTTGAAAAAGAACCGAACTATACTTACGTCAGTGCTCGTTTGTTGTTAGATAGTTTACGTAGGGAAGCATTGAATAAATTAGAAATTCAAGAAGATGCAACCTTTGATGAAATGAGCCAACTCTATCCTGCTTACTTCAAAGTATATGTCGCTCATGGCATCAAACAGGGAATATTGGATGTCAAAATGGCCGATTTTGATTTGGAAAAACTTGGCAAAGCACTATTACCTGAACGTGATATGAAGTTTAGCTATTTGAGCTTACAAACCTTATATGATCGTTACTTCATTCATGAGCATGGTGCACGATATGAGCTGCCACAGGCATTTTTCATGCGTGTTGCCATGGGTCTAGCCTTACGCGAAAAAGATAAAGATGAAAAAGCCATTGAGTTTTATCAATTGCTGTCTTCATTTGATTATATGTCATCAACACCTACTCTGTTTAATTCAGGTACTGTTAGGCCTCAATTATCCAGTTGCTATTTAACCACTGTCCCAGATCATTTGGATGGTATTTACAGTGCGATTAAAGATAACGCACTGCTCTCAAAATACGCTGGAGGTTTAGGTAACGACTGGACTCCAGTGCGTGCTATGGGTTCACACATTAAAGGTACCAATGGAAAGTCACAAGGTGTAGTGCCCTTTTTGAATGTTGCTGACGCCACCGCAGTTGCAGTAAACCAGGGAGGTAAACGTAAAGGGGCTGTGTGTGCTTACCTGGAATGTTGGCATAAAGACGTCGAAGAATTCCTCGAGTTAAGAAAAAATACTGGCGATGATCGACGCCGTACACACGATATGAATACTGCATTATGGATACCTGATTTATTTATGGTTCGTGTACGTGAAAATGGGGATTGGACTTTATTCTCACCTGATGAAGTGCCTGATTTACATGATCAATATGGCAAAGCATTTGCAACGCTCTATCGTGAGTACGAAGAAAAAGCACGACAAGGCCTCATCAGAAACACCAAAACACTCTCTGCGGTCAAACTGTGGCGTAAAATGTTATCTATGCTTTTTGAAACTGGCCACCCTTGGATGACATTTAAAGATCCATGTAATTTGCGTTCACCACAACAACATGCTGGTGTAGTTCATAGCTCTAACTTGTGTACTGAAATTACACTTAACACTTCAGAAGAGGAAATTGCTGTATGTAATCTGGGTAGTGTTAATCTTCCTGCACACATCAAAAAAGGCAAACTGGATACTGAAAAATTAAAACGTACTATTAGAACTGCAATTCGTATGTTGGATAACGTGATTGATATTAACTATTATTCCGTACCTCAAGCGCGTAACTCGAACTTGAAACACAGACCTATTGGTCTAGGCCTCATGGGCTTCCAGGATGCATTATATGAGTTAAAAATTGATTATGCTTCTCAAGAAGCAGTTGAATTTGCTGACTCATCCATGGAATTAATCAGCTATTATGCAATTGAAGCTTCTTGTGATTTGGCTAAAGAACGAGGCAGTTATTCCAGCTATGAAGGTTCTTTGTGGAGTAAAGGCATACTGCCAATTGATTCAATTAATCTGTTACAGCAAGCACGTGATAAATACCTGGAACAAGATCGTTCACAACGCTTGGACTGGGAAAGCTTACGTATCAAAGTCCGTACACAAGGAATGCGTAACTCCAATGTGATGGCAATAGCACCTACCGCGACTATTTCTAACATTTGTGGTGTCGCACAATCTATTGAACCTACGTACCAAAACTTGTATGTCAAATCCAATTTGTCAGGCGAATTTACTGTGATTAATCCCTATTTGGTAGCTGATTTGAAAACATTGAATCTTTGGGATGAAGTAATGGTCAATGATTTGAAATACTTTAATGGTAGCGTTCAACCTATCAGCCGCATTCCTGCTGAATTGAAAAAACGTTATGCAACTTCTTTTGAAATTGACCCAATTTGGTTGGTGGATGCAGCTTCTCGTCGTCAAAAATGGATCGATCAAGCACAATCACTTAATATCTATATGGCTCAGCCATCGGGTAAAAAATTGGATCAACTCTACATGCATGCATGGACACGTGGATTAAAAACCACTTATTACTTACGCAGTTTAGGCGCATCCAATGCTGAAAAATCTACGGTGACTGATGGGGCGCTCAATGCAGTTAAAATAATAGCTGAGGAGCCTAAGGTATGTTCCATACTCGATCCAGACTGCGAAGCGTGCCAATAATCAGGAGAATTTAAATGTCAGAAATCATACAACAACACGATATAATTCATCCTGGTGCAACAGGATATGAGCCTCTTGAAATGGGGGCTGCGCGCATTCACGTTGATGATAAACGCATCATTAACTGCCGTGCTGACTTAAACCAACTGGTTCCCTTTAAATATAAGTGGGCTTGGGACAAGTATTTAACCGCTTGTGCAAACCATTGGATGCCCAATGAAATCAATATGAGTGCTGACGTAGCACTCTGGAAAGATCCTATGGGGCTTACAGAAGCCGAGCGTTTGATTATCAAACGTAATTTAGGATTTTTCTCAACGGCAGATTCATTGGTTGCCAATAATCTAGTACTTGCTGTTTATCGGCATATTACGAATCCTGAATGCAGACAATACTTGTTACGTCAGGCGTTTGAAGAAGCATTGCATACTCATGCTTATCAATACGTCATTGAGAGTTTGGGGCTTGATGAAGCAGAAGTCTTTAATATGTATCGTGAAATCCCGTCTGTAGCAACTAAAGCTGCCTGGGCATTACCTTTTACTCAAAGCCTAGGGGATGAGACATTCCATACAGGTACTGTAGAAAATGATCAGCGTTTATTGCGTGATTTAATTGCCTTCTATGTTATCTTTGAAGGAATCTTTTTCTATGTTGGGTTTACGCAAATTCTCTCTATGGGACGTCGAAATAAAATGGTAGGAACTTCCGAGCAATTCCAATACATTTTACGTGATGAATCCATGCATATGAACTTTGGTATTGATGTCATCAACCAAATTAAAATTGAGAATCCGCATTTGTGGACACCTGAATTTAAAGAAGAAATGATTCAACTCATCCGCCAAGGCGTAGAACTGGAGTATCAATATGCTAAAGATACTATGCCGCAAGGTATTTTGGGAATGAACGCAGAAATGTTTGAAGAGTACCTGCACTTCATAGCTAACCGTCGTTTAAACCAAATCGGCTTGCCAGAGCAGTATCCTGGTGCTGAAAATCCATTCCCGTGGATGAGTGAAATGATGGATTTGAAAAAAGAGAAAAACTTCTTTGAAACTCGTGTCATTGAATATCAAGCTGGTGGCACTCTAAGCTGGGATGATGAATAACTCTCAATTACTACGCCCGCGGCTTGTCCCTGAGAGATCCACACAAAATTTAACTCCAACTCCCTACATACCGCGCTTTATGCGCGGTGTATCCAGAGGATGTTTATTGAGGCACAAAAGGTTCTGATTAGGAGGGACATTGTGCATAAAGCGCGGTACGTAGAATGTTGAGCATATTTCATTTAAAAACAAAAACTTACATTCAAGTTTCGCGTGGATCGCTCAAGGCTTGTCCGTGGGATCCAGTTTTATTGCAAACTCCCTAGATCCCGCGGACAAACTACAGAAAGTAGAAAGAAAAGATAATGAAAAACTAATGCCCCCTGGTTATCCTTAGCCGGTTATTAATCAATTCACTTATCTAAATTATCTTCTTTTTAAATTCATCAATTGTCTTTTTGCTATATTTTCAAACAATCGCATTTCCCAAAAAATATAAATTTTTCAACAAGTAAAAATAAAGATGACATTTTTCTTCCCTATAGTAGAATCTTAAAGCAGTCGAAATTCAGTTTCGACCATTGATATTAATAAATAAAAAATTTATTAATCTGGTACAACACACAGGAGGTGACGTATGACCAAGAAGAAACAGGAAGATGATACCAATTATACTTTTTTACTTAGATGTATGACAGCACTAACTGCTGCTGCAGTAGTCACTGCAGGAGTTATTGCCGCGGTAACGCTAAACTCTGCAGCTGCAGCAGCCACGGCTGCGGTAGCTACGAAAACCCTGCTTGCATCGGCTCTTATTTTTACACCGATACTTCCAATTGCACTCGTTGCTATCGGACTTGTTTTTGTAGTACCTTTTTTATTTGCTTGTAACAATAATACATATACTACTGTAAGAACTACCGCTACTCCTGGTTACAGCAGTTATGGTTTTTACTCTCCCGTTTATACCGCTGATCCTTATTATCATGGACACTATGATACTGGCAGTACAGTATACGTAAATAATGATCACTCACATGGACATCCTAGCTCCCACGGAACAGTACATACTCATGATAACAGTCATATGCATGAACATGGCGGCAGTCATCGACATGGCCACTTTTAATTAAACCACTTCCCCCATTTTTGGGGGAAAAATATCCAGAGATCTTTGATTATACATCCTTATTTTTTATATCAATTCATATCAATGTGATTAAAAACCCTTTCTATATAAATGTGCTATATTTATCAAGTATCTTTAACTTTGAACGAAGATAAAGACTTTATGGAAAAATGAACAAGGAGGATGCACAAATGACAAAAACACTACTCACAGCTGCTTTACTCCTAACAGTCACTACTGCAGCTTTAGCTGATAACGTTATCGTAACAGAAACCAAGTCTTGGAAAAGCGTCCCTATCACTGTAGATACAAGTGCTCATACTTATACTACCGTTGAAGGACCAGTACCTACCGGTGACTTTTATTATACCTATCCTGGCTACCGTTGTTTAAAAGAGAAAAGAGATATTGCTGGCGTCGATGCACTGATATTCCACGCCGGTGTTGGCGGCGGTAGCGAAATCTATTGTTATCCAGAGTAAACTCAAAGATCATGCTGAATAATATTATAACCTGGGTTCCGATTCACAGCCCCCCAGGTTATAAATACCACTCCAATGTACCCAAGATCGTTTTTAATCTAGTTTGACTGAGTCAATTGCATTAATTTCTGTTTCGCAATTTCTCTTGCTTGTTTCCCCGTTAAATAGTCAGGTGTGGCATCATCTTCAATATATTGAGCAAACAAAACAGTACGTGGACCCTTCTCTATCCAGCCTACAAACCATCCAAGTTGCTTGTCCATATTACGCGAACCATCTGCTTTGAATGGATTACCTGATCCTGTTTTTCCATACAGTTTCCAATCCCCTGGCAAGTTTTCAACAAATAGAAGATCATGAGTCATTTGCATGGAAAAATGGCTCACAGGCAGTTTGTTTTGAGTCAGTTTCGATAAAAACTCGACCTGTTCTTGCGGTGAAATCTGCAATGAACCCGAAAGCCAGGCACGAGCTAATCCGTTATTCATACCCTTATCACCGGAAACATCCTGATTTCCATAATTAAGAACCTGAATATAATGCTTAAATTGCTCCATTCCTAATTTTTGGGTAATCAGCTGACTGTACCAAACGCAACTGTGTTGTATCCAGGTGGTTGGATTATGGGGCTGTTTCCAAACGTCTAACCAATCATTATATCCCTCTTTGAAAGACCATTCAGGATGAGTTTTATCAGTGAGTATCCCCTTATCAAACCCCATCAAACTGATTGCAATTTTAAAAGTGGAACAAGGCGAATGACGCTCGGTACATTTCCCTTCTTGTTTTAACATCGCACCGTTCTCTTTAGCAATAAAACAATTATTATTTGCCCAAGCAATAGTATTTGCTGAAAGCGCAGTAATTAAAAAAACAACCCATTTTTTCATTTTATAAAACCATCCCATTGACTTGACTATCCCAAAGCATTTTGAAATAACTTTGTTCATTATTTACTAGCTCATTAAACGTACCCTCTTCAATAATCATCCCACCTTCCATTACTACAATTCGATCCATATGCCGGATGGTTGACAGTCGATGAGCAATAGCAATAACCGTAGCATTGTTTTGCTCCAACATGGCATTAATCGATTGTTGTATTTCTTGCTCAGAAAGCGTATCCAGACTTGAGGTTGCCTCATCAAGAATAACAATCGCTGCATTTTTTAAAAATGCTCGTGCAATGGCAATGCGTTGACGCTGACCTCCTGAAAGTTTCACACCACGCTCACCAACCAGTGTATTATACTTTTCAGGCAATGATTCAATAAACTCATCTATATTCGCCATCGCCGCTGCACGTTTAATTTCCTCCAGTGTTGCATTTTCTTTTGCATAACCAATATTCTCCCCAATAGAGCGATGGAAAAGCATAATGTCTTGGGGAATAAGGGCTATTTGCTGGCGTAAAGAATCCGAAGTAATCTCTAAAATGGGCTTATCGTCAATTAAAATTTGTCCTGCAGTTGGCCTGAAATTTTTTAACAGTAAGGAAACTAATGTCGATTTACCTGCGCCCGAATGCCCAACCAAACCAATTTTCTCACCAGGTTTAATAAGCAGATTAAGATTTTTAAATACAGCAGTACCTGCACTATAAGAAAAAGAGAGCTGCTGGAATTCAATCTTGCCCTTGGTAATCTGATATTCTTGTGCATTGGGTTTATCTACCTCTTCATGAGGCATCGATAAAATACTGAACGATGATTTGAAATCCCCCATTTCTTTTAAAAAAGTACAAAGACTACTCATAAGCGTCCATAAATCAAAAGAAATAGTAATGGCAGTCAGCATCACAAACAGGAAATCCCCTGTAGAAATCTTTCCGTGGGTACGCAGATAAATCATAAATATAAAAACGGCAATCAACATAAACCAGTAAAGTACCGAGCCGATCATATTAAATTTAAAGTCATACCGATAAAGCGCAATTTGACGAGGCACAAAATCATCAGACATTAGCTGATTCACACGACGATGTTCAGCACGTCGTTTAGCAAAATAAAACAGAGAAAAAATATTGGTAATATTATCCGAAAAACTGCCTATGACTTGATGTTTGCTCTCTGCCATATTATTAGAAAGTTGATTCAGTTTGACTGCCATCGGTAACATAATTGCCACAACAAGCACACACCAGGCAAGCATGAAACAAAACACACTGAAATTGACAATCAACAAAACAAAAACAGAAACAACAACCACACAAAAATGTTTTCCTACAATATGATGGATATTAGCAAAAACACTATCATAACCATCTAAAAGGCCTTTTAACTTACTAATCACCGTCCCACTTGGCGTATTTTGAAAATAGTTATAGGAATGATGTTGTACATAGTCGTAAGCAGAGGACAGTAATCTTTGTCGCGCATACGGTTCAGCCTTCCACTCTGCAAAATCACTAATTCGCCAAACAACATCCAACACTATTTGTGCGGTGATAAATAAGGCAATAGGAAACACTAGCTGGTGATATGAAGCAATTGTTTCACTGGAAAACACATCAACCAGTAGTTTAAAAGAATAATTATTGGCAAAAATATAAAATGCAGTGAACACTGGTGCCTGAAGCATTAAGACATACCACCAACGATAAGGCTTAATGACCTGCCACAAAAAATTCCACGCTGAATGAAATGGATATTTTAAATCTGACGCGCTCATCACACTGCTCAAAATAAAAGGTCAACGAAGTATACCACAATGAAGCTGCAAAATGTTTATAATTAGCTCATTTTTCATAAGAATTGAAAAATGAAAACCTTGTATTTACCGCCATGGAAGTTGTTATTTTCCCATGATAACGGTAGACTTACGACGTCAATCAAAGTCCCGGTGGCACAGCTGGATAGCGCAGCCCCCTCCTAAGGGGCAGGTCGGAGGTTCAAATCCTCTCCGGGACGCCAGTGAATTTTCAATTTTCTAAAATATAAAGTACAGTAAATAGGGTCTTTCCCAATTACGGGGGCACTCACCAGTTAACAACACAGCACCCTAACACGGGTTC
>NZ_LBAW01000006.1 GCF_001648595.1 Legionella bozemanae | reverse complement strand
TGGATGAAGGTTTACGTTTCGCAATTCGGGAAGGTGGCCGTACTGTAGGCGCCGGTGTTGTCGCTAAAATTATCGAGTAATTAGAATGAGTAACAATCAAAACATTAAAATAAGATTAAAATCCTTTGATCATCGGTTGATTGACTTGTCAACTCGAGAAATTGTAGAGACAGCAAAACGTACTGGCGCACAAGTTCGTGGGCCAATACCGTTGCCTGTCCGTAAGGAGAAATTTACTGTATTGACTTCACCGCATGTTAATAAAGATGCTCGAGATCAATATGAATTACGTACTCATAAACGCCTGGTCGTTATCGTTCATCCAACTGAAAAAACAGTAGATGCATTGATGAAGTTGGATCTGGCTGCTGGGGTTGATGTTCAGATAAGCCTTGATGACTAAGTGTTAGGGTGAAGGATATTAAAGAGGTGTTAGAATGATGATCGGTTTATTAGGCCGTAAAATCGGTATGACGCGGGTTTTCATGGCAGATGGAGTTTCAGTTCCAGTTTCTGTTGTTGAAGTTCACCCTAATAGAGTTTCCCAGGTTAAAACTAAAGAAACTGATGGTTACACCGCTGTTCAATTAACAGGCGGTACAAAAAAAGCAAGTAAAGTTAATAAACCTTTAACAGGTCACTTTGCAAAAGCTGAAATTGAAGCAGGTGATATGTCTGTTGAGTTTTTAGTTGATTCAGAAGATGCATTTAAAGCAGGTCAAGTAATCACAGTTGCGGATGTTTTTGCGGCTGGACAATTTGTTGATGTTGCTGGAATCACTAAAGGTAAAGGTTTTGCCGGAACAGTTAAAAGATATAATTTTAGAACACAAGATGCTACCCATGGTAACTCCAGATCGCATCGTGTTCCTGGTTCTATTGGTCAAAACCAAACTCCAGGACGTGTGTTCAAAGGTAAGAAAATGGCAGGTCATTTAGGTAATGTTCGTTGTACCGTTCAAAGCCTTGAATTAGTGCGCGTAGATGCAGAAAGAAATTTACTTCTTATCAAAGGTGCAATACCTGGTGCTCCTGGCTCACGAGTTGAGATTAAGCCTGCAGTTAAAAAGCAAGTGCGAGGTGAGTGATGGAAATTACTACTATAGATACAAATTCAAAATTAATACTGAACCAAGAAGTATTCGCATATGGTTATAATGAAGGTTTGATTCATCAAGCTGTAGTAACTTATATGAATAACGCTCGTAGTGGTAATAGCGCCCAAAAAACTCGCTCTGAAGTCCGGGGTGGCGGTAAAAAGCCATGGAATCAAAAAGGTACTGGACGTGCTCGAGCAGGTACTATAAGAAGTCCACTATGGCGAAGCGGTGGGGTAACCTTTGCTTCTAAAAAAAGAGATTATTCACAAAAAATTAATAAAAAAATGTACAAACGTGCATTACGTAGTATAATCTCCGAACTTTGTCGCACTGGGAACTTGGTTGTTGTTAGTGATTTCCAATGTGAAAGCAAAAAAACTAAAGATTTTGTTAGCAAAATGAACCAACTAAATATTAATAATGCACTTATAGTAATGAGTGAAGTTGGTGAGAATGAATATTTTGGTTCAAGAAACTTAATTGATTATGATATCTGCGACGTTACAACTATAGATCCTGTTTCTTTACTCAGATTTGAGAAGGTTGTTGTTACAGAAGCTGCAATTAAAAAAATTGAGGAACAGTTACAATGAACGCTGAAAGATTGTTGATGGTTCTACGTGAACCACATACTTCTGAAAAAGCCACTGTTATAGCTGACAAGCTGAAACAGTTTACTTTCAAAGTATTGAAAACTGCAACTAAAAATGAAATTAAAATAGCGGTAGAGAATATATTTAACGTTAAAGTTAAAAATGTATCTGTTATCAATGTGAAGGGAAAAACAAAGCGTTTTAAACAAACAAGCGGAAAGCGTAGTGATTGGAAAAAAGCATTTGTAACTCTTCATGCTGATCAAGATATTGACTTTACAGCTACCGAATAAGGCAGATTAAGATGGCACTATTAAAATCTAAACCTACATCGCCAGGAAAACGTGGCGAATTACGTGTGGTTCACCACCATATTCATAAAGGAAAGCCACATGCGGCTTTAGTTGAAAAACTGAAAAAAACTGGCGGACGTAACAACCAAGGTAGAATTACTGTAAGACATATCGGTGGTGGTCAACGTAATCAATATCGCATCATTGATTTTAAACGTAATAAAGATGGGATTGAGGCTCGTGTTGAGCGTATTGAATACGATCCAAATCGTACTGCATTAATCGCATTAATTGTTTATAAAGATGGTGAAAGAAGGTATATTATTGCACCAGCCAATTTAAAGGTTGGTGATACAGTTATTAGCGGTGCTGATTCACCTATTAGTATTGGTAATTGTCTTCCATTAAAAAATATTCCTGTTGGTACTACAATTCATTGTGTTGAAATGAAACCAGGAAAAGGTGCCCAGGTATTAAGAAGTGCTGGAGCAAGCGGACAAATTGTTGCTAAAGAAGGTATTTATGCAACATTAAGACTTCGTTCTGGCGAAATGCGTAAAATACATGTTCTTTGTAGAGCAGTAATTGGTGAAGTCAGTAATAGTGAACATAGTTTACGTGCATTAGGAAAAGCTGGAGCAAAACGCTGGAGAGGTATTCGCCCAACAGTTCGTGGGGTAGCTATGAACCCAGTTGATCACCCACATGGTGGTGGTGAAGGCCGTACTTCTGGTGGACGTCATCCGGTGTCACCATGGGGCGTACCTACTAAAGGTTACAAAACCAGAAGTAATAAGCGTACTGATAATTTTATTGTCAGAAGACGTAAGAAGAAATAATTATTGAGAGGATATCAAGTGGCTCGTTCTATAAGAAAAGGTCCTTTTGTTGACCATCATTTGATTGCCAAAGTAGAAGCTGCAATTGAATCAAAATCTAAAAAACCAATTAAGACTTGGTCAAGAAGATCAACAATCGTTCCTGAAATGATTGACTTAACAATTGCTGTTCATAACGGCAAAGATCATATTCCTGTTTACATAACAGATAATATGGTTGGTCATAAATTAGGTGAGTTTGCCATGACTCGTACATTCAAAGGCCACTCTGGTGACAGAAAGGCTAAAGGCAAATAAGAGGATATGATGGAAGTTACAGCAAAGTTAAAAGGTGCTCCCTTATCCGCTCAGAAGGGCAGATTGGTAGCAGATATGATACGAAATATGAATGTATCTGGTGCACTTGATGTCCTCAAGTTTACACCAAAAAAAGGTGCTCAATTAATGCTTAAATTATTAGAGTCTGCAATTGCAAATGCTGAAAATAATAATGGTGCAGATATTGATGATTTAAAAGTAGGTATGGTCTGCGTTGATGAAGCAATGACTTTAAAACGTATTAGTCCCAGAGCTAAAGGACGTGCAAACAGAATTTGCAAACGTACCTGCCATATCACGATAAAAGTGTCTGACGAGGAATAGCAATGGGACAAAAAGTTAACCCTATAGGCATACGCCTTGGTATTATTAAAGACTGGAACTCTAAATGGTTCGCAGGCAAAAAATACGCTGAATTTTTAATTCAAGATATTAAATTACGTACTGAACTGAAAAAGAAGCTTATGGCAGCTGCAGTAAGCAAGATTCTCATTGAGCGTCCTGCTAATAATGCTGTTGTTACAATACAAACTGCACGACCTGGTGTGATCATCGGTAAAAAGGGTGGTGGTATTGAGACTCTGCGTAATGAAATTTCTAATAAATTAGGTGTACCTGTTCATCTTAATATTGAAGAAATTAAAAAGCCTGAACTTGATTCAACACTTGTTGCTGAAGGAATCGCGCAACAGTTAGAGCAGCGTGTTATGTTTAGACGTGCTATGAAACGTGCAGTAACTTCAGCTCTTAAAGCAGGCGCTAAAGGAATTAAAATTTGTGTTAGTGGTAGACTAGGTGGTGCTGAAATTGCTCGTAGTGAATGGTATAGGGAAGGTCGCGTACCTTTACATACTTTCAGAGCTGATATTGATTATGGTACAGCGGAGTCTAAAACTACCTACGGTATTATTGGTGTAAAAGTCTGGATCTTCAAGGGTGAAATTCTCCCGCAAAAGAAAAGATCTTCTGACGTTGCCCAGTGAGTGAGGATTAAGAATCATGTTACAACCTAAACGTACAAAATACCGAAAACAGATGAAAGGCCGTAACAGAGGTTTAGCCTTACGCGGTAGCAATATCAGCTTCGGTGAATTTGGTTTGAAAGCGCTTGAGCGTGGTCGTTTAACAGCAAGACAAATCGAGGCAGCGCGAAGAGCAATGACACGTCATATTAAACGTGGTGGTAAAATTTGGATTAGAGTATTCCCAGATAAGCCTATTACACAAAAGCCTTTGGAAGTAAGACAAGGTAAGGGTAAAGGTAGCGTTGAATATTGGGTTGCTCAAATACAACCAGGTAAGGTTTTATTTGAAATGGAAGGTGTGTCCAGAGAGCTTGCTATGGAAGCTTTTGATCTGGCTAAAGCAAAACTTCCTTTCAAGGTTATATTTGAAGAAAGGAAGGTGATGTAATGAAAAAGATTGATGAATTACGCGGTTTATCAGTAGAAGAACTGCAAAATGAATTGCTTTCATTGCGTAAAGAACAATTAAATTTGCGAATGAAGAAAGCAAGTGGCTCACTAGATAAAACACATCTCATCACCATGGTGCGTAAGTCAGTGGCAAGAGTAAAAACAATGTTGACTGAAAAGGCAGGTAAGTGACATGTCTAATAGTGAATCAAATGCCAGAACAATGGTTGGAAAAGTAGTTAGTGACAAAATGGATAAAACCATAGTTGTGATGATTGAACGTTCTGTTAAACATCCAAAGTATGGAAAAATTATGAAACGTCGATCTAAATTGCATGCGCATGATGAAAATCAAGTATGTAAAATTGGTAACATAGTAAAAATCCGTGAGTCAAGACCACTCTCTAAAACAAAAAGCTGGGTATTAGTCGAAGTAATTTCTTAATCAACCCTGTTGATTTACTTTTAAAACCCTAAAAGGCCTGATATAATCAGCAACCTTTTTCTGGTCGAAATCAGAGCTGGAGTAAAAAATGATCCAAATGCAGACAGTGCTCGAAGTGGCTGACAATAGCGGAGCACGTAAGGTTATGTGTATTAAAGTGCTTGGCGGTTCTCACCGTAGATATGCACGTGTAGGTGATGTAATCAAAGTAAGTATTAAAGATGCAATACCCAGAAGTAAAGTAAAGAAAGGTGCTGTGATGAAAGCAGTAGTTGTTCGTACAGCACAAGGCGTTCGTAGAGACGATGGCTCTTTGATTCGTTTCGATGGTAACGCTGCAGTACTGTTAAATAACCAAAACGAGCCAATTGGTACTCGTATATTTGGCCCTGTTACTCGCGAGCTACGAGAGAGATTTATGAAAATAATATCTCTGGCTGCAGAAGTTTTGTGAGAAGGATTTAGATATGAAACGTATTCAGAAAGGCGATGATGTAATTATAATTGCCGGTAAAAGTAAAGGTCATAGAGGTAAAGTCCTACGTGTGACTGAAAGTGGTGTGGTTGTTGAAGGTGGAAACTTAATCAAAAAACATGTTAAGGCTAATCCACAAAAACCAGAAAGCAAGGGTGGTATTATTACCCTTGAAGCGCCAGTACACGTTTCTAACGTTGCTCATTATAATCCCAATACAAAGAAAGCAGATAAAGTAGGCTTTAAGTTTATTGAGAGTAACGGAATAAGTAAGAAGGTTAGATACTTTAAATCTGACAATGAAATAATTGACCGTGTTTAATTAGGTGATTGAAATGGCAAGACTTAATGAATTTTATAAAAAAGAAATCATCCCTATGATGATGAAACGGTTCAAGTATTCCAGCGTTATGGAAGTTCCAAAGTTGCTTAAAATCACCTTGAATATGGGTGTTGGCGAAGCTGTTGGTGATAAAAAGGTGATGAACCATGCAGTTGAGGATATGACTCTAATTGCTGGACAAAAGCCTGTTGTTACTAAAGCAAGAAAATCTATTGCTGGTTTTAAAATTAGGGAAGGTTGGCCAATAGGCTGTAAAGTAACACTAAGACGTCAACGTATGTATGAGTTTTTAGACAGACTGGTTTCCGTAACTTTACCGCGTGTGAGAGATTTTCGTGGTTTAAATCCTAAATCTTTTGATGGAACTGGTAATTACAGTATGGGGATACATGAACAAATCGTATTTCCAGAAATTGATTACGATAAAACAGATGGTATCCGTGGTTTAGATATTTGTATTACTACAAGTGCTAAAACAAATGAAGAAGCTAAAGCTTTATTAGAAGCCTTTAACCTTCCATTGAAAGATAGAGATAAAAAATAAGGGTGAAATTGTGGCTAAAAAATCAATGCTCATGAGAGAGTTAAAGCGTAGCAAGCTAGTAAATAAGTACAGTAGACGCAGAAACGAATTGAAAAAATTGATTAAATCATCTGATGATTTTCAGGTAATTATGGATAGCCAGTTAAAGTTAGCTAAATTGCCTGTTAATTCAAATCCTGTTCGTTTTAAAACACGATGTCAGCAATGTGGCCGTCCACATGGAGTTTATCGTAAGTTTGCTCTTTGTAGAATTTGCTTAAGGCAACAACTAATGGTTGGTAATATACCTGGCGGAAGAAAATCTAGCTGGTAATTTTTTAATTGGAGAACGATTGTGAGTATGCATGATCCAGTTGCTGATATGCTGACCCGAATTAGAAATGGTCAACAAGCAAAGCATCAGCAAATAACGTTAACTTCTTCTAAATTGAAGGAAGAAATTGCTCGTGTTTTAAAGGAAGAAGGATATATTGAAAACTTCTTTGTGGAATCATTAGATAATAATCTTAAATTAATGACGATTAAGCTGAAATACTATCATGGCAGACCCGTTATTGAATTGATTAAGAGAATTAGCAGGCCTGGATTGAGAGTCTATAAGTCTTATAAAGATTTGACATCTGTTCCTGGCTTTGGCGTAGCTATTTTGTCTACATCACAAGGTATAATGACCCATATATCTGCAAAGATGAAAGGCGTTGGTGGCGAAGTCATTTGTGAAGTGGCTTAATACTTGCGAGGAATAATATGTCTAGAGTAGCAAAAGCCCCAGTAGTTCAACCAGCAAACGTTGAAATAACAATAGGTGATGGTGAAATTACTGTAAAAGGGCCTAAAGGAACACTAACCCAAAAAATTAATAGGTTAGTTAAAGTAACTAAAAATAAAGATTCTAATCATGTTGAGTTTGCGCCTGCTGCAAATGATCCTAGAGCTTGGGCTCAGGCTGGAACTGCTCGTGCATTAGTAAACAATATGGTTAAGGGTGTAACTGAAGGTTTTGTTGTTACCTTGGAACTGGTTGGTGTAGGTTATAGAGCACAGTCTAAAGATAAATCAATTACGTTATCTTTAGGTTTTTCTCATCCTATTGAATACCACTTGCCTAAAGGCGTTTTAGTAGAAACCCCAAGTAATACTGTCATATTGCTGAAAGGTGTTGATAAACAAATTTTGGGTCAAGTTGCTTCTGAAATAAGAGCATTTAGACCACCAGAGCCCTATAAAGGCAAAGGTGTTAAACTTGCTGGCGAGTATATTGCTCGTAAAGAAGCGAAAAAGAAATAAGGTTTAAGTCATGAATAAACAGAACTCACGTGCTCGACGTGGATTAAAAGCAAAAGCACTGATCCGTAAATCAGGCAGAGCAAGATTAGTCGTTTATAGAAGTGGTTTGCACATTTACTCACAAATCATTGAAGCGGATAAGCTTGGTGATAAAGTATTGGTATCATGTTCAACAAACGATAAAGAATTGCGCCCAAGCCTGACCGGTAAATGTAAGGTAGAACAAGCTAACCTAGTTGGCAAGCTGCTTGGTAAGCGTGCAAGCGAGCGTGGCATTACTCAAGTTGCATTTGATCGTGCTGGTTATAAATATCATGGCCGAGTGAAAGCCCTTGCAGAAGGTGCGCGCGAAGCTGGATTAGATTTTTAAGGAACGATTATGGCATTCGATGAATCATCACCTAAATCAGATGGCTACCAAGAAAAGCTAGTATCGGTTAATCGTACAGCTAAAGTTGTAAAAGGCGGCCGTGTTTTCGGCTTTGCGGTACTTGTTGTTGTTGGTGACGGCAAGGGTAAAGTTGGCTTTGGTAGAGGTAAAGCGAGAGAAGTTCCAATTGCTATTCAAAAAGCAATGGAGCAAGCTAAGAAAAATATGGTTTATATTCCACTTTCTGGATCAACTATATTTCATGAAATTACTTGGAACTACGGTGCTTCTAAAGTATTTATGAAGCCTGCAAGTGAAGGTACTGGAATTATTGCTGGTGGCGCGATGAGAGCCGTCTTAGAAGTTTTAGGCGTGCAAAACATATTAGCTAAAAGTATTGGTTCTACCAACCCAAGCAATATTGTTAGGGCTACAATTGGAGCTTTAACTAATATCGGTACCCCAGATTATGTTGCGGCCAAGCGTGGTAAAACTGTTGAAGAAGTTATGGCGGGCTAATTATGGAAAAGAAAATTAAAATAACTTTGGTTAAAAGCATTATAGGCAGAAAGCCAAAGCACATTTCTATCGTAAAGCAATTAGGTCTAGGTAAAACTAATTCGAGTGTATCTCATAATGATACCCCAGCAATTCGTGGCCTTATTAATAAAGTTGATTATCTATTGCTGGTTGAGGAGAGTGTATAATGAATTTAAATTCACTATCACCAGATCCTGGTTCAAAACGTCCCAAAAAACGATTAGGGCGTGGTATAGGATCCGGACTAGGTAAAACAAGTGGTAAAGGTCATAAAGGGCAAAAAGCTCGTGCTGGTGGCTTTCATAAAATTAATTTTGAAGGCGGTCAAATGCCTATTCAAAGACGTCTACCAAAAATGGGCTTTAAGTCACGCGTTGGTAGAACTGTAGATCAAATATGTCTCAGTGAACTTGCAAAATTGTCTGCTGAAGTAATTGATCTCAATACATTGCGTGAAGCAGGTTTAATCAGCAATTCTATTAAGGATGTAAAAGTTATTTTATCTGGTGAATTAACTACTGCCATCAAACTTAAAGGTTTAAGAGTCACTAAAGGAGCTCGTTCGGCCATTGAAGGTTTAGGCGGCAGCATAGAAGAATGACTATGAAAAACCAAAAACATAATGCAAGCCAATCACGTGGAGGATTGGCTGAACTGAAATCAAGATTATTGTTTGTTGTTCTTGGCATTTTAGTATATCGTTTAGGAGCACACATACCAGTTCCTGGTTTGGATCCCGCGCGGCTCGCTAATTTTTTTAATGAACAACAGAATACAATATTTGGCTTATTCAATATGTTTTCTGGTGGTGCTTTATCGCGTGTGACGGTTTTTGCAATTGGTATTATGCCATATATTTCTGCATCTATTATTCTACAACTTTTTACTGTTGTTTCTCCTAAATTGGAACAACTTAAAAAAGAAGGTGAATCTGGACGTAGAAAAATAAACCAATACACTCGATACCTGACTTTGGTACTTTCGGTGTTTCAGTCTTTAGGGATGGCACGTTGGTTAGCTGGACAACAAATTGCACTACAAGCTGACTTCTCATTCTACTTTACCGCAGTGGTTACCTTGGTGACCGGAACAATGTTTTTAATGTGGTTGGGTGAGCAAATTACTGAAAAGGGTGTCGGTAATGGCATATCCTTAATTATCTTTTCGGGAATTGTTTCAAGTATGCCCACTGCTATTGCATCAGTTCTTCAACAGGTTAAAGAAGGACAAATGCAGGCATTAACCTTAATTATTATTGCTGCTGTTGTAGTGGTGGTAACCGGATTTGTAGTATTCATGGAGCGTGCACAGAGGCGTATAAGAGTTAATTATGCGCAAAGAACGCAAGGTAGAAAGGTATATGCTGCACAAACAAGCCATTTACCTTTGAAGATCAATATGTCTGGAGTAATACCTCCTATTTTTGCGTCCAGCATCATATTATTACCTGCAACTTTGGCGCAATTTTTCTCACATACTAAAGGTTTGGGGTGGTTAGCTGATGTTGGAATGGCTCTATCCCCTGGGCAGCCTTTGTATTTAATTGTGTATGCTGTAGCTATTATATTTTTTGCGTTCTTTTATGCAGCTTTGGTGTTTAATCCCAAAGATACTGCTGATAATTTAAAAAAATCTGGTGCATATATTCCTGGAATTAGACCAGGTGAACAAACAACTAAATATATTGATGGTGTAATGACCCGCTTGACACTAGTTGGCGCGATTTATTTGGTTCTTGTATGTCTTTTGCCTCAGATTTTGATGTATACATGGCATGTCCCTTTTTATTTCGGAGGAACGTCATTGCTGATTATTGTAGTTGTTATTATGGATTTTGTAGCTCAGGTACAAGCTCATTTAATGACGCAGCAATATGATTCTTTAATGAAAAAGGCTAATTTTAAAGGCACCAAATTACCTGGTCTTTTATGATCTTTATCGGAGTTAGGAATGAAAGTAAGAGCATCTGTAAAGCGAATTTGTCGCAATTGCAAGATTATTAAACGAAGTGGCACTATACGGGTTATTTGTAAAGATGCCAGACATAAGCAAAAGCAGGGTTAATATCCGCTTGATTTAATTTTATAAAAATAGTATTCTTCTGTCCCTTTCGACAGAACAAATAACGTTCGGAGAAGTTAATGGCTCGTATTGCAGGAGTAAATATACCTGATCACAAACATGTTGTGATTGCTTTAACAGCAATATATGGTATTGGTAAACCTACATCCTTGAAATTATGTTCAGCAGTTGGTATTGAACCTTCAAAAAAGGTATCAGAACTAACTGATGCTCAACTTGAGTCTTTGAGAACAGAAATTGCAAAAATAACAGTGGAAGGTGATTTGCGTCGTGTTGTGACAATGAACATTAAGCGCCTTATGGATCTAGGATGTTATCGTGGTCTAAGACACAGAAGAGGGTTGCCATTGCGAGGACAACGTACGAAAACTAATGCTCGTACGAGAAAAGGTCGCAGAAAAGGCACTACCGTTTGATTTTTCATGTAGGAAAGTAAGATGGCAATAACAAAGTCAAAACAACAAAAAGTACGCAAAAAGGCAAAACGTGTTGTATCAGATGGTATTGTGCACGTTCATGCATCTTTTAATAATACTATAGTTACCTTTACTGATAGACAAGGTAATGCGCTATGCTGGGCAACATCTGGTGGTTCAGGATTTAGAGGATCAAGAAAAAGCACCCCTTATGCTGCACAGGTTGCTACTGAGCGTGCTGCTGCTGTTGCGAAAGAATACGGTATGAAATCTGTGGCTGTATTTGTTCATGGTCCCGGACCTGGAAGAGAGTCCACTATTCGTGAATTAATATCACAGGATTTTAAAATTGTTGAAATTACCGATGTTACTGGTATACCTCATAACGGGTGTAAACCACCTAAAAAACGTCGTGTATAAGACTCAGGAGTAATTAATGGCTAGATATCTTGGTCCAAAATGTAAGTTATCACGTCGTGAAGGTTGTGATTTATTACTTAAAAGTGGTGTCCGTGATCACAAGTCCAAATGTAAATCTGAAAAGTTACCTGGACAACATGGTGATAAAAAACCACGCCTGAATGGTTATGGAATTCAGCTTAGAGAGAAACAAAAAATTAGAAGACTATATGGCGTTCTTGAAAAGCAATTCCGTGGCTATTACAAAATGGCTGCTCGTATGAAAGGTGCTACAGGCGAAAACCTGATGTCTTTACTTGAAAGACGTTTGGATAATGTTGTGTACCGTATGGGTTTTGCAAGTACACGTGCTGAAGCACGACAACTTGTTACACACAAAGCCATACTTGTTAATGATAATATAGTTAACGTTCCATCTTTCTTAGTAAAACCTGGAGATGTTATATCTGTTCGTCAAAAAGCACGAAGCCAAGGCCGTATTCAAGCAGCTTTAGCTTTGTCCGAACAAAGAGCTCCATGTGATTGGATTACTGTAGATTCTTCTTCTTGCAAAGGGACATTCTCTACAGCACCAACGTTAACTGACTTATCTTCAGACTACAACGTAAACTTAGTTGTAGAACTTTACTCTAAGTAAGCTCGGAGAAATAGCTGAATGTATACTGAAATCAATGAAATGTTGACACCTAATGTTCTTAAGGTCCAGGCAGAATCGCCCTATAAAGCTAGAATAGTTTTAGAGCCTTTGGAGCGTGGCTTTGGTCATACTCTCGGCAATGCTTTGAGACGTATTTTGTTATCATCAATGCCTGGAAGTGCAATTACTGAAGCTTCAATTGACGGTGTTCTGCATGAGTACAGCACAATTGAAGGCGTGCAGGAAGATGTTGTTGATATATTACTGAACCTGAAGTTAGTTGCAATAAAAATGTCAGTTGGTGAAGACGCCACTGTAACATTGAACAAACAAGGTCCTTGTCAAGTTACTGCTGGAGACATTCAGCTGACTCATGGATTAGAAATAATTAATCCAGAGCTGGTCATTGCTAATTTGAATGAAAAAGGCAAATTGAATATGACTTTGAAAGTTGAGCGAGGAATTGGTTTCCACAGTACTGATTCATTTATTAGACATTTCGATGATGAAGTAGAAAGAAAATCTGTTGGGAAGCTTAAAATTGATAATAGTTTCTCTCCAGTTAAGAAAGTGGCTTACTATGTTGATAGTGCTCGTGTAGAAAACCGTACTGACCTCGACAAGTTAACTATTGAGTTAGAAACTAATGGAACTATTGATGCTGAAGAATCAATACGGATCTCTGCTAGTATTCTTCAAAGACAACTTCATGCTTTTGTTGACATGAAATTTGAAGAGTCTCGGTCTGATAATAAAGAACGCAATGATTTTGATCCTATTCTATTACGCTCTGTTGATGATTTAGAGTTAACTGTTCGATCTGCAAATTGCTTGAAAGCAGAAAATATTCATTATATCGGCGATTTAGTACAAAGAACTGAAAATGAACTCTTAAAAACTCCTAATCTAGGTAAGAAATCTTTAACTGAGATTAAGGATGTTTTAGCTTCACGTTCATTATCGCTTGGTATGAAACTTGAGAATTGGCCGCCAGCAAATCTTGGCGAATAAAGTTTAGGAGTTTTGGTTATGCGTCACCGTAATTCAGGCAGAAGTTTTGGCCGTACAAGTAGCCACAGAAAGGCTATGTTTGCAAATATGTGTTGCTCTTTAATTGAGCATGAGTTGATTAAAACAACTTTGCCTAAAGCTAAAGATTTGCGACGTTATATTGAACCTTTAATTACTGTTTCAAAGGTTGATTCAGTTGCTACACGTCGTCATGCGTTTGATATTCTAAGATCTAAATCTGCTGTTGGTAAATTATTTAAAGATTTAGGTCCGCGTTTTGTTGAACGTCCTGGTGGATATGTACGTATTATCAAGTGTGGTTATAGAGACGGCGATAATGCACCTATGGCAATAGTTGAGTTATTAGATCGACCTGTTGCTAGTGATGATACTGAAGAGTGAATTCAGCTGTTCAAATCTAAAAACCCGCATTTTGCGGGTTTTTTGTTTTGAAGAAAATTAGATTGTAGCCTGGGTGAAGCGCAGCGGAACTCGGGTTTTGCGTTGAGAATCCCCCCGAGTTCCGCTGCGCTTCACCCAGGCTACGTTTTTAACAAAGCAAATGGCGATAAGTTTTATTTATTTTTTAGATCCATGGTTGCTTATCCACAAGTAAATCACTCTCGATACCGCCTGTTTGCTCTGTTGATTTTGGTTCTAATAAGATGACATGTACTTCTTCATCTGCTACAGGTTTATGTTCTACGCCTTTGGGTACAATATAAAACTCACCTTCTTTTAAAGTAACTATTTTATCTTTAAGTTCAATTTTGAGCATACCTTTTATGACCATAAAAAGCTCATCTTCAGTTGCATGGCTATGCCACATAAACTCTCCTTTGAATTTTGCAAGTTTGACATATTGACCATTTAGTTCTCCAACAATGCGTGGAGCCCAGTACTCATTAAAGAGTTTAAATTTTTCAACCAAATTAACTTTGTCCATGGTTACCTCAATTGTAAGTCACTAATAGCTTTCTAAGGTTTCTTTTCAAGCTTTTTTCATATGGAATACACTTTGACTCATCGATATGGATTTGAAAAGTGAATTTCATTATGTTTCACTTAAATGGTTTAGTATGACAGTATTATAGAACCTCTACTTCTTAGCAGTTAATAAGTCAATTGTAGTTTGGTTTATGATTATAATAGACCTCTTTCGTCACTCGCTGCAAAGCAAGAAATGCGTGATAACAGCTGTAGAACTGGAGTGTAACGAAGTCCCATAAGGATTTGCGCATCGTATCGATGAAACAGCCCTCCTTCGCAGGAGTGTTTTGAAAGGGGTCTAATGATAATTTCCTTGTCAGGGCTTATATATAGGTCATCTTTTAAGAGGTTTTACAAGGTAATTTGGCAAAGCTAATATTTGAAAAGTAATCTTGTTTATGGAAAATAATTAATAACTTTATCGATCTGGAGATAATGGATGCTTTTCTATGCTTATTTAGTCAATGAAGATCAAAATCTAGTTTATGTGTTTATAAGAGCTATATTGTTATTAGTAATTGGTACACTTTTGATTCGATTTGGTGATCGACGGTTTAAATTAAACAACTCATTTGATCTGTTAATTATTGTGATTTCTGGTGGATTAATTAGCAGAGGAATAAATGGCCCGGCTACTTTGATGTCTACAACTATTGGTTTAATTGGTTTGATATTGACGCATAAAATATTAGCTATATGTACTAGAAAATCTTTAATATTTGAACGCATATTTAAGGGAAAACGTCATCTTCTTATAAAAAATGGTCATCTTCAAAAGAACGTATTACAAAGCTTAAATATCACCAAAAAAGATATAGAGGAACAAATGCGTCAACAAATACATACTTCTTCTTTGGATAAAGTGCTTTTTGCATATCTGGAAAGAACAGGTCATATATCATTTATAAAAAAAGATTGATGTCTTAATTTAGATTATAAACAGAGATAGTATTTCTACGTCGCGGCTCCACTGCGCAACAGGTTACAGTTATTTTAAAAACTGTTAAACGAAAATTATAGCGCCCTTATCGATAAGGGCAGCAATAGACAATATGACAGCTTAGATCCAAATGAAGTTAAAATGGAACATCATCATCCAATTGATCAAAAGCATCTTGTGGTACTTGCACCGGTTGTTGTCTTCCCGCATTGGGATTGCTTGGTGGTGTAAATTGGGCTTGTGGTATCTCATCAAAGCTGGATGATGCGGCGGCTCCTTTACTGTCGAGCATTTGAATGTCATTAGCTACAATCTCAGTAGTGTATCTATCTTGGCCTTGTTGATCCTGCCACTTTCTAGTTCTTAAACTACCTTCAATGTAGAGTTTAGAGCCTTTGCGTACGTATTCCCCAGCTATTTCACCTAAACGGTTAAAGCATACTACGCGATGCCATTCAGTCCGTTCTTGTTTCTCACCTGTTACTTTATCTTTCCATGCTTCACTTGTGGCAATTGATAGTGTAGTGACCGCATTTCCATTAGGTAAGTAACGGACATCAGGGTCAATACCCACGTTGCCAATTAAGATGACTTTATTTATACCACGTGCCATTTTAAGATCTCCTGTATGCGAAAGTTAGGGAAAGAGTATACCTAATTTATATATTCCTTGCACTGATGAGTTAAAGATGAGCTTTTAATTGCGTTTTGCTAAAGAAAAAAAACAACAAGCATATCTGGCTTGATATACTCGTTGTTGAATAGGATGATTAGTTCGAGATTTTTTTAAGCCATTCTTTAGCTTCTTTACTCACCTGCTCATCATGGATTAGGACATCATAAATAGTTACTTTAGCTTCGCTTGCAGGAGTGTTTCTGCTTTTTCTTGCAGAAATTTTGCTTGCATGCCTAGATTTTCCAGCATGTTTGCATTATGAGCAAGTAGTCGTTTGATTTGCGCTAATTCAAAACCAAAAAATTTCAAGGCAATAATCTGTTGCAGCTTTGATAAGTCTTGTTCGGAGTACAAACGATAACGATTGCTTAGACGTAAACTGGGTTTAAGTAAACCAATTTTGTCGTAGTGATGCAGTGTTCTTACTGAAACTTGCGTCAGTCGACTAAACTCTTTTGCATACCATTGTTTCATCGTTTTTCCTCCTTGGTGACAAGGCTAATGTATGACATAAGGTAAGAGTCAAGCATCTGTTCAATCAAAAAGTGTTTTATCGGAACTGGAAACCAGTTCGTACAGACGCATAATTTGTTTTTGGGTCACTCTAGGTGTTGAGAGTGCTGGTAAGCGAGTTAAATCAAAAAAATCAATTTCAGAAATTTCTAAATTTTCTTTTGCGGTTCCCGACATAATGTCACAATGAAAAAAGCATTTATAAGTATGCGGCCACTGTTGCGGATGCTCATGTTTTTGTTTATCCCACAATGCAAGTAATCTAATTACAGAAACATCAAATCCAGTTTCTTCCTTAGCTTCTCTAATTACTGATTCCGATGCTGATTCATTTGTTTCTGCCCACCCACCAGGCAAGGTCCACAGCTCATCGGAGCGTTCTTTAACCAATAAAATTTTATTATCTTTTAGAATAAAAGCACGGACATCTACCTTAGGAGTAGCATATCCTTTTTCTAATGAAAAAATTTGTTTTATCTCAGTAAGAGGAGTATCCGAGTAATTTGCCATAAATTCGGAAGCAATTTCGCGAAGCCTTAAATAACGTTCTTTATCAAATTCATTATTTGAGTAGCTCAGTCCATTTTGAGCGATTGCTTGAATTTCAGTAATGTATTTTAACCAACTGAGATCATTTTTAGACATGATTTTGTTATCCCTATAGTGCATTTTTTTGCTTTCAGCTATTGACTCTCACGTTACGTGATAGTTTAGAATCAACTTTCAGGGGAAAGTTGAATGAAATATTACCAAATTAAAGAAATTAGCCAAATGACCTCATTAACTATAAGGTCATTACAATATTACGATGAAATTGGCTTATTAAAACCAACAAAGCGCTCAATGAGCGGTTATCGTCTTTATTCTGAAACGGATTTAATACGATTACAACAAATTATCACCTTAAAGTTTTTAGGTTTTTCTTTATCGACGATTAAAAAAATTATGGAAAATCCGCATTTCGATGTAATGACGTCTATTGGCATACAAGCATGTGAATTAACCGAGAAAGCGGCGCGAATTAATGAAGCGGCATCATTGCTCACTTATATTTCCAGTCAAATGGAAATGAATCAACCGGTGAATTGGAAAAGTACTGCAAAAATTATAGAAATATTGGAGTTAAATACAATGAATGATCAAGTATTGCAAAAATATCAATCCGAAGCGGAACAATCCGAATTAGGTAAAAAATCTGCATATGATGAAATGTATAATCCAGATCGATTATATCCTATTCCGAGAGCAGGAAAGCGGCAGGAAATTGGGGTTGATCCAGTTCAATTGCCTTTTTATGGATTTGATTGCTGGAATCACTATGAGGTTTCCTGGCTTAATGCTAAAGGCAAACCAATGGTTGCAATTGCTGAATTGTTTTATGACTGCAGTTCACCTAACTTGATTGAGTCAAAATCATTAAAACTTTATTTTAATTCATTCAACAATACTCGAATTCAAAGTGTTCGTGAATTAGAAAATACAATTAAAAAAGACTTACAAGAACGAGTTGGTGCTGAAGTTTGGGTGCATGTTCACCTTCTGGATGCGACCAGTCAGTTTGCTATACAACAGCCTTTAATAGGGGAGTTACTTGATAATCTTGATATAGAATGTTCTGTTTATCTTGTTGAGCCTTCATTTCTCACTGTAAGCGATGAAATTGTGGAGGAAACCTTATTTTCCAATTTATTGAAATCAAATTGTCTGGTTACAAACCAGCCTGATTGGGGAAGCGTACACATCACCTATAAAGGGAAAAAAATTAATCGAGAAGGTTTATTGAAATACCTTGTTTCATATCGAAATCATAATGAGTTTCACGAACAATGTATTGAGCGCATTTTTGTTGATATTATGAACTATTGCAAGCCTGAAAAACTGACTGTATATGGACGCTATACAAGACGAGGCGGTTTGGATATTAACCCATACCGATCTACAGAGAAGAGCTCATTTTCTGGTAAAAATTTGCGCCTGGTCCGTCAGTAGCTTAATGGTGCATTGCAAACAGTATCAACTTGAGTAGCCTAGGCTTCGCCCAGGCTACGAGTAGTATGTAGAATTTAATCAACTAATTGGTGTTGCCCCATATTCCATGCTGGACGACAAGAAATAAACAATTGCATAGTTCCTTCCCAGTAATATTTTTCTCCTGCTTCAATTAATACTGCATCACCAGCAGATAATTTATATTCTGTATGATTGACAACGACTTTACCTTCACCCTGGAATACATAAGCTAATTCATTACATTCTAAATTTATTACTCGTCGTGTCTCAGGATATCGGCCTGATATTTTTGCTATAGCGCAATCAATCATTGGATCATTAAGATGATACTCTGTCACTTTACAGGATGCAGCATTACTGTGTTCTGTAGTTTGATGCTTCAAAGAAATTTTCATTTAAACACTCCATTGATTAGCGATTTCCGCTATGAATTATTTTTTCAGCACTGCCTTCAAGATAGTGCTCTCTGTTCACACGTAAATAAATTACCCGCTCATCTTCTGCGAATGCTACTTCAATCACTCCTTTCACATGTAACAATTCATTGATGAGATTTATTTTTTTTCCAGTCCAGGAACAAGGCAAAATAAGTGTTGCGATAGAAGCGTTTGATTTCATGGAAAAAGAAACAAGTAGCCATAAAGCACTTAAGACAGTATTCGTAATAAAAATTCCCTTGCTGCCACTCCATTGATACAAAACACCTGATATTGTTCCACCAATAAAAAGCCCTAAAAATTGACTGGTTGAATAAACGCCCATGGCAGTTCCTTTACTGTTAGGATTTGCCTGTCTGGATACCAAAGAGGGTAATGCGGCTTCGAGAATATTAAAAGCAATAAAATAAATTAACATAAGAAAGCATAGACTAAGCCAATTTTGAAAAGTATAGGCTAATAATAATTGTGCTATTACCATTGTGAGTACGGATAAAATAAAAACACTTTTCATGCGCTTTTTCTTTTCGGCAATCACAATAAATGGGATCATGAGTATAAATGAAATAAGCATAAGGGGCAGATAAAAATGCCATTGTTGTGATAAATGGCCTTGCTCCACCTGTTTTCTCAAGATGTAGGGGATGGCAAAAAATGTTGCTGTAAGAATAAAATGCTGACAAAAAATGCCCATATTAAGGCGTTGTAGTTGTAGATTGGAAATAACTTGTTTCAATAAAGCGGGATTTGTTTCACTATCAATGTGAATGCGTTCATTTACAGGTTTAGGAATTACTAAATGCAGCAATCCTATCCCTATAATCGCTAATAAAGTAGTTAGGCAAAAAATACCAGAGAGACCAAAATGATGGGTAATGGCTGGGCTAATTACCATGGCCAAGCTAAATGATGTGCCTATGGTCATACCAATGACCGCCATTGCTTTGGTACGTTGTTCGTCAGGTGTTAAATCAGAAAGTAAAGCGATTAAAACGCTACCAATTGCACCTGTGCCTTGCAAGGTTCTGGCAAGAATCATCCCATAAATAGAATCAGTAATGGCACCCAGCAAACTACCAAAAGCAAAAAGGATTAGACCCACAGTAATCATGGGTTTTCTTCCTATTTTATCGGAAAGCATGCCAAAGGGCATTTGGAGAAGACCTTGCGCAAGACCATAAATTCCTAGAGCAAGACCCACCAAAGCAGGAGAGGCACCCTGCAAATTTTCTGCATAAATGCTAAATACAGGTATGAGTAAAAACAAACCGAGCATGCGAAAGGAAAAAATCGCAGCGATAGGAAACACAGTTTTAAACCAAGAATGCTTCATTCATTAATATATATTTATCTTAATCGTGTGGCGATAGTACAAAGTTAGCTCTCTAGAAACAAGATATTTAAAAATTTAATGATCTAATCATTGCTTTATCGATGAATAAAAATGAAAATGTAGCTTTTGTAACTGTTTGTCCACGGTGCCGATTTACAAGCACTTGGTATCTTTGAAATAGTAGCCTGGGTGAAGCGAAGCGGAACCCGGGAATTTTTTCCCTATACCCGGGTTCCGCTTCGCTTCACCCAGGCTACATGTTAAATGTAACAGGAGTTATGATTTCTTAAGCGGGCTTTATAACAGTTGCATTTTTTATTCTTAGATAAATGAAGTTGATGAGGAATATTCCATGAGTTTGGTTTTTGCGGGTAAAGTTGGATTAATTACTGGCGGTGCAAAAGGCATCGGTAAGGCGACTGCATTAAAGTTAGCCCAGGCAGGAAGTGATATTGCCATAGTTTATTACAACAGTTCTGATGAAGCCCAAGCTTTGATTGAAGAACTCCATGCTATGGGCCGTAAAGCAATTGCTTTGCAAGCTAATGTAGCAGATCATCAGTCTGTAAAAGAAATGTTTGCACAATTCCATGAACATTTTAATCGCCTTGATTTTTTAATTAGTAATGCCGCTAGTGGTGTTTTAAAACCGGCACTAAAGATGTCAACTAAGCATTGGCGCTGGTGTCTGGAAACCAATGCTTTGGCATTAAATCATTTGGCCACAGAAGGACATTCACTGATGCCCAAGGGTAGCCGTATTATCGCCTTATCTAGTCTTGGTGCATCTCGGGCAATTCCAAATTATGCATTTATTGGTGCATCTAAAGCAGCACTTGAAGCTTTAGTTCGTTCTTTGAGTCTTGAGTTGGCTGTTGATGGCATTACAGTGAATGCTGTTTCTGCTGGGGTAGTTGATACTGATGCATTAAAGCATTTCCCTAATAGGGAACAGTTACTTGATGAGTACCAAGCCCGCTCACTGGCTGATAGACCACTAACAACACAAGATGTTGCTAATGCCATTTATCTCTTATGCTTACCCGAAGCGTCCATGATTAATGGACATACTTTATTTGTTGATGCAGGGTATAGTCAGGTTGGTTAATACCTCGCCACGTTTAATTTTGTGTCTTTAAAAAAATCTATGGTATAATTTCGGGCTTTGTAAATTAGCTGATCTCTGAGGACAAAATATGAATGTAGCAGACGTTTATCCTAAAGTTAGAGAAATTGTTGCTGATGTGCTAGTAATTGATGTAGAAGAAATATCTCTTAACAGTCGATTAATAGCAGATCTCGGCGCTGAATCTATTGATTTTCTTGATTTGGTTTTCCAATTGGAAAAAGAATTCAAAATTAAAATTCCTCGTGGTCAATTGGAAAAAAATGCACGTGGTGATTTGGCAGAAGATGAATTCGAGAAAGGTGGTATCATCACCGAACAAGGTTTGATTGCATTGCAAAATTATTTAAGTGAAGTTCCTGCAGAGCAATTCAAGTCAAATATGAAAGTCAATGAAATACCCATGTTATTTACCATTGAAACGTTTTGTAAGTTAGTTGTCGCTGCAACTAAGGAACAACAAACCGCTGGAGCTGAGGCTTAATTCTGGTGTGACTTTAAAAGCAAGTTAATAGGGCATAATAAATACTGATGAGATTCTTATTTGTTGATCGTATAGTAGAGTCATCTCCTGGACAGATGATCCGGGGAGTCAAACATGTTACTTCAAATGATGCATTCCTCACAGTTGATGAACAGGGACGGCCCTGTTTTATTCCTTCTTTAATTGGAGAAACACTAGGACAATTGGCCGCTTGGAATGTAATGGAGCTGCAAGGATTTACCCGCAGGCCTGTTGCTGGTATTGTCGCCAGTGCTTCTATGCACCGACGGGCTTATGTAGGCGAGACTTTATTGCTTGAGTCATTTATTAAACACTTAGATGATTCGGTAATGCAATACCATAGCGAAGCTAAAGTGGGTAATGAGCTTGTTTTTCGTATTGAAGGGGCTTTGGGCCCTTTACTACCAATGGCTGATTTTATTGATTTAGATGAAGTAAGGCAGCAATTTTCTGAAATTAATCGTCCTGGGGATTGGTCAGTTATTAGCAAGGAAAGTGCACCATTATTGAATGACGATCTGATTATGAGTTTGGAATTGCCTGTAGTGCCCATGACTTTTGATAGAGTTCGCTTCAGTCAACCAGGGGTTAGTTTAATCGCTGAAAAAAGAATATCACGAGCAGCCCCTTATTTTGCAGATCATTTTCCTAAGAAACCCGTATTACCTCTGACAGTATTATTGGAGTGCAAGTTAAATTTGACCTATGAATTTATTCGACGTGCAGGATATTCAATACACTATAAAGTAAGCGAATTGCGCAAAATAAAAATGAATGAATTCGTTTATCCGGGTGATATTCTTGAATGTTTTGTGACTGTCAAAAAACAAACAGAAGATGAGTTGATCCTGGCTTATCGTAGTGAGGTTGCAGGCAAGCGTGTTTGTGTTGTAGATGTAGTACTTAATTCCCAGAGGTAAATAAAGTGAAAAAAAGACGAGTGGCTATTACAGGTTTGGGAGCTGTTTCTCCTTTAGGACTTGATGTGCAGTCCACATGGTCCAATTTATTGGAGGGGCGTTCGGGAATTGCTGAAATCAAGCAGTTTGACGCCAGTGCTTTTCCCGCTTATATTGCGGCTGAGGTGAAACATTTTACACTCGATCCCAAATTAACCACAAAACGTAGTCGCTTTTCTGTACCTTTTACACGATATGCTCTTGAGGCAGCGCAACAAGCATTTGATGATGCAGGTATATTGCCTACAGAGCAAACGGCAGCACAATGGGGCGTAGTTACAGGTAGCGGTATGATGACTGCTGAATTTGACTATCTGTCCCGATTTCAACAAACTTGTGCTCAAGATGGTGAAGCGGATTGGGGGCGATTACTTGCGAACACGCGAGAATTTTACAGATTATCTGATTTTGGTAAAACAACGCCAAACTCAGGGTTATCTTTATTGATTCAACAATTCGGAATTAGAGGTTATGCTTCCTCGGTGCATACAGCGTGTGCTTCAGGAGGGCAAGCTTTAGGGTTGGCGATGCAAGTCATTCGTCGAGGCGAAGCTGATTTTATGTTGGCTGGCGGATTTGATTCGATGATTAATCCTTTGGGGTTATCCAGTTTTTGCTTATTAGGCGCCTTATCTTCTTATAATAGTACACCGGAAACAGCGAGCCGACCTTTTGATGCAACGCGTAATGGTTTTGTCTTGGGGGAAGGTGCTGCCTTTTTAATTTTGGAAGAATGGAGTAAAGCAAAAGCTCGCGGTGCTCGTATTTATGCTGAGTTAGCCGGTGAGGGAAATTCCTTAAGTTCTTATCGAATTACTGATTCACATCCAAATGGGGATGGAGCCATTCAAGCAATCGAACGCGCTCTCCATGATGCAGGAGTACGGGCTTCTGATGTGGATTATATTAATGCCCATGGTACCTCGACCAAGATGAATGACTTAAGTGAAACGAATGCGATTAAAGCAGTTTTTGGGGAATATATCGCAAACCTACCTGTAAGTTCGACTAAAAGTCAGACTGGACATTTGATTGCTGCGGCAGGGGCGCTGGAGGCTGTATTATCCGTTAAATCTATAGAGCAGGCACAGATACCCAAGACTGCTAATTTAACGACCCCAGACCCAGAATGTGATTTGGATTATGTAGTTGATGGGCCGCGTGAACGTTCTTTAGGTGTGGTTTTATCCAATTCTTTTGGATTTGGTGGCTCAAATAGTTGCTTGTTATTTAAGCATCCTGAATTTGAAGGAGCAGGACTATGAGTCAGAGCAATAGAGTATTCATTACTGGGCGCAGCGCCCTAACTGCATCAGGCGCTACTGCGGATGCTACTTGGGATGCGATTCTTTCTGGAAAAAACGGAATTGCTAAAATGACCCACTGGGATTTATCCGGTTGGCCTCATGGATTGGCTGGAGAGTTAAAAGATTTTAATCCTGCAAAAATGTTACCGGATCGTAAGTTGCTGAAGGTTATTTCACGCCAGGATGTGATGGGAATTAATGCTGCGGTACAAGCAATCGAACACAGTCAAATGATTGCTTATCGCGATACTCTTGATGATCCTAATTCGTTTAATGAGCAAACCGCTATTTTTGTGGGGTCTCCTGGAAATAAATATTTTCAACAGTATGATTTTTTGCCTTTGTTAGCAAAAACTCAAGGTGATATGCAGCAATTTGCTGGGCAGCTATTCGAAACAGTTCATCCAATGTGGTTATTGCGAATATTACCTAATAATGTTCTTGCATATACAGGAATCACCTATGAATTTAAAGGTCCTAATCATAATGTAACGAACCATGCAGTGGGTGGTACGCAGGCTTTATTGGAAGCATATCATGCCATTAGCAGTGGTCAGGCAGAGCGGGCCGTGGTTGTTGCCTATGATATAGCTGAACCCCAAGCCTTGTTTTACTATGAGCAATTAGGTGTATTAAGTCATCAACATTTAAAACCTTTTGATGAGGCGCATGATGGCACAATTTTAGCTGAAGGTGCTGCTGCTTTGATATTGGAAAGTGAAGCAAGTATGCGAGCACGCTCCGCAACGTGTTATGGAGAAATTATTGGTGGATTATCTACCACGGAAACAGAAGGGTTATTTTCTCTGGATGCAAGCGGACAACAATTGGCAGAGTTGATGCAACGTACTTTGGATCTTGTTCAACTAAACGCTGATAATTTAGGTTTTATTGTTGCTCACGGTAATGGTAATAGCAAATCGGATTATAGCGAATCTCAGGCAATACAAAATGTTTTTGCGCAAAAGGAAATTCCAGTAACCGCATTCAAATGGTCTATGGGACATACTATATGCGCTTCTGGTCTGATTGACGCGGTAATGACAACTTATGCGCTTTCATCTAAGTGTGTACCTGGTATCGCTAATTTGCAAAATATTGCCTCCAGCTGTAAAGGTTTATCTGTAAGTGCAGAACATCAGTCTCTCAAAAGAGGGCCTTATGCATTGACGATTAATCGTGGGTTTGCCAGTATGAATGCTTGTTTGGTGATCAAAGCTTGTGACTGAATTAGAACGAAAAATTAATGAGTTGCCTATAAGCTTGCTGGGGCGATTCGTATATAAATTTTTACCCTATAAGCGGCAAGTCATTATGGCAAATATTGATCGCGTTTATGGTGATCAATTAAATGACGCACAAAAAAAGCGGCTTGCTGTATCTTATTACTCTCATTTACTTAAATCCTTTAAAGAAGCAATTCAATTGCGTTTCATGTCTGAAGATAAATTACGTAAACAAGTCGAGGTTCGTGGCCATGAGAATATGTTAGCAGTTGTAGCGCAACAAAAAGGTGTTTTGGTTCTTACTGGACATTTTGGCAATTGGGAAGTGGCGCCAATAGGTGGTGTTTTAAATTTTAAAGAGTTTCAAGGGCAGTTTCATTTTATACGTCGTACTCTATCAATCAAATTTATTGAGCGGAGCTTATTTAAGCAATACTACCAAGTAGGTTTAAACGTTATTCCTAAAAAGAATTCTCTAGATAAGGTTTGTGCTGCTTTGGAACAAAATCATGCGGTCATTTTTGTTCTTGATCAACATGCTTCTTTGGTTAATCGAGACGGTATTGCTGTAGAGTTTTTTGGAGTAAAGGCAGGAACCTATCGTAGCTTAGCGACTTTATCTCGCTATACTGGAGTCCCAGTAATTCCTGCAGCGGGCTATAGATTGCCTAATGGAAAACATGTCTTAGAATTTTATGATCCAATCCCTTGGACAGATTATGGAAGTGCTCAAGAATCACTATATTATAATACGTTAGCTTATAACCAAGCTTTAGAACGCATTATTTTAGCTCATCCTGAGCAATGGAACTGGATGCATAAGCGTTGGAAACTTAAGTCGAAGTAACGTAAGTGCTCAATCCCAACCAGGGAACGGCCGTATTTGGCGCATCTGGCGAGAAAATTTCCCTAATCAATGCTCACATACTGATGTATGCTGCGCTTGCTTAGAAAAAATTTCTCACAACCTGTGCTCAAATCCAACCGTTCGAGTAAACATTCACATGGGAGACTTGAGCTATTACGAAGTAACTCCTTTGCCACTGATTGTTTTTTTAAAAGAATCAATATGTTCCACTTCAAAAGGCTCTTCTTCTTTGGCAGGATTCTTCATTTTCGCAAAAAAGCCTTCCGCCCAATGCAATGCACTTTGTGCATATCCAGCAGCTTCACAAGTATATTCGGAAAGCACTTTAGTTGCGCTTGCTACAAAGTCAGTGTTTTCTGAACTTTTTAAAGGTTTAGTACTGGATTGGATTACCAGTTCTGGCAGTAGACAATCAAATTCGTTGGAAACATATTGCAAGTGGTCTGAATCTTCATTGACCTGTGCAAGTAATGAATCTACATCACTGAGAGGTCTTTCTTTTAACATCAACTCTAATAGACGAAATTGATTTATAATAAATGGATTTTGATTGTCTTTTAACCATCGATAAAGCCCCTCATTTTCTTCTTTACGTTCCATTACATAATGATATAGACGGTGAAGTTTTTGTCTTGTGCTCAGCTCCTCTTTAGGTATTGTTTGTAATGAGTAACTCTCTAATGCCTTAATAATGTCTTCAAATTTTTCTTGTGTTAACGGAAGAGTGATGTCGTTTAATAAATCCGGAAGCTCTTTTTCTTCCTCCTGAGTTGAGATGGATTTTTTTATCCGATCTTTGGATGGTTTTTTATTTTTTTCCTTAAGCCCCAATGATTCTGGAACGACATAATCAGGTGAGTTAGGTTTAAAAAAACCAGTCCATCCGTAAGTCCAACATCGTTTGAACCATTTAATCAATCCAGAAAAAAATCCTTGTTCTTTAGTAAAACGTAACTCATGTTGCGCTTCCGAAAGCGCTTTTCGTGCAACGAGAATAATTTCTTGATTTTTTTCAGAGTTCAGATTTTTTAGGGCCAAAGTACACAAATCAATAACTCTTTGATAATTTTCTTTTCCACCACGTAGGCCAAAATAACGAATAATCCTTTTTGCATCAAATAAAAATAATTGATAACTAACTTGCTCATCAAAAAAATCAGGGTGGTTTAAAAAAGCAGTAAATATTGCTTCTTTTACTGTTCCATCTAATTCGGGACGTCCTAGCATGAAACCAATATGGTGTATTGCTTTGGCTCGAATGGTATGATTTTCTGAGTGCTGATAAAACTCCATATAGTCATTAAGCAGTTTCCCAATTGATTCAGAATTGCCTTTATAGTGTATTAAAAAATACTCAAAACAATTAATCAACTTGTCATGTTTGATTAAACCCTCTATAAAGGGGTTTTCATCCGAATCAGCTGGTGGTCGGTGTCCACTAAAAAAGAGTGGATTTAAATGAACATTTTGCAGCATTCTTTGAATGTTAATGCGATTATTTTGATAAAATAATGCAACATTTCCTTTTAGCGCATTATTTCTTAAATAGCGATTCGTTAAATGAGCTGTTCTTTTTGCTAACTCTCTAAATGCCAGTTTATCGTTCAGGAAAAAAAGTAACTCGATTGCTTCGAGTGAAAAAGAATGGTTTTTATCTAATAATCTTTTAGATAATTGATTAATATAGCTTGCATAGGCTTTATTATAATGTCCATTAAGATAAAAGCGCATCGCCAAAATCAAATGAGATTCTTTATTTGCATGATCCAGGAATTTAATCGGTATATTATTAAATAATCCTAAATGCTCAATAATATTGAGAATGACTATTTCTTTCTGATTAGGTTCCATTTTACTCAATTCATCAATGATATTGTGCCCGGCAATGTTCATTAAATGAGCCAAGATGTAATGGGCATTAGGCATGGAAACAAAATGAGTAATCCAATAAGTTAGAACCTTGTGTCTTTCATAGAGGGGGTATCGCTCGATTAATGCTTCTATTTGGGGCATGGTTAACTGATGAAAATGAGGCACGGAGCAAAGAATACTGACCGCTGCTTCAGGTTCTAATTTGCCAATCAATTGAGTAGAAAGCATTTTTATGTCTAGTTGATGAATCAGAGAATTAAGACGTGAAGGGATGTGGAGATCTGGAATAACCAACCTATTTAACAAGGAATCCCCTTTTAAAGAAGATAAGAATTCTTTTTGGCTTAATAAGTGAATAATCAAGAGAGATTTTACTTTTGGATTTTTGACTATTTGAATGGATTCAAGAATATTGGAGAACGTCAAATTTCCTTCTTCAAGAGTTGCTAAAAATTGGGCTTGGCTCCCTATATCTTTATTGATTTCCGTTAAATACTCTGGGTTTCCCATAGCTGCTTTGAATAAATCAAAACTTTGTATTTTGCTTCCTGTCATGGCACTCTCCTTTTAGCCAAGCACCAGTTTCCAAAATAGACTTCCCCCAAAAACTTCCTGTAGTGACAAATTGCGTCGTCGATGCGGTGCTCGAATCCTCATGTAACTCGTGTACACTCCGATTCTGCACTTCTCTTTCTCTTCGCACTTTGCTTGCTGCGGCGAGTTTCGAAAGAAATTTTATATAAATTTTGGAACGATGCGAGTGTGAGGCGTTCTTTCAGGATAACTCTTTGTAAATAAAATTCAATACTTGTGTTAATTTTGCATAAAAGGGGACATTGCATGAAAGATATATCAACAGAACTCGCCCTAACATCTGCTTTTTAGAACAGGATACCTTCGTAAACAAAAACGGCTGGCCCAGTCAGAATTATTGGTTCATTAAATGTTGGCCAGTTAATAAACAAATCACCGCCAGGTAACGTCACTTTGATTTGTTTGTCCAGTTGATGGTACAAACGTCCAACAGCGGCTGCTGCGACAGCACCACTTCCACATGCTTGTGTTTCCCCACAGCCGCGTTCATACACTCGTAATTTAATATGCGTCGGATTTACAATTTGCATAAATCCAACATTTGCCTGTTCAGGAAAGTCTGGATGCAGGCTGATTTGTTTCCCAAGAGTATGGACTGGTGCTGCTTCTGTATTTTCTACCAATAATACTGCATGTGGATTACCCATACTGAGTGCATGTAAACTTATTCTTTGATTATGCGGAAGTTCCAAAGAATATTCGGCAGCTTGTTGATTTGCTCTGAGAGGGATAGCTGATGGGGCTAATTGTGGAATACCCATATCGACGCTGACACTTGAGTCTGAATTGATATGTAAATTCATCTTCGTGGTTGATGTGGCCACAGTTAAGTGATTTTTGTCAGTTAAACCATAGTATTTTGCAAATAAAGCAAGACAACGTGCTCCATTACCACATTGACCAACCTCCTGACCATCCGCATTAAAAATTCGATAGTTAAAATCGATACCATCTTGCTGGCTGGATTCAATAAGTAAACATTGATCAAAACCAACACCGGTATTGCGCTGAGCTATATTGGCGATTTGTTGGGGACTTAGATTGATTTTCTGATGGACTCCATCAATCACTATGAAATCATTGCCTAAGCCATGCATTTTGGTAAATTTAATTTTCATAATTTTTGCCCCGCACGTCACTCGTTACTTACTATTTGTGGCATTTTTTGTTGATTCTGGCAAATAAAGAGGCCCTTTTTGCCCACAACCCAATAAGAATATGGGGATGCAAATCATAAATAAAAAGTAAATTCGTCTCATTGGAAAAAAGTCATTAACTGTTAGAAGGGTAACTATCCATTTATTTAAGTAAAAATTCAAGTAGGTCTGTTTGCATTTCTACTATTTTGGCCAATCTGTCCAGATTTTATTCGTCCTGATGCGCACATACTCCATGTATGCTGCGCTTCAGTACTTGAACATCTAGCCATTTTGACTCAAGCTAGCGAAATAGAAACAGGCCAAATTGTCTAGATTTTCTGGGTTCCGATGCTTACATACTGCAACTATATTGATAAGTCATCTATGAGCACTTCATCATCATCAATATCATCAATTGATAGATCAAGCCCTTTTCTATACTTATTCATTGTAGAGACCACATTCTCTCCAGAAGATTGCCAGAAGAGCATCGATTTTGTCGATGAATAGCCTACATGGGTATAAACTGCGAGCGCAATTAATCCTAGGCCGAGGCTTGCAAGAATTCCTACGGCGATTAAGGCATTTTGAAAATATCGCTCCCAGTCAGCATCACGATGTTTTTTGAGTTCCGCTTCAGCACGGCCCAATTTTTTGTAAAATACGCGCAAGCGCATTTCAGGGTGAGGAAATTTTTTTTGATTTTGCAAAACATCAAGCAGTTCGGTTGCTTTTTTGATTTTGATATTTATTTTATCATCTTCTTTTTTTATTTCATCATCCTGTTCTAATTCTTTAGGCCTATTGGATAATTGAGATTTAAGTAATGCTAAATATTCATTTGTTAAGGGAATCAGTTTGTTATTAATGAGCAATAAATACTTGGCTTCATTATTATTATTCAGTGCGGCCTGGTATTCGCTTGTTTTACTTCGTTCGGCTTTTAATGATGCATTCGTTTTTCTTTCTTGCTCTTCTTTTTCTGCTATTTGTTCCCGCATCTTTTCGATTGTTTTTTCTTGCTCTTCTTTTTTCGCTATTTGTTCCTGCTGCATCTTTTCGATGCGAGCAGCTAATTGCTGTCTTTCCTGTTCTAAAGCAACTTTTTCTTGTTTTAGTCTATCAACGACATCGTATTTATTGATGGCATGACGTTCAACTAACTCTTGGAACGTGCCTTTTTCTGCAGGAGCAGGCAAGGCTTTGGGTCTGTCTCGATAAAATTTTTGTGCAGCGATATCGATTAATGTTTCAGCTTCTTTTCGAAGGGACAACTCATGCTTATTGAAAATAGTTTCCTCGGTTACAAAGAATCGACCTAGCGCTGCGGTGTCATTAATAAAGACTCCGATCTGATGAAACAATTTTTCAAATTCATCAAAAGAGCTACCATAATGATCTTCAAATCGAGCTGTAAGTTGCTCAATTAAGCTTTCTTCAGTTTCGTTTTTAGGAAGTTTTTCGCCCAGTTGTCGGCAGATGTAAGCTATTTTTATACTTACTGGGTAATCCGCTAATCGAGCAAATTCCTGGCTTTCGAAAATCCTAATAATTTCCGGATTAATTTCTGCACCTGAATAGCTTTCATCTTTATTAATCTGAGTTAATAAGGAATTAAAAAAGTATTTTAAATTGGTATCAGTTGATGTTTGCAAACGATTCAATTCTTCTTTAAGGTTCGCATGTTGTTGCCCAACAGTCTGAGTAACTCCTTTTAAACTTAAATCAATCAGGTTTTTTACAAATTCTTGTATGGTTGGATTTTCAATTTTTAATAATTCATTAAATTCTTGAAATATGTTGGTGATTGCTGCAAAAAGCTCTTCTTTTTCTTTTTGTTTGTCATTTGCACTCCAATCATCGCTTAGATATTGTTGGTTTACTCTTTGTATTAATGCGCCAAAAGAACTTAAAACATCTTGGCGTGCACTTTCACTGTCAAGTATTGCTGTTGCTGCAATTGAGTGCTCAGTAAGGGAAGCTGAAAGATTAGATATTTTTCTAATGTTTTTGGATAATACATTTTGTGCTGATTTAATCAATGCAGCCAAACTATGCTCTTCATGGGAATCAACTTGGAGTATTTTGAAGAAATACTCTTTCATTAATTTACTGTGCTCTTCATTAACATATCCGATATTTTTAGGAAAAACTTCTGTTAAAAGACCGTATTTATGACCAGTGCGCAGCATTTTTCTTTGGGGGGCTACGCCCATAAATGTATAATGCGTCGCATTAAACGCTTCATATGCAGCTCTATTTTCATAAATTTTGTCATAGAGCTTGCGAAATATAGTTGGGAAATCAAGTTTTGCTACATCGATACCCTCGCTAATGTCCATTTCTTTCAGGAATGAGAGATATTTTTTACCTAAACCGGTAGACTCATGGAAAATTTCTCGTGCGTCTTTAAATGCAACTCCGTGCGATGTTAAAAAATTAAGTAATTTAAAAACCATTAATTTTTGAACGTGCGTCGCTTTGGTTTTATCAGGAGAAACGACAACGTTTTGTTGTGATGCATTAGTTCCAGCAGAGCCTGTACCGTGATGCCCGGGCAGGGTATGTCGAACTATTGTTTGTTCTGCATTTGAAGCCTCAACATAGATTGGAGTAAAGCCCCAATCAGAGCGTTCATTTTCGTAATAGACAAATTCAGCATGTTTAACAAAAGATGGAAGAGTAAAAAATCTTTCGTCATACCAAGTTACTGGCCAACAGTCTCCAGGAACTGGATCAATGATAAAAAGATTCATTGATGCATCAGCAATATTGGTTTTTAGTGCATTAAACCATCGCTCTTGGTCTTGTTTGTCTTTAGGTAGTTGGGTTAATAAAGGTTTAATGATGTCAGTAGTATTGTTAAATGGTTTGCCACTTTTCCTGGCCGCTTGTTGTTGCGTTAATTCCTTGATTAGTTGTTCGAAATTTTCACAAGAATTAATGGCTTTCTTTATCGCATCGAGTTCATGAGCGATCAGAATGGATTCAACGCCGCCTCTGCTGTGTGCAATATCATTAAGCTTAGTTTGCCCGCGGACAAGAGCATTTAAAGCAATACCAAGGCCAATTCCAATTTTTTCGCCCACATCGCTTCCGTCTGTTTTGGGCCCATTAACCACAGCGACTTCTGCAGATTGAAAAGGAGCAAGTTGTTTGTGATTAATCAGAGGGTTCTCTTCTGTTTTAATCAATGTCGAAACAATACTTAGAGTTTCTCCCTTAGGATAATATTCCTGAACTGTATCCCCTTTTTTTAAGGGTTTAGGTTTCTTCTTGCTTTTTAGAGTGGGAGTATATACTGTATCGGTCCCCAGCATCGTAAGGGTAAATGGTTCTTCTTTATTAAACATCTTTTGCCGCTTATTGATTCACACTAGCGAACTATAATTCATATTGAGTAAAAATGGAATAGAAGGGCTGGTATTTGTGATTGCAAATATATCAAATTGTTTGTTTTTAAGTCAATAAAATTTCTATAAAATATCGAGAGTATATAACTTGCACTGTGTTGATGCATTAGCGATAATTTCTCTTTTTTGTCTGTGAGGGGATTTGTTTTGAATGTATTTATAAATGAGTCACAGGCTCAAGCACAAGCATGTGTTATTTGGATGCATGGATTAGGGGCTGATGCTTCCGATATGATGGGTTTAGTCGATCAGTTAACGATTGCGGATGTAGAGATACGCCACGTATTTATTAATGCCCCCCAACGGCCAGTAACATTAAATGGCGGGATGGTCATGCCTGCTTGGTATGATATTGTCGGTGTCAGATTAATTGATAGAGAAGATAAAGAAGGAATTGAACAATCAGAGTTGCTGATTCGTAAAGTTATCGATGAACAATTAAACGATGGTTTTGCCTACAATCAGATTTTCCTGGCAGGATTTTCACAAGGGGGAGCTATGGCATTACATACGGCTCTTCATACACCAGCTCGCTTGGGGGGAGTTGTTGCCTTGTCTGCTTATTTACCTTTAGCTGCGCATAGCAGGCCAAATCTGGATAAGAGTACACCTTTTTTTATGGGGGCCGGGCAATTTGATCCCCTGGTTTTACCTCAGTGGACTGAATCAAGTAAAGATTGGCTATTGAAAAAAGGATATGAACATATTTCTTATTATAAATATCCTATGGAACATTCAATTTGTTTTGAGGAAATTAAAGAGCTCAGTCTTTGGTTTAGACATAAAATTCGGGGAGAAGCATAATGCCCATAGTGAAAAAGTCACGTACGGTCAATTATACATGTGAGCAAATGTTTTCGTTGGTGAATGAAGTAGAGCGTTATGCGGAATTTCTACCTTATTGTACAGAAAGCTTAGTACATCATCGTGATGAAGATGAAGTGCAGGCCACTTTAATTATTGGTGCAGCAGGCATGAGTAAGTCCTTTACTACACGTAATCGATTACAAATTAATAAAATGATCGAAATTCGTCTTGTTGATGGTCCATTCAGTCATTTAGAGGGTTTTTGGCGTTTCGATGAAGTGGACGAGGGATGCAAAGTCTCGTTTGATTTAGAGTTTGAATTTGCCGGGCGTATGTTTTCCATGTTGCTTGGCCCTGTATTTGAGCAAGTAACGGATAAAATGGTCGATTCCTTTTGTGAGAGAGCCAGGACAATTTATGGTGAAGATTGAGCTGGTATATGTGGCTGTAGATAGGAGTACAGTACATATGGTTTTAGATCTCAAACAAGGAGCAACAGTTTTTGATGCTCTAAATGCATCAGGAATATATAATACTCATCCGGAAACGCGAAATATGGTCGTTGGAATTTATGCAAAACAAGTTTCTTTGGAACACGTGCTTCAAGAAGGTGATAGAGTAGAAATATATAGGCCTTTGGTTTTAGATCCAAAAGAAAAACGACGTCAAAAGGCAACAAGTATTCGCCGCCGTGTGTAAGCCCTCTAAGTCGATACACATAGCTACCGATGTCCCACGGCTTATTCCTAAGAGATCCTCAAAATTTAACCTGGTAGAATGTCATTTGTTGCCTGTAGGCAGAGATGTGGGTAAGAGATAGAAGCCGGGCTGAGGGCATAAATCCTCAGCCTTTATTTAAAACAGAACACACAAGTTCTGGTTATTCTTGATTAATGTTTGGATGATTGAGCGATGCTACACCTGGTTTTAGTTTGCTTCGTTCCACATGAGTTAGTCTATCGTTGTGAAAATACAAACTCACTGTTGACATCGTCATATATCCATGACCTCTGCGCCAGGTGTATGCATAGTCCCAGCGATCGTTATTAAAGGTGGGACTTAACAAACTGGTGCCCATTAATATAGCAACATCATTCTTACTCATTCCTATTTTGAGCCGGTCAATTTTTGATTGTGGTAATAAATTCCCTTGCTGAACTACTCGTCGAGATAGATCAAAAGAGGAACATTGGGTAAGAGTTAAAGTAAATACGATTCCAAGTAGAAAAATTATTATTCTCATTTTTTTGCCTATCGTGAAAAATTTCGCCATAATAACACGTCATTTACTGAAAGACACCTGGAGCATTAATGGAAGAAAGTAAGCAGCTTAAGAATGCTGGACTGAAAATTACTTTACCGCGTTTAAAAGTATTGCAAATCTTGGAGCAATCGCCCAATCATCATTTAAGTGCGGAAGGTGTTTACAAGGCATTATTAGAAACAGGGGAAGATGTGGGCCTCGCAACAGTTTATCGTGTATTAACACAATTTGAGACAGCAGGATTAGTTACACGTCATAATTTTGAAGGGGGACACTCAGTATTTGAATTGAGTCAGGGGGCTCATCATGATCACCTGGTTTGCATCAAATGTGGTTGTGTTGAAGAATTTGTTGATGAAATTATTGAACAAAGACAAAAAACAATAGCTGAGCGCGCACATTTTCAGATGACCGATCATGCATTAAATATTTATGGGATATGTCCTCGATGCCATAAAGGCGAATAAAACATCTGTAGTTTTATTTTTCTTTTTTTCCCAGAAGAAAATAGGTCGTTACATCACCTATGCCTTTCATTTCCAAAGTTCCTCGTGGTTCAACAATGAATTCATCTTGGAGCATAAAAGCCATTTTTTCAGAGATTTGGATTTTATTGGGGAGAGAAGTTTCTTCCAGTCGGCTGGCTAAGTTAACTACATTCCCCCATATGTCATAAACAAATTTTTTATGACCAATTATCCCCGCAATGACAGTACCATAGGTAATTCCAATGCGAAGTTGGAGTTGCATCTGATTTTCTTGATTAAATGCCTGCATTTTTTCCAGAATAGCTAAAGCATAATTTGCAATGTTGATTGCATGGCGTGTTGTTTGTTCAGGAACACCTGATACAGCCATATAGTTATCGCCAATGGTTTTAACTTTTTCTATATGATATTTTTCGGTAAGTTTGTCGAGTTCAGCAAACAATAAATTTAAAACATTTACTGTTTTTTTGGCACCTAATTGATCAGTTAACTGCGTAAAATTAATAATATCTGCAAACATAACACTTGCTTGGGAATATTCATCAGCAATATCCTCTTCTCCCATTTTCAAGCGAGAGGCAATTGACTCTGGCAAAATATTCAATAATAAAAGATCATTTTCCTCATTTACTTTGGATAATGTTTTTAATGCATGAATGATAAAAAAGAGCATAAGGAAGGTTGACAGAAGTGAGAGTCCAAGTGCTAAGGCGATAATTTTTGACATTTCCTGATCAATTTGTTCATTGATTAAGAATGTCCGGGTATTTACCAGCGTGAAGAACTCTTGTAAGGGCTTCATCACTTTTAATTTTGCTTGCAAATAATCATCGCCAAAAACCATTTGTTGGGCTAACTGGCGATTTGGTTTCCCAATAATCGTGTAATTTCCTGACTTATCCTGATATTTTCCTTCAATCAGATTCATTGCTTTAATTTCGGTTTCTGCAAGTTTTTTGCTTTGATTCTCAGCTTCAGTCAGCAAGGAGAATTCTTTTAAAGTAAAACGATGTTCCAACATCATTGCAGCTAATGATTTTGCTGGGCCATAAGGTTGGGGGCGTTTATCTCCAATGACCAAATCCCAATATAATTCGTCATAATTTAAAGGGCGAGGAGAGGTTCCATTGATTATCCCCAGGACTTCATTATAGTGATCAAAGTACTTTTTTTCGCCTGTGATTACATAAAGACGTGCCATCTCAGTTAAATCATCGGAGCTCTGGCGAAGTTGATTCGCTAACGAATACAATTGATATCGCTCATTTCCATCGATGATTTCTTGTACCGCAATGTGTTTTAATAAAAACAAACAAACGATAAGGCTCCCAAGCGTGATTGCTAGAAAGAAGAAAAAATAGTACAGCAGACGCGTATTTTTAAGATGGAGTTTTCCTAGCACGTTTAACTCGTTTGGCCTGTCCACTTACATTGAGAATAGCTCATTTATAATACTTGAGCTATTTCTAATAACTAATTTTAAATGCTATTCTTTAATGAAGAAGATATCTGTTTATTAGGGAATTTTTAGGACAAGCTCACAGACTTGATCCTTCACTTAGTTCAGGGATTAATTCATGAAATTGTTATTTTTAGGAGCGGGTAGTGGTATCGGAACGGATTTCGGAAACTTTCAGTCAAATATGCTACTTCTAACGGATAGTGGTAAGAAACTATTGATAGATTGTGGTACGGATATTCGTTTTTCATTAACTAAAGCCGGATACCTTCCTCAAGATATTGATGCAGTTTACATTAGCCATTTACATGCCGATCACATAGGGGGGATCGAATGGTTTGCTTTTCAACGTAAGTTTGCTTCTTCTACTGGATCACCTGAGCTAATCATTCATAAAGATTTAGTTCATCGATTATGGGAGCACAGCTTAAGTGGAGGATTAAAAACACTTGATGATAGAGAGGCAATTTTAAGTGATTATTTTGTGGTGCATTTAATCAAGGATGAGCAAGTGTTTAATTGGGAGGGATTGAAACTGAATTTAGTGCAAACCATTCATATTTATTCCAATAAGAAGCTGATGCCAAGCTATGGTTTGGCCGTTGGTTTTAAAGGAAAAAAATTCTTCATTACTACTGATGCACGCTTTACTCCAGAGCGTTTTGAAAAATATTATCGGGATGCAACACTTATTTTTCACGATTGCGAAACTATGGAAGCTCCCAGTGGGGTACACGCTCATTTCAATCAGTTAGATACGTTGGATCCAAAGATTAAAGCAAAGCTCTGGTTATATCATTACAATGATGGAGAGTTACCGGATGCTAAAGCGCATGGTTTTGCGGGTTTTGTCCGTTGTGGCCAAGAGTTTGACCTTACTTAATGGTAATGATTCATTTAAAAAATTCAATATAAAAAACAAAAGCTTTGCAATACCATCTTTGTGACTTTGGATGCGAAATTAAATAAGAAAAACTCCTAATTCTTCTTAAAATTTAATGTATTTCATTGATATAATGAGTCTCTTTTTAGAATAGTTGATATGGATATTTATGTGGATTGTATGGATTGCACTTTCGCGACCTTACACGTTTATTGTAATGGCTTTAATGCTTCTTATCATTGGGCCTTTGGCAATAATGCGCACTCCTACAGATATTTTTCCTGATATCAATATTCCCGTTGTGAGTGTTGTATGGAGCTTCACTGGTTTACCTCCTGATGAAATGGGTAACCGCATTACGAGTGTTTTTGAGCGTGCTGTAACGACTACAGTAAATGATATTGAACATATTGAGTCTGAATCACTCATTGGCGTCAGCGTCGTCAAATTATTCTTCCATCCCAATGTGAATGTCGATATGGCTTTGAGTCAGGTCACGGCAATTGCACAAACGATACTGCGTAATTTGCCGCCAGGGACTTTACCGCCATTAATACTAAACTATAAAGCCTCAACGGTTCCTGTGTTACAACTTGTATTGTCGAGTGCGACCATCCCGGAACAAAAGTTAAATGATTTGGGGAATAACTTTCTTCGTACGCAACTTGCAACAGTTCAAGGAGCTGCGTTACCGTATCCTTATGGAGGAAAAGTACGTCAAATTCAGGTTGATTTGGATATTCCAGCGATGCAAACCTATGGGGTTTCTGCACAAGATATTAATAATGCCATTCTTGCACAAAACCTTATTATACCTGCAGGAACACAAAAAATAGGTCAGTATGAATACATCGTTAAATTAAATGGTAGCCCGCTTTCAGCAGTTGAATTAAATGAAGCGCCGGTTAAATCCACCCCGGGCCGAGTTTTATATATCCGTGATGTTGCTCATGTTCGAGATGGATTTGCACCACAAACCAATATAGTGCGAGTAGATGGACAACGGGCAGTAATGATGTCCATTCAAAAAACAGGGAGTGCATCGACTTTAGATATCGTTCATCGGGTAAAAGCGTTATTACCTAAAGTTAAGGATATGCTTCCTGAAGGACTTAATTTATCCTATTTTGCGGATCAATCAATCTTTGTGACTGCCGCTATCCGGGGCGTTATTACTGAAGGTGTAATTGCTGCAGCATTAACGGGACTTATGATTTTACTTTTTTTAGGCAGCCTGCGCAGTACTTTGATTATCACTTTGTCCATTCCCTTATCCATTATTGCATCGATTACTATTCTTTCTGCTTTAGGAGAGACAATCAATATTATGACTTTAGGTGGTTTAGCGCTTGCTGTAGGTATTTTAGTTGATGATGCTACCGTTGCTATTGAAAATATTAACTGGAATTTGGAGCAAGGTAAGGAAGTAGAACAAGCCATACTTGATGGTGCGAAACAGATTGCAATCCCTGCGCTGGTATCAACCCTATGTATTTGTATTGTTTTCGTGCCGATGTTTTATTTGGGGGGAGTCGCTCAATATTTATTTGTGCCTTTAGCTGAAGCAGTAATTTTTGCAATGCTTATGTCTTATATTTTATCACGTACACTTGTTGCTACTTTGGCAAAGTATTGGTTACGCAAACATGATCCGAGGTCTGAGGAGAAAAATAAGGGTCGATTTTCTCGCCTACACGAAGCATTCGAAGAAAAATTTACTGCATTACGTTCGCGGTATTCTGAGTCATTATCTTGGGTATTGAATAATGCTAAAGTTTTTATTCCCTGTTTTTTAGCTTTTGTTGGTGTTTCAATAGTATTACTCTGGCCATGGCTTGGTTCGAATTTTTTCCCTGATGTGGATGCAGGGCAAATTAAATTACATATTAGTGCACCGACAGGTACTCGAGTAGAAGAAACAGCACGTATAGTGGATAATATTGATACAGTGATTCGCCAGGTAATACCTCCCAGGGATTTGGGTAGTATTGTTGATAATATTGGGCTGCCGGTAAGTGGAATTAATTTATCCTACAGCAACTCAGCAACGAACGGCCCGGAAGATGCAGACATTTTAATTTCTTTAAAAGATGGGCATAGACCCAGTTCGGATTATGTGCATCAATTAAGAGCAGTTCTGAGGGATCGTTTTCCGCAAGTTACTTTTGCATTTTTACCCGCAGATATCGTAAACCAAATTATCAATTTTGGTTTGCCATCACCTATTAACATCCAGGTTATTGGTTTAAAAAAAGAAGACAATGCTCATTATGCTAATAGCCTAATGAATCAGTTAAAACGGGTTCCAGGACTTACTGATGTGCGCATAAGACAATCCAATAATTATCCTGAATTTTTTGTGGATGTTGATCGTAGTTTGGCAAAGGAACTTGGATTTACTCAGCTCAATGTTGCTACTGATTTGTTGGTTACCCTTTCGGGTAGTTTTCAAACCACACCTACCTTCTGGCTGGATCCTAAAAATGGGGTTTCTTATCCGATTGTTACCCAAGCACCGCAATATGTGATGACGTCATTAAATGATTTGCTTAATATTCCGCTTGGAAGTTTAACCATGCGACCTAGCCAGCTGCAAATTTTAGGTTCTTTTGCAAAATTGAAGCGTATGGTGACTTCAGTTGTTGAGTCACATTATAACGTTCAGCCAGTGATTGATATTTTTGCTTCAATACAAGATAGAGATTTAGGCGCAGTAACCAAAGACATCCAAAGAATTATTCGGGCCACGTATAAAGATTTGCCTAAAGGCTCTTCTGTAGCGATTCGTGGGCAGATTGATACTAAAGAACATGCATTCAATGGGTTGTATTGGGGATTAGCATTCTCAATTTTGTTAGTTTATCTGCTGATTGTCATTAACTTTCAATCTTGGACTGATCCCTTTATCATTATTACCGCATTACCTGCTGCTATTGCTGGAATTGCTTGGATGTTATTTATTACCCATACTGCATTAAGTGTACCAGCCCTTACAGGAGCAATTATGTGTATGGGGGTTGCAACAGCAAATAGCATCCTCATTATCAGTTTTGCTCGAGATCATCTGGCAACTGAAAATGATCCAATGCAAGCAGCGCTTGAAGCAGGAAAGACCCGTTTACGACCCGTAATGATGACTGCATTAGCCATGATAATTGGTATGTTTCCTATGGCGCTGGGCCTGGGGGATGGTGGTGAACAGAATGCTCCATTAGGAAGGGCAGTAATTGGGGGGTTATCTTTTGCAACAATGGCTACGCTCTTTTTTGTCCCGGCTGTTTTTTACGTCATTCATCAACGCAAATTGAAAAAGAAGCAAAGGAAGGAACATGCTTAAAACAATTCAATCACATATAAAGGGCCACAAGCATAGAAGACTGGTTATTGCGATTACTGTTTTTTTATTTATTATTTTGGTGATCATTATTTTTCGTGTTTCCGCAGCGATCAGTTTACGTAATGAGACTCTTGCGGCTGCAGTTCCTGTAGTACGCGTGATGACAGCGGAACAAGAGAAAGGAGAGGACAAAATTATTTTACCAGGTAATGTTCAAGCCTGGCATGAGTCACCTATTTTTGCACGTGCTAATGGTTATATAAAAAAATGGTATGTAGATATTGGCAGCCATGTGAAACAAGGTGATTTACTGGCCGTTATTGAAACGCCTGAGCTTGATGCACAAGAGCGTCAAGCGAGAGCTGATTTGAAGACCGCTATAGCGAATAATCAATTGGCACAAATTACTGCGAGACGTTGGCTTAATTTAGTAAAAACGAAATCCGTTTCCCAACAGGAAACGGACGAAAAAGTAAGTACGGCTGCAGCTTTAGAAGCAGCGATGTTTGCAGCAAAGGCCAATTTGCAACATTTGCAAGAGTTAGTCGGATTTCAACGTGTCATAGCCCCTTTTGATGGAGTCATCACGGCTCGAGCTACAGATATTGGTGATTTAATTGACGCAGGGAGTAGTGCAACAGCCCCACCCTTATTTCGTATTGCCCAAACAAAACCTCTGCGAATTTATGTTAAAATCCCCCAGTATTTTTCTTCTCGAATTAAGCCGAATATGACTGTAGAGCTCCATTTCGCGGAGCATCCCAAGCAAGTTTTCCCTGCCAAATTATTTGAAACAGCACAAGCAATTGATCCTAAGACGCGTACTTTACTTGCTCAATTTATTTCTCCGAATAAAAATGGAGAATTGTTGCCTGGTAGTTACACTGAAGTTTGGTTTACTTTACCTATTCCTCCTAAGACGGTGATTTTACCTGTCAATACTTTGCTCTTTCAGGCGCAAGGATTACAGGTAGCAACATTAGACAAAGACAATAAGATTGTCTTAAAGTCCGTTACTCTTCGACGTGATTTTGGTTCAAAAGTTGAAATTGCCACAGGAGTATTACCTGGTGATCGAGTTGTACTTAATCCTCCAGATGCAATTAGAAATGGGGAAACTGTGCGAGTTGTTTCATGAAAAAAGTGCAAGGAGAAACCGAGCGTACAACGGGATACATGAAGTCATATGAGAATTCGAGCACCGTATTGACAAAACAATTTCCCGCCGCAGCAGGGCTTGGAAAGAAATCTATTGGTGTTAGTGTCCTTGTTTTTGCATTAATGGGGTGTTCTTTTGCTCCAAAATATCATCGTCCTGCCATGCCTATTCCTGAACATTTCAAGGAACCAGGTCAATGGGTGGAAATTAAATCCACACCACGAATTGTTGCCCCAGATGGTTGGTGGCAGGCTTTTCATGATCCGGTATTAAATGATTTGGAAAACCAACTAAATAATGCAAACCAAGATTTGAAATTGGCTTATGCTCATTTTCAGGAAGCAGTTTCACTGGTACAAGTGGCTCGCTCCTATTTTTTTCCCACGATTCAAGGCTTATTCAATGCGGATAGACAGCAAAATTCACGAACGGTTGCGAATCCTGTAACTACGCCGGTTTTTAATCAATTTCTGCTAGGTGGTTTTCTCTCTTATGAGCTGGATGCGTGGGGAAGTATCCGCAATTCGGTCATTGCCAGTGAACGTAGTGCGAATGCAAGTGCGGCGGATATGGCTTCCATTCGTTTGAGTTTGCAAGCAGAGCTTGCGAATAATTATTTTGCATTAAGAGGCAGTGATGAGGCGCAACGCATATTGAATATGACAGTTGTTGCCTATCAACAAGCTCTTTATTTAACAAAAAATCGTTATCAAGGTGGGGCTGCACCTATAGCTGATGTTGATGAAGCAGAAACGCAACTTGAGAATGCGAAAACACAGGCGGAAGATATACGGTTACAACGAGCTCAGTTTGAACATGCAATCGCAGTATTAGTGGGAGAAATACCAAGTAATTTTTCCTTATCTCCCGCTAAATCACCTAGAGTTTTCCTGGCAATAGCGCCAAATGTGCCTTCAACTATTCTGGATAGAAGACCTGACATTGTTGCTGCGGAATCGCGGGTTCAGGCTGCAAATGCAAATATTGGTGTAGCACGAGCTGCTTTTTTTCCAGTAATCGAATTAACGGGAAGTGCTGGTTTTCAAAGCAGGAGCCTGGCGAATCTCATCTCCAAACCAAGCCTTTTTTGGTCACTTGGGCCTCTGAGTTTATTGACCTTAAGCCAACCTGTAGCACAAGTAACACTTTTTGATGGTGGTCGATTGCGGGGTTTATTAAATCAGGCTAAAGCTCAGTATTTTGAAACAGTTGCTACGTATCGACAAACAGTATTAACTGCATTGCAGGAAGTAGAGGATAATCTGATTGCGATTCATCAGCTTGATAAAGAATATCGGACTCAAAAAGCAGCGGCTCGTGCGGCCAAACGGGCTTGGGAGCAAGAGTTGTATCGCTATAAAGGAGGGCTTGTTACTTTTCTGCAAGTCGTAGTTGTTGAAAATACTGCATTACAATCAGAACTTTCATTAATCAACATCCGTACTCGCCGGCAAATTGCCAGTATCCAGTTAATTAAAGCTCTGGGTGGTGGTTGGTCTTTAGATATGGGCAAGAGAAAAACCAAGGCAGCACCTTATTCTCTTAAGGTAGGGTAGAACGATGGGATAAAGGTAGTCCCTTGAGCCTTTATCCTAATCCAAGGTTTTTGTTGTATTAATCAAGATTAATGGTATAAGAATAGCTACCAATGCCATCATATACTGTATTAATATAGCGAATTCCGTTGCATGAAGCGCTAACAGTTGGATGGTTCATCAATGGGCCATCTTTAATATCAAGAACACACCAATTCTCGGCATCATAGGCAACAGTAACATGAGCATAGCCGCTGCGACATGCGAATGAGTCTCGGATCTCAAAACTGCGAGGACCAATTAATTGAAGAATAACATCTTGATCGTTAAATCCACTGACAACATAGATGCCAGGGTGGGATGCATCACTTAAACGAAAATAATCTTTATAACCACACCAAGATTTATCGGCGTGTGCATTCATCATTATCAAACTGGTTGTTGCCAGTACCATCCATTTTTTCATAACAGAGCCCCTTTTTTTATTATTAAATCCGCTGCGATTATAGGGAAGTATTGAATACAAAACAATCACTCTGCTGCAATACCTTCAGTTGTGCGTATCTAGGTTCTGCTTGAAAAAAGTGGCGAAACTCCTATCGACGCAACTGTAGCCTTGTCCCAGTTGCCTCTCTCCCGCTAGGAGCAGTTATCATCCAAGGTATCAATATTTTTTTGGAAAATACATTAATGATCATATGACTTAAACTTATTATTAATTTCTAACTTTATGAAAATATGGTCTAGAATAATCTACATAAAGGAAAATTTAAAAACAAAAAGAGGGGAAAAACTATGAACACTCTGAAAAAAATAGCAATTGTAAGTATTTGTCTTACAACACTTGGCTTACTAAGCTCTTGTGGAACAGTTCACGGTTTTGGAAAAGACGTTTCTACCGTGGGTAAAGATATTCAAAGAGCATCACGATAATTTCTTTTTCTGCTCCCTATAGAAAATGCTATAGGGAGTATATTCGTTTGATGGTAATTCTTTGATTACATAGTGATACAAAAGGAAGGTTTAGCCACTTCGTTCTTTTGCATTCCCTTCTCACTGCTAAATAAACGCAAGGGGTTTGCGGATGATTTTACAATAAATGGATTGATCGCTCCATCCCAAGGAATGAATTGTTCCATACTGCGGAAAAAACATAATTTTGGCGGAGATAAAATAATTTTTTGTTCATATTGTTGACAAATTTTTAATAATTCTTCCATCTTATTTTTAATTTCTTTAAAGACCTGTTCATCCTCAATTTCTCTATATCCATAAGCTAAAGTAATGTGAAATACGGTGGGTATTTTATTTTTTAAGCCAAACTCCTCTGCAAATTGTTGAATAATTGTTTGCTGCTCTGAAGGAATAGATAAAATTAACTGTAACTCAGAAAAATAATTTACAGCTTCAACTGAAATTGAGATATTAAAATTTAATTCAAGCAGTCTTTTATTCATTTTTTGAAAAATCGTCAGTTTTTTTGATATAAAAGAAAGCCAGTTTTCCGGAGTCTCTTGTTGAGTATACAAATTACAGGTCGTCATGTGATAGCTTTGGTAAGGTAGAGGGGAAAAGTAGTTACATAGAACTGAAGTGTTTTTAAGAAAATAGTAAATATCCTGCCATAGTTTTTGATTTGTTTGTCCTGCATCAGCAATAATGGTTACACCGGGAAATTCCAGATAATTGCTTTGATCATCGATTTTCATTAGAGAGGCATAATATATTAATATAACGTGGTTAATATTTTATTTACCTTGCCAATGCTGTGCGTCTCGTGATGTGACGATAAAATTCGATTTGTTCCATTGCTTTTTTCAAGGATACAGGCGGCAGCTCCATCACCAAAAATGGTGCATGTTTCCATATCTTGCCAATTCAATCCCGCTGAAGCAATGTCACTGGAAACAATAAGAACACGTTCATATCGTTCTCCTTCGACCAAATACGAGGCAATGTCTAAGGCACTAATAAAACTTAAACACGTACTGTTTACGTCAAAACAGGCAGTTCCTGATTGTTCTAACCCCAATTGTTTTTGAATTAATGCAGAAGTACAGGGAATTGCTTGTTCTCCCACGCCACAAGCACTGATGATGACATCAATTTCTGTTAATTTAATATTTGCTTGCTGCGCTGCAACCAGCGCTGCTTGTGCTCCCATATAAGAGGTTGTTTCATCTGGAGATGCAAAGTATCGTGAAATCAATCCGGATTTTTTTTGTACACTTCCTTTGGGTAAATTAAGTTGAAAATCAAGTTCTGTAGAAAGAACTTTGTTTCTAGGTAAATAAGATCCCATTCCTGTGATTTTTACAGTAGGCATAATTCATTTCCTTTATTGCTTCAATGCATCTATTCTAGAGGGGGCATAGACGAACAGAAAGCCATTGATTATACTTTATGTTCATTTGTTATTCAATTGTATTGCACTAAAAGTGTATTCAATAAAATGACAATTCAGTTTCATTAAAACTGTCAACCCATGCTGATCCATGATAAATTAATAATTATTCATGGGATGATTTGCAAAGGATTGTAGTTAGTGTTTGATTGGAGACAACATCTAAAGGTTTTTGCCCTCATATCGCTGAGCACAGGGCTGCAAACTTCGTGTATGGTTGGACCTAACTTTCATTCACCTAATCCACCTAAAGTCAAAAAGTATACTGAAAAACCGCTACCGACAAAAACCGTAAGCACTCCTGGAGCAGGTGGCCAAGCCCAAGCTTTTATTACCAATAAAGATATTCCTTTATTGTGGTGGGAGCTTTATCATTCCCCGGAATTGAATCAACTTATTCGCATGGGGTTAACCAATAGCCCCAATTTAGCTGCGGCTTCTGCGGCTTTGCGTGAAGCCCAGGAAAATCTCAAAGTTCAAATTGGCAATTCAATGTGGCCGTCAATAGATGCGAGCCAGATGGTGCAGAGACAGCGTTATTCCGGCTTACAAATAGGTCTTCCATCCGATAGTGTAACGTTTAATCTCGTTTATACTTCATTTAATTTATCCTACACCTTGGATGTTTTTGGGGGAGCCCGGCGTCAAATTGAAGCATTAAAAGCCCAGGTTGATTATCAGCAATTTCAAGTAATTGCTGCTTATTTGACCTTGACTTCTAACATCGTTACTACATCAGTAGCAATTGCATCCTATCAAGCACAAATTGATGCGACTGTTGATTTAATTAAGGCAGAACAAGGGCTTCTTAATATTTTAAATAAACAATATCGATTAGGAGGCGTTTCCCAAGAGGAAGTACTGACCCAACAAACCTTGCTTGAGCAGACCAAAGCGACTTTACCGCCACTCCAAAAAAACTTATCTCAGGCCAAACACGCTTTAGCTACGCTTGTAGGTGTTTTTCCGGAAGCCCCTTTACCCATTATTAAATTGGATCGCTTAAAATTACCCAGAGAACTGCCTGTGAGCTTGCCTTCAAATCTTGTCCGCCAACGTCCTGATGTGCGTGCTTCTGAGGCCTTACTTCATCAAGCCTGCGCCCAAATTGGGGTAGCAACAGCCAATTTATTTCCGCAATTTACCATTACCGCTAATGAGGGATGGCTTAATACTTCCTTTGCAAACCTGTTCACTAAAAAACATGAGGTTTGGTCTTTAACCGGACAAGTGGTTCAGCCTTTGTTCCATGGTGGGGCTTTAATGGCACAGCGACGTGCTGCGATCGCGGCCTATCAACAGACTGCCGCCCAGTATAGACAAACTGTATTACAAGCTTTTCAAAGCGTGGCAGATGTTTTAAGAGGATTGGAAGTCGATGCACGTACATTGCAAGCACAAATAAAAGCCGAAAATGCAGCACGAGATGCTTTAAATCTTACGCTAAAACAATATCGCTTAGGTGGGGTAAGTTACATCAATTTATTAAACGCGCAACAGCAGTACCAACAGACGCGAATCAGTCGTATTCAAGCTCAAGCGGTGCGTTACAGCGATACGGCTGCATTATTCCAGGCCTTAGGTGGGGGCTGGTGGCATAAACCTTGGTGTGTCAAAGAGTGTCTATGATGAAAGAAATTTTTTTGAAAAAACAGATGATTATTATGTTAGTTTTCGTGAGTATCCTTTTCGGCCTGATTTTTGGTTGGAAGGCTTTTACTAACTATATGAGAAATCAATTTTTCCTCAAATCGCAGTCACCTGCAGTTACGGTATCCACAATGAAAGTTGAGCCTTCATTATGGCAACCTTCTTTAAAAGCGGTAGGGAGTATGCGTACACGCCTTGGTGTGAATGTGACTACAGAGCTTGCGGGTATGGTACAGACAATCTATTTCACGCCGGGGGCAACGGTTAAAAAGGGCGCTGTTTTGGTGCAATTAAATGCAGGGACCGAACTTGGATTATTGCATTCATTACAAGCTCAGGTCGAATTGGCAAAAATTACCTATAAACGTAATAAGGCGCAATTTGCTGTGCACGCAGTAAGTAAGCAAACGGTAGATGCTGATGAATGGAATCTCAAAAATTTACAAGCCCAAGTTGCTGAACAAGCTGCAACTACGGAAAAAAAGACAATCCGTGCCCCTTTTGCGGGACAATTAGGCATTAATAGAATTAATCCAGGGCAGTATCTTAATGTAGGGGATACAGTGACCACATTACAATCCTTAGATCCAATTTATGTTGATTTTTATTTACCCCAGCAAGATTTAGGTGCGTTAGAGCTTGGACAAACAGTAAAGCTCACCACTAATACGTTTCCTGACAAGTTTTTTCAAGGAAAAATCACTACCATTGAACCTATTGTCGATAGTGCTACTCGCAATGTGCTGGTAGAAGCGACTATCCCTAATCCTGATTTTCAACTGAAGTCAGGTATGTTTGCTCGAGTTGAAGTTGCTGCCGGAATGAAAAAAAGCTATCTGACTTTACCGCAATCAGCGATTAGCTTTAACCCTTATGGAGATATTGTATATCTGGTTAAAGAAAGCAAACAAAAAGACAGCAATAATAAACCAATTCTTATAGTCAAACAGGTTTTTGTAACCGTTGGCGATACACGAGGGGATCAAATTGCTATTTTAAAGGGACTGCACGCAGGAGATATTGTGGTTACCAGTGGTCAATTGAAGCTTAAAAATGGCAGCCGTGTTGTAATCAACAATGGAATACAACCAAGTAATGAGGCATTACCAAAGGTAGTAGAGCAATAGCGGTATACAGGATAGTAAGCATTTTGTAGTCGGGGTGAAGCGGAACTTGAGCAATGAGGAATTCATTCAATGGTTCACTTGAGGTAGACACAATATCACCCACTACGTAGCGCGCTTTATGCGCGGTATCGAAGGTGTACCGATGAATCAAAATTGTATCAAAAGCAAGATCTTCTGGATACCGCGCATAAAGTGCGGTAGGTAGGGTAAAAAAAATTTGTGAGAACTGCCCAGGACAGCGCAGTGCGTAGATTGGAAGTATTTGTGGAAATATCTTAAGGATTTGCTGTGTTACACCCACGCTCAGTATACGAGGAGTTTATGAAGTGAGTTGCTTCGGCTAAATTAATAATCTAAGGATTGTAAGAATGCGGTTTACGGATATCTTTATTAAAAGGCCTGTACTGGCTACAGTGATTAGCTTAATGCTTTTAGCAATGGGCTTACGCTCTATTAATTCTTTACCCATAATGCAATATCCGTTTACACAAAATGCCATAGTAACGGTTACTACGACTTATACTGGTGCAGATCCTGATGTTATTGCCGGTTTTATTACTACTCCTTTAGAGAATTCAATAGCTCAGGCTAGTGGTATTGATTATATGACGTCTATCAGTACTTCTAGCACAAGTACGATTACAGTAAATCTTCTCCTAAATTACGATCCTTTGAAAGCCTTGTCCGATATCACCACCAAAGTGAATGCAGTACTGAATCAGCTCCCTGCAAATTCCCAACAGCCAGTGATTACTGTTACGGTTGGACAAACGATTGATTCGATGTACATAGGATTTTATAGCGAAGAATTACCTATTAATAAAATTACTGATTATTTGATTCGGGTAGTACAGCCGAAACTGCAGGCAGTTAATGGAGTCCAAAAAGCAGAAATACTTGGAAATCAAACTTTTGCTTTACGCGCATGGCTCGATCCGGTGAAGTTGGCAGGATACGGTATTTCTGCAGCAGAAATCGGAACTGCTCTTGCCAATAATAATTTTATTTCAGCGGTGGGTCGTACCGATGGACAGATGTTTGTCCAAAATCTTACTGCAAGTACCGATCTAACTGACGTCAATCAATTTAAGAAGATGATTATTAAAGCGCAAAATGGAGCAATCATTCGTTTGGGCGATGTGGCTACTGTAGATCTAGGGGCACAAAATTATAATACTTCAGTCAGTTTTGATGGGCGAACAGCAGTTTATATCGGTATTGTTGTGGCGCCTTCGGCTAACCTTTTGACGGTAATTGATGATATAAAAAAAATATTTCCCACAATTCAGGAGCAGATGCCTCAAGGTTTGCAAGGAAAAATTGTATATGATGCCAGTTTATTTGTTAATTCTTCCATCCATGAAGTCATCCTTTCTTTATTAGAAGCATTTTTTATTGTAACAGTTGTTATTTTTATCTTTCTTGGATCGATTCGTTCTGTTGTTATTCCAATTATTGCTATTCCTTTATCTCTTATTGGAGCCTTTTGGGTTATGCTCATTTTGGGTTATTCAATTAACCTGTTAACTCTATTAGCTATGGTGCTTGCAATTGGTTTGGTAGTTGATGATGCGATTATTGTTGTAGAAAACGTGCAACGCCACATAGAGGAAGGAAAAACTCGATTTAAAGCGGCATTATTGGGGGCACGTGAATTGGCAAATCCAATTATTGCAATTACAGTCGTTTTAATTGCTGTTTATTTGCCTGTTGGTTTTATGGGTGGTTTGACTGGGGCTTTATTTACCGAATTTGCTTTTTCGCTTGCTGGTGCAGTAACTGTTTCGGCAGTAATTGCATTAACTTTATCACCGATGATGTGTTCCAAATTCCTTAAAATAGGGGAGGGGGATAGCAAGGGACGTTTTATGACTTATGTTGATAATTCGTTTGCAAAACTCGAGAAATCTTATGAGCGAATTTTGTCGGCAACCTTAAATCATTTGCCAGTTGTTATTGTTTTTGCTGTGATTATCCTTTTTAGTAACTATTTTCTTTTTATTACTACAGAATCGGAGTTGGCACCGCAAGAAGATCAAGGGATTATTATTGCCCAAGTTACAGCGCCGGCCAATTCATCATTGGCCCAAACGAAACTTTACGCCAATGAAGTGAATGAGATTTTTAAAAAATATCCTGAAACGGATCATATTTTTCAAGTTGATGGTGTTCAAGGATTAAATACATCCATAGTCGGCATGGTTTTAAAACCTTGGGATCAACGCCAACGAACATCGAATCAATTACAGCCTTTAGTTCAAGAAGAACTTAATAAGATTGCCGGGGCTAAAGTAGCTGCGTTTCAGTTACCTTCATTACCCGGAGGCGGGAGTGGGCTTCCTATTCAATTTGTGATTAATACGACAGAAACTTTTGATAAATTGAACGAGATTTTACAACGTATTTTAGAAAAGGCTTATGCTACAGGTATTTTTGCTTTTATTGATCCTGATCTCAAAATCGATAAAATTCAGACTAAGGTCAATTTAGATCGCGATAAAATATCCCAGTTTGGTTTAACTATGCAGGACATTGGCAATTTATTTGGGTCGGCATTGAGTGAGGGGTATATTAACTATTTTAATTTCGCGGGACGTTCCTATCAGGTTATTCCACAAGTAAAGAGGGAGACGCGTTTAAATACTGATCAAATATTGAATTATTATATGAGGACCGCTGCAGGAGATTCGATCCCTCTTTCTACAGTTGCTACATTGCAGCGACAAGTAGTTCCTCAATCTTTAAATCATTTTCAACAGCTCAATTCGGCAACAATTTCAGCAGTTGCTTTTCCTGGTGTGTCTATGGGGCAAGCTTTGGATACATTGGCTAATATTGCCAAAGAGATTTTGCCTCAAGGCTATTACATCGATTACGCGTCTCAATCAAGACAATTTATTCAAGAAGGCGCCAGTCTAATTATCACTTTTTTCTTTGCGTTAATTATTATCTTTTTGTCATTAGCTGCTTTGTTTGAAAGTTTCCGTGATCCACTTATTGTTTTGATTAGCGTGCCTATGTCGATTTGCGGCGCAATGATTTTTGTTAGTTTGGGTATTGGTAATGCTAATCTTAATATTTATAGTGAAGTTGGTTTGGTTACATTAATAGGCCTCATTAGTAAGCATGGTATTTTGATTGTGCAATTTGCCAATGACTTACAAGCGAACGGGCAAAAAAAGTTAGATGCGATTAAAGCTGCTGCTGCAATTCGCTTGCGCCCTATTTTAATGACCACAGCAGCTATGGTTTTAGGGGTTATACCATTAATCTTTGCTACAGGCGCTGGCGCTGAGAGTCGTTATAATATTGGTTTAGTGATCGCAATGGGTATTTCAATTGGTACTTTGTTTACTCTTTTTGTTGTTCCCGCAATGTATCTGTGGTTAGCAGAAGATCATTCAAAAAAAGCTGCAGCTGAACATTTAGAGGATGAAGAATCTTTAGGTTAGTTATTTATCGCCTGATGGAACAGTGGAACTCAGAATCGATGATGCACCAGATGTCGCTGCCCTCATCTTCCCGAACAAACTTAGGGAGTTGCTATAGGCATAGCGGGCGCTTCATACCTTTTAGTTTCTACTTCTTTAGAGGTGGTGGCAAACAGACCAAAACGTTTTGTAAGCTCCCCGAGTGGAGGGGGATTTTTTACCGCATCGTTGATTTCATTAAAAAGTTTTTGTCGGGATGGGGTGTACAAACCCAATGCTTCAAGCAGCGAAAAAAAGCACATTTTTAAGTAATCAAAACTTAAAGTATCGACTTGTTTATGTGCCAGAATAATTTGTGCATTTTTTGTAAAAAGAGGCTCTTCAAATTGTTTTCTTATCTTGTCTAAACGTTCTTGAATTTTCAATGTCTTATCGTTAGCAATTTTATCCAGTTTGTTAATAAGTTTTGATTTTTTATTTAAAGTTTGTTCATTTTCAAATAAGGAAGTTTTTTTGCTAAAATAAATTTTAAATTGAGCCAGAGCGACTTGTACTGCATCGAGATGATAATATGCAGCATAGTATTTTTTTTCAAATTTACTGATTTCTTTTTTCAACAGGTTTTTGATGTTTTGATCAATATCTTCCGCTGTTTTGGATTGAGTAATAATGTCATTTTTGAGTTTCAGTAAGTAAGCTTTAAGTTCGGTTCTGTATTCTTTGTCTGTATATTGTAAGCCTATGGGACGATTGCGCATTACTTTCTGATGTTTATCGAATGACTCAATAGTATATTTTTCAATAAAAGCCAGTTTCTCTTGTTCCTGGATTGGAACCAGGCCCTCTAGATAACCCAATTTTTCTTTTGCAGTGTCTAGCCGCATTTGATGGGTTGCTTTTACGCCCAGGTAGTAATGATGACTTGCAACAATTAACGCTTCGACTTCAGTAAAATGGGGATCATAGGCTTTAAGTCCAGAGTTACATAGTTTATCAAGTTTATGATCTTCAGGGTATTGGCTGGGGGCGATTTCGACTTTTTTATCTTGCTTAAGTTTTGCCAGTTTAGGTAATGCTTTTTTATAAGCGGCACATAACTCAATTTTAGCGTGCTCCAGAGGAACTCTTGGTCGGGTAGCAGTAGAAAGATCCAACAAGTCGACAGGCGTTGTCACTTCAAGATACCATTGGTATAGGTTTTCAATAGTTTTGAAACTTTTATCTATTTTTTTTAGATATCTTTTTGTACTGCCAACCTGTTTTCTAGTGAGTTCAATTCTTGTCTGCAGAGGTTCTTTATCACAAACTAACCGTATACGTGTCGCTGAATTCAAGTCCAGAGGATGTAATAATCCTTTAAAGAATTCATCTATGATTTGTCTTAATGGACCTGAGAATGTTCCTGGGACAAGTCCTAATCTGTTTTCCCAGCGATCCGCTTCAAGAAGCATTGGAGTAAATATTTTAGATCGCATCTTCTCGAGATTATCCATTATTCCATCATGAGAAGTGCTCGTAAATTCATTGAGTTTTGTTGTAAGCTCCTGATATAGGTAAATCATATTTGGTGTTTGCAGGAACAATTTAAAATAAGAATCAGAATTCTTAATCAGAGCCTCTATAATCAAGGTTGCTTTTTTGGCGCGCAGATGTAATTCATTCAACTCTTCAGTTGTTAGATAATTCGTATTTTTTAAAGCTCTAATGTGTTTGGGGCCAATATAAAAAGCATTAAGAACATACCAAAGTGGATTGTATTCTACTTTTGTGGATCCATAGGGAACCTGTTCGGGGCCAATCTGGTATGCATCAGAATGTTCCTGGAATGTTGCATAAAGATTTTGAGCCTTACCAATTAAATCACGCGCCATGAATCCCAAATGGGGATCGGTAGCCAAACGTTTGGCTGACTTAATAATTTCATTAAGATGTCCATAAGCTTGTAATAAATAGTAAACATAACGGCTTTTTGCACTTTGATTATTTAAATTTTCTAGTTCAAGGACTACCCCTTCTAAATGGAACATACTGTTAAATATGTCTTTTAAAGCACAAACTTGTCTGCTTTGAGTCAATCGCTGGTTGTTATCCTCCATCTCAGGGAATGGCGGTGTGGAGGGAGTTACGACAACATTTTTCAAACTGGTAACTATTTCTTTTATCGGAATTACCTCTATCACTTCAGGTTGTGATCTCTCTGAATAAGGAGTTAACTCTCTTTTCATTGCATCATTGAATAGTTTAGTCACCTCAAATAAGGATTGCCTAAACTCATGAATGCACTTGGAATAGTTTTTGTGCTGGATGACATAGTGTTCTCTACCCGTTTTGGGGGCTGGTTCTAGTACCGCTGAATTATTTTCAAGGGTAAATTTTTCTTGAGCTGAGTCATAAAACCGTTGCGCTCTTCGATTCCATTCATCTGTGATGCGCGAAAAGAATTCTTGGAAATGTCCATCTAAATCTAAGAACATTCGAACTGATGGGGCATCTTTTCTGTGCATTGTTCTGTTTGATAAGAGGGCAACCAAATATTTATCAAATTTCAAAGCATCCTCTTTCATTTCAGGGGGCACGGCACAAATGAAATAGGGTTGAAAAATACTATATAAATTGCGACATTGATCTTTTACTTTGGGATCGAGACGATCCAAAAGCAACATATTCCTATTAATCTGAGGTCGTGCTTGTATTTCCTTTCTGAGCAAGGTAATAAATTGAACATAAGCATTTTGCACAACCAGAAATTTATTATGCTTATTTCGATACCATTGATAGATCTCAAGAGTTTGATCTGCAGTTAATTGCTCAGGATTTCGCAGTAATTTATCGCCTTCTATTGTTTTAAAATGCAGTTTTGCATCTTTTTTGCGTTTAGCAGTCAGGGCTTGGGACTCTTTTTCGTCAAGAAATGTGTTTTTGGCAAAATTATAATATGCTTGGCTTTTATCTTCCCATTTGGCAAAAAAATCCTGGGCATGTTTGTCCAACTGCAAAAACAAAGATGCGGGTGGTGCTTCTAAAATTTCTATTGGTTTATTTTCAAGTAACGCAGCTAAATAGTTCTCAAAATTTTGAGCAGCATCTTTGAATTCAGGCGGTATTGCATATTTTAAATAGGGTTGAAAAACAGGAAATAAATTACGACATTCTTCTTTTGCTTTATCATCAAGGCTTGTTAGCAGCAAGTTATTTGCATAAAGCTGTGGTTTGTCTTCAATTTGTTTTTTTATTATCTGGGCAAAGCGATTATAGGACCCCAGAATTTTTTGAAACTCATTTTTACTCATCCACTCCAAATTGATGCGGTCGAGGAACTCTTGGATATTTTTATCCAATTCCTCAAAGAGTTCTATTGATGGGATGTTTGTGATCTGTTTTTTGCTAAATAAATCCGATAAATAGTGTTCCAAACTTTTCGTTGAATCTCTAAATTCAGATGAGGCAATTGAACTTAAGTAAGGTTGGAACTCCTTGAATAACTGATGGCACCTATTTTTGACTTTATCGTCAAGATTGTTTAGATCCAAACTCTTTTCATATAGAGCGGGTTTTGCTGCTATGTGTGTCTTTACTAACTGTATAAAACGCAAATAAGTATATTGAACCCATTGAAACTCTGTTTTTGTGAGTTTGGATTTTTTATCTTTATCTTGCTCAAGTTGCAGCGGAATTGATTCATCAAGAGTATACACATTCGTTTTTTCACTATACGGGAATAAAACTAGATTTGCCTTTTTATGAACTGAATCAATTAAGTCTTTATTTAAATTAATATGAAAAAGCTGGCTGTTCTCATCTTTAGTAATTAAATCAGTCAGTGCTTTTTCTTTTGCTAAAACGCAACTTGCGTGGTCTGCAGGAAGCTGCCTCCTTACGAAACGCACAGGTCTTCCTATAAAAGAGTACCAGTCTTCTTTTTCAGGCCCTGTCAATCTCGAGATAATAAGTTCATTTAAATCGATATCAAGTTGGGCCATATAAGGCTTGAGAAGCTTATAGTGTTTTGTTAGTTCTTTCTTTACTTCGGGGGGGAGTTGATACAAACGAAGGTTGTTATAACGTGTGTCCTTTAATAGTGCAAAAAATTGCGTGCATGCGATAGATGCTTTTTGAATCTTATATAATGTTTTATTGGCTTTATCGATCCTTTTATAGGTCATTTCCAACCTTAATTCGATAAATCGAGAGTCTTCTATCTCGAGTAGCTCTTCTCCTTTTGTCTTAAAATCAATTGCTTTTTTAGGTAAATAAAGTATTTTCTCATACAAGGATTTGATCTTTTCCATCAGAGGAACAGATAACGTCCCGGGCTTAAGCATGGCGTAATCTTCGATTTTATCGACTAAACCAAATAAAGTAGGTAACACCTCATACTTAAGTTGCGCTAATTTATCACGGATCAAATCCTGAGATGATTCACTGAGCTCTCCTATTTGTTCTAAAGAACTCATGGATAAAGTGATTATATTGCGAATTATATGAATGTAATTTAAAAATTTAAGTGAAACAAAAACGCTGTTTCCTTTTAAGTTTTCTATATCATTCAATAAATTAAGCGCGGCTTTTTGTAACTGATCCAGCTTTTCTTGATTAAGTTTGGGTTCAGACTCTTTAATTTGCGAAGAAAATTGTTCTATGTAATGGGTTAGTTTATCAATGTAGCTTGGTAAAACCGCACTGAATTGAGTAAGAAAATTATAATCTACATCCCCGCTAAGGGGGCGCAGCTGATCTACGGCGATTCCTGCTACTTCACCTACTTTATAGGCTAAAGGCATAGGTTCAAGTGCTTTTACTAGAGCTTTTTTCTCATGTGCATGTTTTTTTGCAAAAGATTGTATTTGGCTAAATAAAGGCAGAATAAGGGATAATTCCTCTTGAAACATCTCTCTGAGATCAATATCTAAATGAGTGAGCAGGTAACTTGCTTTATAAGCCAGGTCAATTGTTTTACCGTAGAGTAATTTGAGATCAGAACCGGTTCGTTTTATGTTTCTGACATCTATGTTTTCCAAATCTAAAAAGGTCAGGCGTGCATAGTAAAGCGCATTGATTAGCTTTTTAATTTGCGAAATATTATCAGGATCAAGAGAGTAATTAGAAAAAGGGGCCCATGATGTGTGGCCTTTTCTTGAGGTGGCTGACAGAATTCGTGCTTTAAAAGCATCCAGTATAAAAGGGAGGGTATGATTTCTTTTTGATGTAATCTCAAGAATCTCGGGCATAAAAGGCTCTAGGTCTTTAGGAGTAAAGCCTGCGTTTAAATTAATTTTGAGTTCTTCATTTTGGATTACAGCAGTGACCAATTTACCTGTGGGATCAAGAACCGTGTATTCAAGACCTGTTTTGACCCTACGTACATAAAAGGAGCCCTTTTCCAGTTTCCCGCCCTCAGTCATCAAGGCAATTTTATATGTAAATGGTGATGGAGCTTCAAACTCTTCTAAAATGGCATCTTTGATCGTCTTTTGGTCGGGCGTGATGACTGAGTAGGCTATTTTTCCCTTTTGTTCCCTTATGTATATCTTTCCGGGCTTTAATTCTGTTTCATCCGACATGAAGCAAAATTCATAACGAGGGAAATAAGGCACTATGCGAGGATTAACGTGCTTGCTGTATAGAATATCAAAAATTTTAGTGTCAATTCGTTCCAGTAATTTAGATATCTGGTTCTGCTTAAATGACTCTAATAATTTTATATATTCTTCAAATATCATTACAGATAGCCTAATGAAGTCATAAATTGTACGCTGTCAATATTCGCCGGCATTAAGAATATCACAGTTTGGCAATATTTTCGCCTGTTATTCTAGATAAATCAATGACTAATTTTTGTATATTTCGATCGCATTTTAAAAATCGAATTAAACTAAGAATGTATTTTTACTGACAATTCTAAAATAAATTCCGCAACCAATTCTGTCATACTGGGATAATCCGTATAAGCCTTGATCGGAATAGGTTGCGTCACTCGCTCTCCAGTTTTTTGAGACTCTTCTAACATGATTTTGACTTTTGCTCCTTCATGACAAACGAAATAAACATCAGATTCAGGTCTACGTAAAAACTGTGCTTGAAACGATTTAAAAACAAGGGAAATTTTAAGTCGCTTCTGTGACGCATGATAAAAGGCATGTAAACCTCCTGCCAAGTCAGCGCCAGCACATAGGGCACCGAAATACATGGAATGTAAATGATTGCGACTGCGTCTTTTTAAGGGCAGACAAACAATAATGTCAGTATCATTAAGCTGGAGCAGTCGCGGTCTTAAATAACCGAGCAAGGGTACTTTAAAATGACTAAATGTCCAGAGAAAAAATTTAAAACGAGTTAAGGTATTCATGAATTTTCCTTTTTTACCCATTGAAACACTTGATTATTGCTTGGTATATAAAGAGGACATGAGGGTATGAAAAATATGAGCCATAACAGAATCCTTGTAAAAAAACTGCATATTTGAATCCGATTAACTTTTTAAAAAGAATAACTTAATCTTTTATTGTAGTATAAAATTTGCAGTAAAAATATGTCTCCAATAATCTTTGCAAGGTAAATGTTTGCTAGGTGAAATAGATTGAATGTGATTTTTTATTTTTTTTGCGTATAATTATATAGTTTGTAGCCGCGAAATATAACCAAACTCAGTTGTTTAAACCAATTTATCGAATTTTATGCAAACTATCACCATACGTGGTGCAAGAACCCACAATCTTAAAAATCTCGACTTGGATTTGCCACGTGATCAATTAATTGTAATTACGGGGTTATCCGGTTCAGGTAAGTCTTCTTTAGCCTTTGATACTTTATATGCAGAAGGGCAGCGTCGCTATGTGGAGTCTTTATCCGCTTATGCGCGGCAATTTCTAGCAATGATGGAAAAACCTGACGTTGATTCGATAGAAGGTTTATCTCCGGCAATTTCTATCGAGCAAAAAGCGACCTCCCATAATCCTCGTTCTACAGTGGGTACTATTACCGAAATTTATGATTATTTACGTTTACTTTATGCACGTGTAGGAGAACCTCGTTGCCCGACACACCACGTTAGCCTGCATGCGCAAACGATTAGTCAGATGGTAGATCAGGTTTTAGCTTTGCCTACTGACAGTAAAGTGATGATTTTGGCTCCAGTGGTGCGTGAACGCAAAGGAGAGCAGGTCCAGTTATTGCAGCAATTGCAAGCTCAAGGTTATGTACGTGCGCGTATTGATGGTGTGCTTTATGAGTTAGATTCCCCTCCTAAGCTAGGTTTACGCACGAAACATACTATTGAAGTCGTTGTGGATCGTTTTAAAGTCAGACCTGATATTGCTCAGCGTTTAAGTGAGTCATTTGAAAATGCTTTAAATTTGGCAGAAGGTCTTGCAATAGTAGCCTCTATGGAGGATCAATTTGCTGATCTCGTTTTTTCTTCCAAATTTGCCTGTCCTGAATGTGGATACAGCCTCAGTGAGTTAGAACCCAGGCTTTTTTCTTTTAACAATCCTGTAGGAGCTTGCCCTTCTTGCGATGGATTGGGGGTTGATCAGTTTTTTGATCCTGAGCGGATCATCCATGACCAAACAGCAAGTTTGGCCGAAGGAGCCATCCGTGGATGGGATAAAAAAACCACTTATTATTTCTCGATGCTTGAGTCGCTTGCACAACATTACGGCTTTGATACCGATACTGCATTTTGCGATTTGCCCGAAGAAGTGCGGCAAATTGTTCTATACGGCAGTGGAGGTGACATTATAGATTTTCATTATCATCGGCCCAACGGTGGGTATATGGTAAAGCGACATGCATTCGAAGGAATTATTCCGAATATGCAGCGGCGTTATCGCGAGTCTGATTCGGGAATGATACGTGAAGAGCTTGCTAAATATTTATCATCTCGTCCTTGTCAGAGTTGTCATGGTACACGATTACGCGAAGCAGCACGGCATGTGTTTATAGATGATAAAAATTTACCTGAAGTTACTGCATATTCGATTGAAAAAGCTTATGTGTTTTTTAAAAATTTACGGATGACAGGATATAAGGGTGAAATTGCGGCGAAAATTAATAAAGAAATTGTTGAGCGATTAGGATTTTTGGTTAATGTAGGGTTGGATTACCTTTCATTAACTCGGAGTGCTGAAACTTTATCAGGCGGAGAAGCACAGCGTATTCGTTTAGCCAGTCAAATTGGTTCAGGCCTGGTTGGTGTCATGTATATCTTGGATGAACCCTCTATTGGACTGCATCAACGAGATAATGATCGGTTATTAAAAACATTGATGCATTTGCGGAATCTGGGAAATACGGTCATCGTAGTAGAGCATGATGAGGATGCGATTCGAAGTGCTGATTTTGTCCTGGATATAGGACCAGGGGCTGGGATACATGGTGGTGAAATTGTTGCTCACGGTACGCCACAAGAAATTATGCAATCACCTATTTCATTGACGGGGCAATATTTATCCGGGAAGCAATCCATAGCGATCCCTGACACTCGGTTACCTGTTAATACCGAAAAAATGATTCATTTGAAAGGAGTGGTTTGTAATAATTTACTTGATGTCGATGTCAGTATTCCTTTGGGCTTACTTACTTGCATTACGGGCGTTTCGGGGTCAGGCAAATCAAGTCTGATCAATGATACTTTATATCCAAGCGCCGCGAATCTGTTAAATAGGGCAAGTTTATATACTCCTGGTTCGGTCAAGGAGATTACTGGTTTAAGTTTATGCGATAAAGTAATTGATATTGATCAAAGCCCGATTGGCAGAACTCCTCGTTCCAATCCAGCTACATATACAGGTATCTTTACTCATATCCGAGAATTATTTGCAGCAACTCCTGAATCTAGAGCACGCGGTTATCAGCCAGGACGTTTTAGCTTTAATGTCCGTGGCGGACGTTGTGAAGCCTGCCAGGGAGATGGCCTTATTAAAGTTGAAATGCACTTTTTGCCTGATATTTATGTATCATGTGATGTATGCAAAGGAAAGCGTTACAATCGAGAAACTCTTGATATTCAATATAAAGGTAAAAATATTCACGAAGTTTTAGAAATGACTGTTGAAGATGCAAGTCATTTTTTTGCAGCAATTCCAGCATTAGCCAGAAAGTGTCAGACTTTGATGGATGTAGGTTTGTCTTATATTAAATTGGGACAAAGTGCGACTACTCTTTCAGGAGGTGAAGCTCAGAGAATTAAGTTGTCCCGTGAGTTATCAAAACGGGATACAGGAAGCACTTTATATATTCTTGATGAGCCTACAACAGGATTGCATTTTCATGATACCAAGCAGTTATTGGCAGTATTATTCCGTTTGCGATCGCAAGGGAATACGATTGTAATTATTGAACATAATTTGGATGTCATTAAAACGGCAGATTGGATTATTGATCTGGGACCTGAAGGCGGCAGCAAAGGGGGGCGTATTGTGGCAACAGGAACGCCAGAGCAAGTTGCTGAATGTGCGGCTTCTTATACGGGACAATTTTTGAAACCTATTTTGAATGTGCGATAATTTGCCCAGCTTAGAATTGACAGTTTTACTGTCTTGGTCAAAATAGTGCAATTTTACGTGCTTCGCTAATCACATATTTTATGTACGCTGCGTTTTGGTGTTCTAAAACTATTTTGGCTGAATCTAGTGAATTGTCGAGGCTCGTTCATAATATTGAATAGTTGTATGCGTAAAACAAGAACTCAATTATTGATCCAAGATATACATCATTTTGTGCTGCAAAATAGAAACAGGTTATCCAACATAAATAATAAGATGAAAATGGATACACCATCCAATTTTATTTTGACTCATCGTGCTCGCTCTTACGGTTTAGTTCAACACCCCTCAGAAATTCCCCTGTTTTTTTTATCATTTTCGATCTATAACTAAATTGTAGAAAATTTTACATAGGAAGAAAAATGAGTACTTTTTTTATTGCCCTTATCATTATTGTAGTACTTATATTTTTATGGGCTATTAGTATTTACAATACATTAATCCACTTAATTGAGGCGATTAATAACGACAAAAAACAAATAGATATCCAACTGGATCGACGCTTTAAGGTATTTGAATCTTTAATTGAAGCTGTAAAAAAATACATGGATTACGAGCAAACTACCTTAAAAGATGTCGTGGCTTTGCGTAATCAAGCTCAAGCAGCTAAAGCCGCAGGGGACGAAGAAGGGCGCATTGCTGCAGAAAACCAAATTTCACAGATTGCATCTGGACTTAATTTAGTATTTGAAAATTATCCTGATTTGAAAGCAAGTCAAAATGTCATGCAATTGCAGGAAGAAATCGTCAATACCGAAAATAAATTGGCCTATTCCAAGCAGGCTTATAACGATGGCATAGAACGTTATAACGCTAAAAAGAAATCATTCTTTGAATCCATGGTGGTATCTATGTTTGCTTCTACACTAGATAAAGAATTTGTTTACTGGGGACTTCCTGAAGAGCAGATTCAAGCAAAAGAAGACTATACCGTAAAATTTTGAGTTTAGAATATGAGTCTTCAAGACTATCATGGCGGTGTAGCGAATTGGCGCGCGCAAATACAGTTGAATCAACGCAAGACGTATGCGGTAATCGCTTTTTTTGTTGCAATTTTTTTTGCTGTGGGTTTTGTTGCTGATTTGTTTGTTTTGCAATCAGCTTACCCACAGGTTCCTTTACAGCAAATTTTTCTTGCGTTGATTCGTCTGCAGGTCACTCCCTATGCGACACTTCTTATGGTTGGTTTCGCTGTAGTATCATTGTTAATAACGTATGCATTTTACGATCGCATTATGTTATTAGGTACCGAATATCGTGAGATTACACCCAAAACAGCCAAAAATTTGCAGGAACAACAATTATATAATGTAGTCGAGGAAATGAAGGTTGCTGCTGGTTTGCAGTATATGCCCAAAGTTTTTATTATCGAAGCAGATTATATGAATGCGTTTGCAAGCGGGTATAGTGAAAAATCAGCAATGGTTGCAATTACCCGAGGTTTAATAGAAAAGTTGAATAGGGCAGAACTGCAAGCAGTAATGGCTCATGAATTAAGTCATATTCGTCACTATGATATTAAATTAACCCTAATGGTGGCGGTTTTGAGTAATATTCTTTTGATTGCAGTGGATATGTTGTTTTATTCAGCAGTATTTAAACGAGATGGAAGACGTGGAGACAATCGATTATTAATGGTTATTATAGTTCTTCGTTATGTCTTGCCTTTAATTACTATTTTGTTAACCTTATTCTTAAGTCGAACACGTGAATATATGGCTGATGCAGGCTGCGTAGAGTTAATGCGTGACAATGAACCTTTAGCTCGGGCATTACTCAAAATTAGCGACGATCATCAGCAATATGCGGAGCATTATTCAGAGGAATACGGTAATACGCCTCATGAGCAGGTCAGGCAGGCATCATATCTCTTTAATCCATCGGATATTGATCCTGTGAAATCTTTAAGTAATGCTTTTGCAACACATCCTTCGATTGAGCAACGTTTACGGGCTTTGGGATTTAAGCGTAAGTGAAAAACTCAAAAATAGAAATAATGTTTGTAGGATCTCTATGACTCTGTTCTTGTATAATCTTATATTTTAAGTTTATGATTATACCCCAAAAGTGACTACCTTCTCTGAAAAGGAATTTAGATGTGATGAAAATACAATCCTTAATTTTATCAGTTTTTTTGATATGCAATGGATTCTGCGTTAATGCAAATACGTTGTCAAAAGATGAAACAACAAATAACACAAAGATTTCGGAGTATCTGAAGAAAATAACGCCAGAATTTCTCTATGGGTATACCGATTTTAATTTTGATTCGACTTCAGGTGCAAATTTTAACCGGTATAACGGATATTCAAATCTTTATTCTGCGGGAGCTGACCACATTTCCTTAGGCCAGACCATGATGGCAGGTATTTATTATTTTAGAATTAATAGTGCGCTTAGTTCTGAGTTTTTATTAAACCCAGGATTTGTAACTACTTCTGACCAGACCATACATAACAATACAATTTTCGGCCATATATTTAAAGTGTTCACTCCTCAGATTTATGCTGATGTATCAGGAGGTTATGGGTACAATAAATTTAATACGGTAACCGAAATTGCGATGGCTCCAACTCCGTTAATCGCTCAAGCAACTAATAATAATGACAACTGGTTTATCGGCGTGAATGGAATTTATAGAAAAACTTGGAAACAGTTGCTCATGAGAGCTAATCTCGGGGTGCTGTACAGTGAAATTAATACTGGAAGATATAATTACTTTTTCCCATCTACTGCTACATTTCAAGTGATTGAGCCATTAACAAATAAAGCTACTTTAATTTTGGAAAATATTGAATTGGGTTATTTTGTTAAGCCTTCAGTAATGCCTTTTATTAGCGGCGGACTAATTCAAGTAGCACAATTTTCAAATAGTCGTCCACTTGTCGATCCCGCAAGCATAATAAATGGTTCTCTTCCTCAATTGAATATGGATAGAAGCGGATTTCGCGTAGGTGGGGGTATTGCCATAACTTATAAAAATGCAACCATTCGTGTTGAGGAAAAATATTATAATGCTGGTGGAGTTTTTCAGAGTTATCAAACTTTAGCTGCATTAGAATATAAATTTGCTTAAGTCCCGTTTAATACCATTAAGGCCTTGTGACTCAATCTAGCGAATTGTAAATGAGGCCCTGGGTTTGCCCACTTTCTGGTTTTGTTAAGGAAAGTATTTAAGGACAATATTTAGTGAAGAAGGATCGTTATTTCTCACCGAAATCATTAAAATCTAAAGGGACACAAGTCCTTCTAGGTCTTTTCTGGTCCGCTCTTATCTTTTTGGTTGATGTAATTCACATTCCTCTACTTAGTTCATTCATTACCCAGTTGGACTATCGAACTTATGATCAAGTCGTCCAATTAAACTGGCGTCCACATCAAACAATTCCTCGAATTGTTATCATTGATATTGATAATAAGTCAGTGGAGCAAGAAGGACGATGGCCTTGGCCCAGAAACAAAATTGCGACTTTAATTAATAAGTTAAAACAAAATGGTGTTGTGACCATAGGAACAGATATCGTTATGGCTGAGGCAGAAGTAAATTATGCAATAGGCCTCAAGAATGAAATACAGAAATTAATGCCTCAATTACCCTTAGAGCAAAAGCAGTTACCTGATTTGCTTGAGCAAATAGCCCCCAAAGTGGATAACGATCGTATTTTGGCTCAATCATTATTGGATCATAATGTGGTGTTGGGTTTTTTATTTCATAATGATAAAGAAATCAGGAAGGGGGTATTACCTTCACCTTTAACTAATCCAGAAAATAATTATTTATACAGAGATAATCTGCCTCTATATCAATTTTCCGGATATAACGGCTGTTTGCCATTATTTCTAGAAGCGTCGACACAAGCGGGAACAGTTACAAACGTGCCGGATTTGGACGGCACGATACGACATGGGCTTATGTTAGCAAGCTATGACAATAAACTATACGCTACATTGGCGCTTGCAACCGCTATGAATTATTTGATGGTAAAACATGTCACCCTTAAAATGCGCCATCATCAATTGTATGGAATTCAAATGGGTAATGTATTTATACCTACAAACGCGTATGGACAGATTCTTATTCCATTTTGGGGACAGATTGGCGCACATAATTATTATTCTGCGACAGATATCATCCAAGACAAAATTAATCCAGAGGAATTGCAAGGGGCAATTGCCATTATTGGGTCAACAATAATCCTTTTGGCTGATCTGCATCAATCTCCGGTTGCCCAATCGTACCCTGGCGTTGAGATGGTAGGAAATATGGTTCAAGGTATTGTCGGGCAGCAATTGGTATCAGAATATGATTGGAGAACTCCCAAAGCGCGAGTGTATTTAATATTAATCGGAGTATTTTTTACTTTTTTATTTTCTATTTTGAGTGTTTCCAGAATTTTGATCCTGGCCGTAATAAGTATTATCGGTATCTGGGCCTTATCTATTTATTTGTTTGTCTATGAAAGTTTATATCTTCCTATAGCACTGATTTTAACCTTAATCGTGCTTCAGACTATAACGAATTATGGCTATTTATTTATTATTGAAAGAAGACAGAAAAGAAAAATAAATCAGCTGTTTGGACATTATGTTCCAGAAGATTATGTTAAAGAGCTTATAGAATCTCCTCAGCAATACAGCATGGAAGGGCAAGAGCGAAATATGACGGTCCTATTTAGTGATATACGTAATTTTACAAGTCTTAGTGAGAACTTGGAAGCGTCTAATGTGAAGCGCTTGTTAAATGCTTTTTTCACGCCCATTACTGAAATAATTTTTAGCTTTAGAGGAACGATTGATAAATATGTAGGGGATATGATTGTTGCGTTTTGGGGAGCTCCTATGCTTGATGAAGAGCATGCCTCTCATGCGATTATGTGCTCGCTTACGATGGTAAAGCAATTGCCTGAAATCAATGAAAAAATGCAGGAAAAAGACTTACCTGCAGTTAGTTTTGGGATTGGCCTAGCAACAGGATTGATGAACGTTGGTGACATGGGTTCAGAATTTCGCCGTGCGTATACAGTCATTGGAGATACAGTGAATCTTGCATCGCGTTTACAAGATCTCACAAAATTTTACCAAGTCACTATTTTAGTGAGTGATAAAACACGTGCAGGACAAGATCAGTTTATCTGGAGAGCCATAGATAAAATTACTGTTAAGGGGCGAAAAAGTGGATTGACTATCTATCAGCCCCTCGGTAAGGTTAGTGATGTTTCTGAAGAAGTTTTAACTCAGTTGGAAGAGTACCATAGAGCTTTAGAAGATTATTATGCTCAGAATTGGTCGTCCGCAGAAAAAAAATTTGCTATGCTAAAAACCAAATTTCCAAATGTTTATTTATATCAGATGTATCTTGAGCGTGTTAAAGCATTTATGGAAACCCCCCCTCCTGAAAACTGGGATGGAATTTACATGCATCAGCATAAATGATCTTTCATTATTTATCGAAAGATTCTAATGGCTAAGGATTGTAACTACTTTGTAATGGAAAAAATTGTACAGGAATATATATGAAAAAAGTAATATTTACAGGATTATTGATGCTAGCAAGTCAGCTATTTGCTCAATCGGCTGCCACCGTTTTATTCACCCAGAAAAAAGTTGTAGCACGTCATAATGGTGCTGAGCGAGGGATTACTCGTGGCTCTAGTGTAGGAGTTGGGGATGAAGTGGTGACCGGTGATGGTGCCGCAGCGAATCTGCAATATACAAATGGCGCATTGGTTAGTATGGGAGAAAATTCGAACTACAAAATTTTGGCTTATGCTCCTAAGGAAGCGGTACAAATTAAGGCAGAGTTAAGTAAGGGTAAACTTGAAATAAAAACACCAGAAAAAATAAAAGAATCACTTAAAACTCCAATTTTATCGCTTGCAATACTTGGAACAAATGTTCGTGTCTATGTCGTTGGAAAAGCGACTTACATTCAAGTGATCGAGGGGCTTGTTTTGGCAAGGGGTGAATATCTTCGACCTGGTGCAAGTGTTCGGGTTACCGCAGATCGTATGATAAATGCTCCTTTCCCTAAAGAAGGTGAGGTTAAAACTGCAGCAGTTACAGCTGTTTCAGTAATCGAAACTGAAACTGGAAGTACTGCCAGTACTGGAAGTGGTAGCGGTGCTGATAGTGTATCATTTGTTTCTACCGTTGAAGTAATGAGTACATCAACTACTACTGCAACAGAAGCTGCTCAGGTTGCTGCTATAGCTGATATCTCATTAGTTTGTCAGACTCCTGCTACGCTTTAAGAAATTACTGACCCTGGGTGAAGCAAGTGCGTAACCCAGGAAATCTGATGAGATAAAGCAGCATATCCTTGCTGCTTGCCACTGTCCCTTGATCGTATCTGCCTAAATCCCGCGAACAAGTCGCGGGGGTGGGACATCGGAGTAGAGTTGGCTGGTTTTTCTGAGATGTGTATAAGATTCGCTTGCTTGCAACCAGATTACCCTTCTATAAGCAACACCTGTAATTAAATTTAGAGTTGTATTTTCACTTATCTTTTTAATCATTAGAATTATGATTATTCGCGAAACCCTACTCCTTTTTTTAATAAAATCATATTGATGAATGTGAGTAACGCTAACATAAGACAAATAATTCCCATGGCTAAACGGATATCGACCTCACTTTGGCCAATCATTGCTTGTCTCAGTGCATTAACCATATATAAAATGGGATTCAACCATGATACTTTTTGCCAAAACTCAGGAAGCATATTGATGCTGTAAAATACGCCACCTAAATACGTTAGTGGAGTGAGTATAAAGGTTGGGATAATCATAATATCATCGAAATTTCGAGCAACCATTGCATTCGTGAAACCTGCTAGAGAAAATACAGCAGAGACGAGCAACACAACCAATAGGGTCATTGGTAAGTGACTTAATTCAATGGTTAAGAAAAAACATGCAATAAGATAAACCAAAATAGCAACGATTAGCCCTCTAAAAACCCCGCCCAAAACATAGCCAAGTAGTAATAGGCTGTTATGCATTGGACTGACAAGCATTTCTTCTATACTTTTTTGGAAGCGGACACTGTAAAGCGAAGAAGATACGTTACCGTAAGAGTTAACAATGACTGACATCATAATCAATCCAGGAGCAATGAACATTGGATAGCTGACGCCTTGAATGGGGCCGATACGCGGTCCGATTAAACTACCGAAGATAAGAAAGTACAGCGTAGTTGTAATTACTGGAGGTAAAAAAACTTGGCTTGCAATGCGAAACATGCGTACAAGCTCGCGTCTTACCAAAGTGTATAATGCAATAACTTGTTGTTTAATGGCCATTTTTTATAAGATCCAAAAAGAGTTCTTCCAAACGATTGGTTTTATTTCGCATGCTGTGAATTTTTATTCCGTGCTGGCTAAACAAGGCAAATGCATCATTTAAATTCAAATTGTTATCGACACGGAGTTCTATAGTGGTGCTATCAATTAGAGTAGGTTTAAAGGGATGTAAATCGGGTAAAATATCGATACGATTTTCTGTGTTAAAGATAAAGGTTTGATGACGAAGTGTTTGTAGTAAAGCCTTCATCGAGGAATTTTTTATAATTTCTCCTTTATCAATGATGGCAATGTTTTTACATAACTGTTCTGCTTCTTCCAGATAGTGGGTGGTGAGAATAATGGTTGTTCCTTCTGCATTGGTTCGAGTGAGAAATTCCCACATACTGTGTCTGATTTCTATATCTACGCCAGCTGTAGGCTCATCAAGAATAAGCACCTTAGGTTGATGCACTAATGCCCTAGCGATCATGAGCCGGCGTTTCATTCCACCGGACAAGTGTCGTGCTATAGAATGCCTTTTCTCCCACAGACCTAATTGGTGCAGGAGTGAGTCAACTCGCGGTTGTGCATTTTTTCGTGAAATTCCATAATATCCTGCTTGATTTAGCAGGGTCTGGACGCAGTTTTCAAAAATATTAAGGTTGATTTCTTGAGGTACAAGGCCTAAACAGGATTTGGCTTTCTCTGGCTCTTTTTCCAAATCATAACCATGAATACTGATACTGCCTGATGTTTTATTGAGTAAAGTAGAAATTAAACCAATGGTTGTCGATTTTCCCGCACCATTCGCACCTAATAAAGCAAAAAAATCACCTGTATGTATGGTTAAATCAATGCCTTTTAATGCTTGTACACCATTAGCATAAGTTTTATATAATTGTTTAATGTCTAAGGCATGCATAGAAGCTTAAGTGAAAATAAAAAATATTATTATACACAATAATGACATTAATTCGCTCCGTTTAAATTGGAAAACTCACCTCGATTCAGCAAAAAATGAGAATGAGTTTTCATCCATCCGGTAATACTGTATCGAGGCTGATGCGTGATACACACTTCATGGGGTAATTCACTATTAAAGCAAATGAAACGATTTTCTAATGGCAAAACGTTTTCAATTAACTGATCTTGGGAATTATAAAGTTTTAATTCTCCTCCAAATTCAGCTTTCCAGTGCTTATTTAAATAATATACACAGGAAATTTTCCGTGTCTTTTGCATAGCGAATTGGTCGATATGTTTTTTGTAAAAAGTACCAGGTTGATATGCGGCGAAGTGCGTTTCAAATTCATGCAAACCCAAAAAAAGTGACTGATTTAATATTTGAGCTAACTGCTGTATTCGTTCTAAAAAGATTTGTATTGCCGGATGTGTTTCTTTTTCATCCAACCAAAAAATTTCATCAGTGCGAATGACTTCATTTTGATGCGATTCAAGTTTAAGGCCTATTTTAGCACCTCGAAACAATCCTTGTTCATACAATTCGCAGGCCATTGCCTGTAATGATTGGCATTGAGATGATTCAAGAAAACCATCAATAATATAGAATCCTTGGTTACAAAGCTCATGAATAAGTTGTTCCGAATCAATGGATCTCTTTCCAAACTCTACTGAGGGGGTAAATTGCTTCATCGATGCAGTGCTCGAGTTCTCATGTGACTGCGTGTACACTCCGGTTCTCCGCTCTGTGTCTTCTCGCACTTCACTCCCCTCAGCAAGTTTGGAAAGAAATCTAATCAAAGCACACGTCCTTCAAGTTGATATTCATATTCGCGCCATTGTGGCATAAATTTACTCATTAACCCATAAAAACGTTTATTATGACTTGGTTCTAATAAATGGATTAATTCATGAACAAGAACATACTCAAGACAAATAGAAGATTTTTTGATTAAGTTGAGATTTAGCCAAATACGTGCAGCTTTAGTATTACATGAGCCCCAACGTGTTTTCATTTTTCTTATTCCCCATTCAGCTACTTTGACCCCGATAACCGCTTCCCAGTGTTGAATGAGCTCAGGCAATAATGCCTGCATTTGTTGTTTGTACCAACGCTCAAGAATGGTTTGTATCTGAGCAGGTGAACTATTTGGTTGAGTATAACAATACATCAATTCATTATTGATTTTAATTTGTGTAGGACCGTGATGTTCTTCAATGATTAATAAATACTTTTTCCCCTGGAATGCTACAGTAGATCCCATTTTAAAGGGGCAATCTTCTTCAACAGGGCGATTACGAATCCGTTCTCTTTGTTGATGAATCCATGCACTTTTAGATTCAAGACTTTGTCTGATAAGTTGTTCACTGAATCGAAGAGGAGCGCTTACCTTAACTAAACCATCAGGGGGATAAATGCGTAAGTGCATATTTTTGATTTTTTTTCTTAATATTTCTATGGGAATACCATCGAACTCAATGATCATCTCATTAATCTACTTCTAGCCTGGGCGCAGCGCAGCAGAATCCCGATAGCTAAGTTTCATAAAAACCCAGGCTTCGCTGCGCTGCGCCCAGGCTGTGATGCCTCCCAAAAAGTTACTAAGGGAGTCAAATCAAAGCTATTGTACTATCTCTGCGCCCCGATACAAGGACTGTCTATATATTCGCCATTAATATCCAAAACCATATTAACATTGGCACGTTGATATCGAGCCAGTATATCGTACTCTTGTTTTGTAATGTAGCCGTAGGAGTTACCACAATATACGAGTGATGTGGCTCCAGGTTTGGGCTTAACTTGTACCGGTAAATCACATTCCCAACGAAATTGGGTTAAATCGCAATTTGCGAAAGCTAAATTAAAGGGTAAAAGAGATACAGCAAAAGTAACATACCATTTCCTTTTCATAGTGTGCACCATTTGCATGTTTATGTTTTTTAAGTATAGGATAAGATTCAAAAAAAGCATTAAAAGGATCGTTATGCTCTCTTCCAGTTTTGAATACATTCAAGCTCTGCGTGAAGGTAAATATCTTCAATTTTTAGGATGGACTGATTTTATTACCCATACTCATGAGCTCAAGGACGCAGATGACACAGTAAATTTTTTGATTTTTGAATGGTTAAACAATGGTTATTTAGAAGAAGATGCAAAAAAATTAGCGGTCTTACAAGCAGTATTTGATTCAGAGTCCAGGCCTTTGCAAGGAAAATTAGATTATTCTTTCAAAGCAATTACCATTGCGTTGTTTGTCTGCATGGTTTTTCAGAGATTTGGTGTAGAAGTGACCTTGTCTCCAGAAAAAAAAGTAACACGGAATACAGTAAAGCAGTTAATTGAAGAAAAACTTGGCGAGCTGAATGCATTTACTTATAAGGAGCGATTAGAAGGGATGCAAACCCAATTTTATCAATGGGTAGAACATGTCGATGCAAGGGACGTAATGGATGTTTTTCAAAAAGTTGATGCCATTACGAGACCGAGATATCTTCTTGAGGATTATATTTTGCACTTAGAACGCATCAAACTAAAAGACGATGAGCTGTATCCTACGCGATTAAGTATGGCCAGACGTTTTCTTGGTTATTTATATGAACAAACTGAATTGACACCAGAGGTAATGGAGGTAATTGCTACGTATGTGAACTCACTTCGTGAATTGCATCCTGGTAAAGGAGAGATGGAACGTTTGGATGAAATTTCCCCTCCTTCAACTCTGGTACATACTTGGAGGTGGGTGGCTGGAATAGGAATTAGTTTTTTTAGTATTGTTTTACGTGAAAAATCAATTGGTGAATTAATTTCCGGTGCAACTGTAACTTCTAATTCAATTGACGCAACTAGTCCTGAGCTAAAAAAATAAATCGTCCAAGAAGGGATTTATAAAAATTTAGTTAAAATTTGGTAATTTTTTAGTCCCATCGTTTGGTATTTAATACCGTTTTGTTCATTTCTGCTACACTTAAAAGCACGTATCTCTATATCTGAAAAGATAAGATGCGGGGCGTTGTGTAGTGTTGGGAGTTGTTTTGGATGTAAACCACGTTTCCATTGTTTCATGGAATGTATGTGAATCCACTCATTCTGACTAGATATACTGACTCTTACCGACTTGATATTCACAAGTTGTTGTTTTCATGTGTTTCGAAGAGGTAAAAATGAACTTCAAATCAGTAATGCTTTCCATACAGGGATGGTTTGATACCAGTTTAAAAGAAAAAAATTTAAAGCAAGGAACAATCCATTGGGCTCGAGTTTTTATTTTTATACTGGTCCATTTAAGTTGTTTGGCCGTTTTTTGGGTTGGATGGAGTTTCACCGCGGTTTTTACTGCGATATTCCTTTTCTATCTCAGAATGTTTGCTATTACAGGTTTTTATCATCGTTATTTTTCACATAAGACTTTTAAAATGAACCGCTTTTGGCAATTTATTTTTGCCGTATTAGGTAATTCCGCTTCTCAACGCGGCCCGCTTTGGTGGGCAGGGCATCATCGTCTTCACCATCGCTATACAGAGGAACAACAAGATCCGCATTCTCCAATCCAACACGGTTTATTATGGAGCCATGTTGGATGGATTTTTTATTCAGATAATTTTAAAACGGATTATGAATCAGTACGGGATTTTGCGAAATATCCAGAATTACTTTGGTTAAATCGACATGATAATATTGTGCCTATTTGTTTGATATTAATCCTGTTTGCTGTAGGAACTTTATTAGAAAATTATTATCCAGACCTGCATACTAGTGGAATGCAGTTAGTGATTTGGGGCTTTTTTATTTCAACTGTTGCACTATTTCATGTTACTTTTTCTATTAATTCCATCTCGCACGTATGGGGTACACAAACATTTCAAACGGAAGATAAGAGCCGTAATAACTTTTTTCTTGCTTTACTTACTATGGGTGAGGGATGGCACAATAACCATCACTATTATCCACGATCTGCCAGTCAAGGGTTTCGTTGGTGGCAAATAGATATAACTTATTATTTATTATGCTTCTTAGAAAAGATTAACGTTATTTATGAAATGAACAAGGTTCCCTTGGAATTAAAAAAGGGTAAGTTACCCGCTCAAAAAAACAACTAATGAAAACGTTTGATGCGGTCAAATAAAGAATAGCCAGGCCTGGTTAAACAGCTTATTTATAAAGACCGATTCACCTCGTAATTTATAAGGTCTAGAATCATTCTCCATGCTTCATCACTATGAATGTTCTCGATGTGATGTTTTTAATAATCATCACATCGATACTGTTTCAGTTGCGCTTGAATTATCTATTCTTTTCGTACCCGTACTGTTGCAAGATTAAGGGCTTCGAGTTTCTTGATATAAAACCAACCAAGATCAAATTCATCATTTCTAAAAGAAAAGCAGGCGCTTGTAGGATTGGCATGGTGATTATTATGCAACTCTTCACCGCAAGCAAAGACACCCCAGCGAGTAACATTTTTGGAGGCATTATTCACTTCAAAATTAGTATAGCCTTTACTATGAGCGATGCCATTAACATAAAATGTTGCAATTAATGTCTCCATAATTAATTGAGCACTCCATACTGGTACAGCCCAGATGCCTATGGCTAGAAACTCCAGGAAGAAATAAACAAATGGGCCTTTCTTTGCGTGTTTTTCATATAAGTGTTTCTCTAAAAAGTCATTATTACGAATGTCTTTGAAGTGACGCACCATTTCATCACTCCTTGATAAATGAGTAATTTCTATGCCATAAAAAAACATATTTTTGAGTCCAAAAGTAACAGGTGAGTGTGGATCCTTTGCCGTATCAGTGTATTTATGATGAAGATGATGAGTTGCTACCCATTTTCTTCTTGATATGCCTGTCGTTAACCACATCCAAAATCTGAAAAAATGGGTTACACAAGGATGAAATTTTACTGCCCTGTGTGACTCTCCTCGATGTAAGTAAATCGTCGTGATAATCGCAGTTAAATGTAAGGAAAGTAAAAAGAAGATTGCAATATATAACCAATTTACTCCTAAAAGACCTTCTCTCAATGAGGGATATATTATGGCCAACGTCCACGTACTCCCTAATACAATAATTGAGAGAATAATTGATTCAATTAGAGCTGAATTAGATTTTTTCATGACAAACACCTTATACAACGTATAACTTTTGACAGTACCTAAATAATTCAAGAAATCCCCTTCCTAGGCACTCTTGAGATAAACTTTATAAATGACATATATCCAGTAGTTACTACCCATGTTTTTCCACATGTACCCTCCACTTTAAATTATAATTTTTAAGTATAGTTTATTTTTTAAACAATTAAAGGAAGAATGGTGTCATTTGTTCTTATAAAGAGAAGGTCGAAGAAAAAAAGAGGTTTTACTTTAGAACTCGCTGGTTCTTCTACTAGTTCACGTCAACTAAGCTGATTAATTAAGAACAAAATGAACTTATCAGGGAGATATTTCAATAAATTGGTGACATTGACCAGTAGTGGGGGGATTTTGATTTCTGCTTTTTTTCGTTCAATCCCATTTAAGATTTTTTTAGCAGCTTTTGTTGTATTGTAAAGAAAGAACTGGGGAATTTTAAGCTTTTCTGTTAGTGGGGTTTTTATAAAGGTAGGCAAGATCGTTGAGACGGTGATTTTTTCCTTTGCCAATTCAATTCTTAATCCTTGAAAAAAACTACGAACCGCAGCTTTACTTGCTCCATAAGCTTCTGCTCTTGGCAAACAAATATTGGACATGGCGCTACTCATGCCCACAAGATGTGGGCGTTTACTTGCTCGTAAAAGAGGAAGGGCGGCCTCAACACCATAAATCATACTTAAGAAATTGGTTTGTATAATTTCTTCAACGACCATACTATCAAAATTTTTAACATCAACCGCTTCATATTTACCTGCATTAAGAAAAACAACATCAACATAACCGTATTTTTCTTGTATTTTCATTCCTACTTTTAAATTTTGATTTCTTTTTCTTACGTCCAACACAAAAATATCAGCTTGAATACCGGAAGCTACCTGTTTCAAGGCTGTTTGATTACAGTCAGAAAGAATAAGCTGATAACCGCGAGAAAACATTTCTTTGGCTACCGCTTCACCTATGCCGGAAGCAGCGCCTGTAATCCAAGCAATGGGTTTCATTTACTAACCTATGAATAATACTGCCGGTTAAAAGGAAACGAAAAAACTATAATTTAAAATTATAGATTAATAATAAGAAATTGCTTTTTGATGTGGTAAATGTTTTTTATATGTACATAGCGTAACGAGAGAAGCAAATTACACATTAACTTGGTGCGGGGTATTCCACCATCCGCCTCCCAAGGACTGAAACAGCGCTGCAGTATCATTATAACGTGCTGTTTCTGCTTGAATTACATTTAAATGAGCGTGCAAATAAGCCTCCTTCGCACTTAAAACGGATATATAATTTGTTTTACCAAGTTGATATTGATTGGTGATGAGATTTAATCGCGCTTGCGTATTTTGTTCTGCAGCTACTTGCGCTTGCAGGAGCTCTGCATCAAATTCAAGTGCATGTAACACATCTGCTACGTCAAGAAATGCGTCAAGCATAATTTTTTTATATCTGGCGGACGCGTATTCATATTCTGCAATTGCCATTTTTCTTTTTGCACGTAAAGCACCCCCTTTAAGTAAGGTTTGTGCGATTTGCCCCCCATAATTCCATACATTATTCATAGGATTAAATAAGGTACTCAATGTGGTGGAGAACCATCCGTAATTACCCAATATATTAAATTTAGGGAATAGGTCTGCTGTTGCAACACCTATCTCTGCACTTGCTTTATGCAATATCGATTCGGCACTACGTATATCAGGCCGTTGCTTTACAAGTTGAGAGGGGAGGCTTACTGGTAATTCTGTAGGTAAGTGAAAACTTCGCAGATTAAAATGAGCCAGATGATTCTCGCTAGGTAATGATCCAACAAGTACAGCAAGAGCATTGTATTTTTGGGCTAAATTACTTTTAATGGGTGGTAACGTTGCTATAGTTTTTTTAAGGCGATTTTCACGGTTTAACACATCAAGCCGGGAAATATGTCCTAAATTATAATTATTTAGCGTCATGCTCAATAATTTTTTTTGACAGTTGATGAGGGCTTGTGTCGTTTTTAACTGATCGTGTAGCGATGCTATGGTGATACTCGTGGTAACTATATTTGCTGTTAAAGTTAAATAAGCTGCTTCTAATTCAAAGCGTTCATAATCAATCGCAGCACGCAAAGCCTCTACTTGCCGTTTATTACCTCCCAATAAGTCTAAATTATAAGATACATTAACTGACGCATTATAAAGATCAAATTGATTCTTAATGGAAAATGGAAGTTTTTGCCCAGGAAGAGGCGTAAGATTTATTCCTGTAGCAAGCAAAGTATTTCTTTCACGACTGCCAAAAAATTGAGTCTCGGCGGTAGGGAACAATTTAGGGCCCGCAACAACACGTAAATTGGCTTGAGCCTTTCGTATATTTGCTTTACTCATCTCCACTGTAGGATTGTTTCTTAACCCTTGTTCGATAAGAGCGTTTAATTCTTGAGAATGAAAAAGAGCCCACCAGGCATTGGATATATCACGATTGTAATGCAAGTGCTGCGATTTTCCTGCGGGATTGGTGGCGCGCGCTGTTTTTTTGATTATTGGACCATTGTTATAACGAGTCGTCTTTGGTGCTTCAGGAGAATGAAAATTAGGCCCAACCTTACAGCCTGTGAGCAATAGTATGGTGCATAAAAATAAAGAAATTTTTTGCATTTGGTCTTCTTATAAAATAAATTTCATTCATACACCAGCGAAACAGTAATTCTCATTCAGTTTAAATACGCGCCGAATCATAATTCAAATAAATACTAACAGGTTGGCCAGGATGTAAATATTTAATTGCTGTAATGGCTGGCTTGGCTTCGACGCGATAAACAAATTTTGTCCTTGAGGTTTCGCTAAATATATAAGGGGGTGTATATTCTGTTTTAGAAGAAATATAACTTACAGTGGCTGGATAAGTTTCTCTACATCCATCACAACGGAGCATGACCTGATTTTTTAACTTTAGTTTTGCTAATAAAGGCTCTGGTATATAAAAAATAATTTTGAGATTTTCAGGAGCAAGAATTGATAAAACAGGGCGTTCTTTCCCCACCAGCTCACCCACTGTAAAATAGGTGTCGTATATATATCCTGAAATGGAAGAGTATATCTTTTTATTTGACTTACTCCATTGAGCTTGTGTTAACTCCGCCATAGAAGACTCAACGACTGCTTCTTGAGCTATTAATGAGGCTTTGGCATGACGGTAATTATTCTTTACTTCTTCAAGTTGCTCTCGACTTACTCCCCCTGAGGCCATTAATTTTTGATACCTTTTTAATAAATTATTTTGATAGTCAAGAGTAAATTGTTTTAATTCAGTGAGAACTTTAGCTTGTATAAGATTTGCTTTGGCTTTTTTAAGCTGGGATTCTTGGGGTTGCAAATCCAGCGTAAATAAAAGATCCCCCTTGCGAACTAAAGTTCCTTTTGTGATATCTAAGCTCATAAGATTTCCTGAAAAATTACTTGAGATGTAGGTGTAATCTGCATCAACATATCCTTGCAGCGAGTTTTTTTCCTCTTTACAAGCAATAAGGGGTATGCACAAAATTAAAACAATCAACCATCCTGGGAAGAACTTTTGCATGTTATCTCATTATTAATGAAAGCATTCCAATTGGTAAGATTAGAAAATTATCATCAAATGATAATAATTGACAATAATCTAAACGATAAAGTATCTCATCTCAAAGGTAAATATATAAGCTTTTGTCAGAATCAATAATTGTCAGTACGGTTACTATTAAGATAGGATATACTGAATTCTTCTTGCTCTTGCGCAGCAAAATCAATTTTTCTTGTTTGAAACTAAATAAAGGAATTGAACTGATACCAGCAAAATAATTTTTCGTGAATTGGTTTCATGTTGAGTTAAATTTGGATGTTTTTTATGTTCGGGATTAAGGAAAATTAATGATAGAGGATAGGTTTCTTCGAGTTTGGTCTATTGCAAAAAAAGAATTTATCCAAATTCGCAGGGATAGAGTAGTTTTTTTATGGCTATTGTTTGCTCCTGCAATGCAAATTCTTTTATTTGGTTTTATCATCAATACGGATCCGAAAAATTTACCGACAACAATTATTTCTTCAGAAGATACTCCCTTTACACGAAGTTTATTGGAGGGATTGAAAAACACTCATTATTTTTCAATTGACACAGCAGCCAAAGATGAAAAAACAGCAGAGCGGTTGTTACTTAGTGGTAATTCATTATTTGTTATTAATATTCCACCAAATTTTTCTCGAAATCTCATTCGAGAAAAATACCCACATGTATTAATTGAAGCAGATGCCTCAGATCCACTCACTGTGGCCAATGCATTCCGCGCTGCATCTGAACTTCCTACAAGAGTATTTGAGCATGATTTGCAGGGTGCCCTTGAATACCTTGCTCCTAAAGATATGCCTTTTGACTTTGAAATTCACGCTAAATTCAATCCTGAAAATATTCCTCAGTATAATACGATCCCAGGATTAATCGCCTATTTAATTTTTGCAACATTTACGGTTCTAACTGCAGTATCCATTAACTCCGAATTTGAGCGAGGTACCTTTGAAACCTTATTAATTACCCCTTTAACGCCTGGAAATATTATTTTTGGAAAAGTGATACCTCATTTTATTTTGGCCTATTTGCTTTTTTTCGTGCTCTTGGCGATTGCTTATTTTATTTTTTCGATTCCTTTTTATGGTAGTTTACCTCTTTATTTGTTGTTATTAGCACCTTATTCAATATCCAATATAGGAACCGGGCTTGCTATTTCTGCGCTAACCAAATCACAATTTACTGCCGTCAGTGTATCAAATGCTTATATTCTTATTGCGACTTTAATTTCTGGATTTTTATTCCCATTTAATGGAATACCTCATTGGGCACAATATTTCAGCCAAATTATGCCGCTGACCCATTTTTTAAGAATAACACGCAACAGCATGTTAAAAGGGGCTGAGTTAGATATTTTATGGTCAGATACTTGGCCAATAATTCTTTTTACCGTATTCATTATTTTTTTAGCAATCCTCCTGTTTAGAAGAACATTAGATTAACGAACAATGATGCTAAAACATCCGAATTTTAAAGGTGCGGGTATCTATGAAGAAAAATTCAGAAAGTTATGAAAACCTTATTTTACATCATCCACTTTTTTGCCTGCTTGATTATCAGAGTGCCCATCAGTTGCTAAAGTACTCGAAACCTGAATTTATAGAGGTAGGACCCATTGTTGTTGATGGAGATCCTATTGATTGTATTTACCTTATTGTCTCTGGCAGAGCGGAAGTAACGCGATCGGTTCATACCTTGGGAAAGCATAGGGAAATGCGTATTGCTGAGTTGAAGGAAGGGAAGATCGTTGGCTTATCATCGGAGGGTTTTGCATCCAGTACGGGGCTGCATGCTGCTTCAGTAAAAGCGCTTACCCCGATGCATTTACTTAAAATCAGTCTTTATGATTTTCTGCAATTTTTAAAACAACCCCAAATAAGATATCCCAAATTAAAAAAAATGAGTGAAGAGTTCCTTTTGATCCAATTTATTCGTGCTCACCATGCTTTTCAAAATCTTTCCCATGAAAAAATACAGACTATGGTAAAAACAGCGCGTAACATTAAGATTCCTGCAGGAACATGTTTGTATAAAGAAGGAGATATAGCAGATACCTGTTATTATCTTCTACAAGGTGAAGTCGTTCTTTTAAATTTAAAAGAGAGTAGCTCTACTACAGTTGTGATAAATCAAATGTTTGGTGACAGTGAATTTTTAACCAACATCAGAAGAAAAGAAAGTGCCTATGCGAAATATGATAGTGAAGTATTACTTATTGAAGCTGAGGTGGTTAAGAAGTTGTTCGCTGTTGAGCCATCATCATTCTTTCAAAAAATGGTTTCTAAACTTAGAAAAAACAAATAGGATTCGTTTTTCAAAATCTTTATAGGATTTTTATGGATAAAAGCAATTATATCATTGACGTAAGACACCTTACTAAAAGATTTAATAAAAATCATGCAGTTAAGGATCTTGAACTTAAAGTGGAATATGGTGATATCTTTGGTTTTATTGGTCCAAATGGAGCAGGAAAAACTACTTCAATAAGGATGCTGTGTGGTCTTATTACTCCTGATTCAGGGGTAGGTCAATGTGTTGGCTTTGATATTTTAACTGAATCACGACAGATCAAAACATTAGTTGGTTATATGTCGCAAAATTTTGGCCTGTATAAAGATCTTACCGTTTACGAAAATATGCTTTTCTTTGCGGAAATCTATGGAGTCCTCGATAGAAAAAACCAAGTTGAAAAATATTTGCACAAATTTGATTTGTACAAGCATAAACATCAAATTGCAGGTACATTATCAGGAGGTTGGAAGCAACGTCTCTCCCTTGCAGTTTCTTTGCTGCATGATCCTTTGCTGTTATTATTGGATGAACCTACAGCAAATATTGATCCTAAAGCCAGGCGTGAATTTTGGGAGCTTATGCATCAGTTATCAAGGGAAGGGATTACAATTTTATTGAGTTCACACAATTTGGATGAAGTTGATAAGTGTGACAAGATTGCATATATGTATTATGGACGTACTCTGATGTCCGGAACCATTGAAGAAATCTTAAAAACGGTTAATTTGACTACTTGGGCCATAAAGGGTGTCAATTTAGCAATGTTGGCACATCAATTAGAAGCCACAGAGGGCGTAGATCAAGTTTTACGATTTCATAATACGTTGCACGTGAGTGGCAAAAATCGCGAAGAATTATCGCAGGCGATACGACCTTACATTAATAATGAATTTTTTCATGGAAATGAAATTGATTCCACTTTGGAAGATGCTTTTGTTTGGCTCGCAACATTTGGTGCACAGAGATTATAAATGATAAAAATGGAACTTTGGCGAGTTTTTTCGGTAGCTAAAAAAGAATTTATTCAGATCAAACGAAATATTCCAACTTTTTTATTATTATTCTTAATTCCAGTAATGCAAATACTTTTATTTGGATTCATGATTAATACGAATCCCAAACATTTACCTACGGCAGTGATTTCTTCCGAAGAGAACTCATTTACGCGCACGCTGCTTGAAGGTCTTAAACATACAGACTATTTCTCGCTGAATTTTATTGCGCAATCAGAAAAAGCTGCAGATAAACTATTGCTTAGTGGAAAAGGACTTTTTGTGATTAACATTCCTCCTAATTTTTCAAGGGATTTAATACGGGGAAAAAAACCACATGTATTAATTGAAGCAGATGCATCAGATCCAATTTCGATATCCAATGCGTTCCGTGCTGCATCTGAACTACCCTCTAAGGTATTTGAAGATGATTTGCGTGGCTCTTTAGATTATCTTGCTCCGAAGCAACCACCTTTTGTATTTGATATTCATGCTAAATTTAATCCTGAAGGCATTTCACAATATAATATTGTGCCTGGTCTCATTTCTGTATTAATTTTTACGACCCTTACTCTTCTTACAGCAATGTCAATTACCTCAGAGTATGAAATTGGAACCTTCGAAACACTATTAATCACCCCGCTTAGTGCCACAAATATTATTTTTGGAAAAGTAATTCCTCATTTTATTGCGGGTTATTTTATTTTATTTATTTTACTCATGATTTCTTTTTTTGTTTTCGCAGTTCCATTTTATGGAAGTATACCCCTTTATCTGTTCATCATGGCATTTTATGCTATTAGCAATTTGTCCTTAGGGCTTGTTATCTCAGCATTTGCAAAAACACAATTTCAAGTAGTTGCTGCAATTAGTGCGTGCATATTAGTAGCGGTGATGACTTCGGGTTTTTTATTCCCTTTCAGTGGCATGCCAACTTGGGCTCAATACCTCGGTCAAATACTCCCATTGACTCATTTTATTAGAATTACTCGCAACATTATGTTGAAAGGCGCTGATTTTAATATTTTATGGCCCGATGTATGGCCAATTATTTTATTTACAGTACTTATTGTAATTTTAGGTACTTTGATTTTTAGGAAGACTCTGGATTAATACTGATAGGGTAGGAGGGGTTGGGGTTATATTTCTACTCTCTTGGTTCCAAATAACCTGATTTTCTGCGCTGCCATGCTCGCTCCGTGTATGCTGCGCTTCAATACTTGAAAAACAGCTTACAAAATAAATCCCCGCGAACGCGGGGACAATTGAATTCGGAGCAGAGAGGACGTAAATATTAATCTGCTTTTTTAACGGTTAATTTTTCTTTGATACGTGCTGCACGGCCAGCCAAATTACGTAGGTAATAAAGTTTAGCGCGACGTACATCACCACGTCTTTTTACAGTAATACTGTCAACAATAGGACTGTAAGTTTGGAATACACGCTCAACACCAACGCCGTGTGAAATTTTACGAACAGTGAATGCAGAGTTTAAACCACGATTACGCTTCGCTATGACAACACCTTCAAAAGCCTGTAAACGCTCACGGTTGCCTTCAATTACTTTCACTTGAACCAAAACAGTATCACCAGAATTGAATTCAGGAATTTCCTTGCCTTGCATTTGCTCAGCATTCAGTTGGTCAATTATATTAGTCATGGACTACTCCTCAAATTGGTTCATCCTTTAGGACTAGGAATCACCGTGTTCATACTTAAACTCAGCAAGCAATTGCTTGTCTGTTTCACTTAACTGTATTTTTTCAAGTAAATCCGGGCGTTTAAGCCAGGTTTTACCCAGAGATTGCTTTTTTCGCCACAGTTCTATATCTCTATGATTACCACCTAGTAAAACAGATGGCACCTCTAATCCATCAACGGTTGCTGGTCGAGTATAATGAGGGCAGTCCAGTAAACCATTCATAAATGAATCTTGTTCTGCTGAACCAAGATGCCCTAAGCTACCTGGTATTAAGCGAATAATCGCATCGATAAATACCGTGGCTGCCAGCTCGCCACCACTTAAAACAAAATCTCCAAGAGACCATTCTTCATCCACATAATGTTGAAGAATACGCTCATCAATTCCTTCATATCGTCCAGAAATAAAAAGCAGGGGTTGTTTGTCATTTACTACTTGATTCAAGTCATTTTGTCGAATTACCTTTCCCTGAGGACTTAGATAAATCGTTTTACAATGACTTGGCATTTGACTACGTGCCTGCGTAATAGCCCCTTTTAAGGGCTCATACATCATAACCATTCCTGGACCTCCCCCATAAGGCTTGTCATCAACCTGCCTGTAGGGTCTGGAAGACCAATCTCTGGGATTCCAGTGATCAATTTTTACTAATCCCTGCTCAATTGCTCTTCCTGTAATGCCATAATTCAGGGCATTAAGTATTTCAGGGATTAAGCTAATCACTCCAAGATGAAGTCCCACTTAAAAATCCATGTCCCAATCAACAGTAATTATTTGCTGTTTGGTATCAATATCTAATATAAATTTGCTGGGTAAATAAGGTATTAAATGTCTTTTGCTACCCTCTACAACCAGCACATCATTGGCACCTGTAGGAATTATTTCAATGACTTTTCCAAAAAGTTCACCTTGTTGGTTGATCACATTCATACCTATAAGTTGATGCCAGTAATATTCACCAGGTTCTAATTTTTCAAGTTGTTCCTGTTGAACTGCAATTTCTATATTAGTAAGGTGCGCTACGTGTTCACGTTCAGGATAACCTTCAATTTGGACTATGATGGCTTTATTTTGTGCCTCAGCACGCAATAACTTGATTGGTTGCCATTTATTGTTAATAAAGGCATGCCAATCTGCATACTTTAGAACATTATCACGAGGTTCTGTAAAGGAATGAACCGTAACAAAACCTTTAACACCATGAGGCCGCCCAAAACGGGCAATTACTATCCAGTTTTCCTGATTATTCACGTTATTAAGCAGCTTCGCCTTTTTTATTAAATTCTTTAATTAAAGCACTGACGCGATCGGATAATTGTGCGCCCACTTTTTGCCAGTGACTTAATTTTTCTGTATCAATATGCAGACGTACTTCTTGCCCACGCGCTATAGGGTTAAAATAACCGATGCGCTCAATGTAACTGCCATCGCGACGTTTGCGGCTGTCAGTAACGACCATATGATAAAACGGACGCTTTTTGGCGCCACCTCTTGATAAACGTATAACGACCATTGTTTTCCTCTACTTTAGAGTGGTTACGTAAAAATGCCGTGTATTGTACGAAAATTAATTCAGCATGTGAAGTAATTCTTGCGAATTATTTAAAATCATCGGGTAATATGCCTTTTAACCCAGCCATACCACCAATTCCACGCATCATTTTTTGCATCCCACCAGGTTTGGTAAATTTTTTCATCATTTTTTGCATTTGTTCAAATTGCTTTAATAACTTATTCACATCCTGTATTTGTGTTCCTGAACCCAAGGCAATACGTTTCTTGCGTGAACCCACAATCAGTTTGGGGATACGGCGTTCTTTGGGCGTCATGGAGTTAATAATGGCAATAGTTTGTGCCATGGCTTTATCACTGACTTGTTTCATTGCCTGTTGGGGCATCATTTGGCTGACACCAGGTAGTTTGCTCATCATGCCTGCAATGCCACCCATATTATTCATTTGCAACAATTGCTGTTTGAAATCTTCCAGATCAAAGCTTTTGCCTTTTTTCAGTTTTTTAGCCAGTTTTTCACTAGCTTGTTTGTCTGCTTTTCGTTCGACTTCTTCGATAAGGGTAAGAATATCACCCATACCAAGAATTCTTGACGCAATTCGCTCAGGATGAAATGGTTCTAGGGCCTCTACTTTCTCACCGCTACCAATAAATTTGATTGGTTTCCCTGTAATCTGCCTTACAGACAAAGCAGCACCCCCGCGAGCATCACCATCGGTTTTAGTCAGAATGACCCCCGTTAATGGTAACGTTTCATGAAAGGCTTTTGCTGTATTTGCAGCATCTTGACCGGTCATGCTGTCTACAACAAATAGGGTTTCAATCGGATGAAGTGCCTGATGTAATCCTTTAATTTCGTTCATCATATCGGTATCAATATGTAAACGCCCCGCTGTATCGACCAGCAGTACATCCACATATTGCTTTTTCGCAGTATCAAGCGCTTTTTTTGCAATAGCGAGCGGCTCTTCATTTGCTTCTGCTGGGAAGAAAGTGACATCTATTTGTTCTGCTAATACTTTAAGCTGTTGAATTGCAGCGGGCCGATAAACGTCGACGCTGACTACCATTACTTTTTTGTTTTCAGATTCTTTTAAATAACGGGCGAGTTTTGCAGTACTGGTTGTTTTTCCCGAACCTTGCAATCCAGCCATCAGAAATACTGCAGGAGGTTGGGTTTTAAAATTAAGCTCAGCACGTTCATCGCCCATGATATGAATTAACTCATCATGAACGATTTTAATGAAGGCTTGATCGGGATTTAATTCAGTTAAAACTTCCTGTCCCAAAGCCTTTTGTTTTACTTGCTCAATAAATTCTTTAATAACAGGTAAGGCAACATCTGCTTCAAGCAGTGAAAGCCTGACCTCACGCAATGCGTGTTGTACATTCTCTTCAGTTAATCGGCCCTGCCCCCGTAGATTTTTAAAGGTGCGGGTCAAACGTTCGGTTAAGGTTTCAAACATGGTATGTTGCCCGAAAAAAATAGAAACTATAGCACAGAGAAGCTATGATATGAAACTGTCCTGCCCATGGGTCAATTTGAAATACTATTCTACCTAAAATTTTAAGGATTAAGTCCATAGATATTATTATAATGAAGTTTAGTAAAGTTTCTGTTCCCAAATGTATTTTTTACATGATTTTTTCAGTGCGCGAATATTTAATTGCTGCAGCAAATCTAATTAGAACTTTTCTGGTTCAAGCAAGTCGTACAAATATAATTATTAATTTTTAAGCGAGAAGTTTTTGATGTTGCTTACTTCTCTGGTGGGGGTATATGATTTTGTGCATAAAGATAGGAAAAAAGGCAGAGATTTTCTGATTAAATCATGTTATTTTACAGTGCACGCTAAAAGCTTGCGGGTTGATGAACAAAATTAAGGAACATTTTGTTTAATTACTACCCTATTATTAAGGGTTTCTTAAGCTAATTCTTATATAATTGTGCTTCTGCATGCCCAAAACTGCACTGAAGGAATGCGATGATCGATAAAAAATATTCACTGACAATTTTCAGTCTGACTATGATAACAGTTGGTTCTGTAGATAGCATACGTAATTTGCCTGCTACAGCCCTGTTTGGTAGTCAATTAATTTTTTATTTTGTTTTAGGTGCTTTATTTTTTCTAATCCCTACAGCTTTGGTTTCAGCAGAATTAGCTTCAGGGTGGGCAAAACAGGGAGGGATTTACATTTGGGTCAAACACGCTTTTGGCAAAAAAATGGGTTTTTTAGCCATTTGGCTGCAGTGGATAGAAAATGTAATTTGGTATCCAACGATTTTATCTTTTGTCGGGGGGACGATTGGCTATTTAATTAATCCGGCATTGACAAGTAATCCTTATTTTCTCTGGGCAATAATTGTGAGTTCATTTTGGGGGGCTACGATATTGAACTTGCGTGGAATGAAATCTTCGGCCGCATTCAGTAACCTATGTTCTCTTGCTGGTTTATTATTACCTATGTCGTTGATTATCGGCCTTGGAGTCGTTTGGGTTACTCAAGGCAATCCTTTGCAAATCCAATTTGACATTCCGAGTATCGTACCGCATTTAGATGATAAATCCATGTGGGTTTCCCTAACCGCAATCATTATGTCTTTTTGTGGTATCGAAATTGCAACAGTTCATGCCAATGATGTCAACAATCCGCAGCATGCTTTTCCTAAGGTCTTAATTTATTCAGTAGCAATTATTTTAAGTACCTTAATCCTGGGGTCTTTGGCTATAGCGATTGTGTTACCCGGGAAGGACATCAATTTGGTAGCAGGAATTATGCAAGCATTCGAAGCATTCTTTTCCAGTTATCACATGTTTTGGATGATGCCTGTGGTCGCTGTAATGCTGGTTTTAGGGGGGCTTGGTGGTGTGAGTAATTGGATAATTGCACCGACAAAAGGATTGTTGGTTGCTGCGGAAGATGGCAATTTACCTGAATATTTCCAACGTACTAACGCAAAAGGTGCACCAGTTGTGATGCTTTATACTCAGGCAAGCATTGTTACGATACTGTCAGGCTTATTCTTATTTATGCCTAGTGTGAATGGATCTTATTGGTTGTTAACCGCTTTAGCGGCACAATTGTACATGTTGATGTATTTCATTATGTTTGCAGCAGCAATTAAATTAAGGCTTTCCGAGCCGCATCACCATCGACCTTTTCAAATTCCCGGCGGTTTAATTGGTATGTTATTTGTTGCAGGTGTAGGCATTATTGGTGTATGCGCTACCTTGGCGGTGAGTTTTATCCCACCAGAAGGAATTAATGTAGGCAGCTTGGCGCGTTATGAATCGACCTTAATTTTTGGTTTAATTTTAATGTGCTTGCCCCCATTTATAAGTACTTGGTCACAAGGAAAAACAGCTGTATTGGACGCTGCTCTTCCAGATTAAAACATTTGCATACGTTCCTAGCCCTGAGTAAGAAGGGGGTATTTGAGATTAAAAAAGCATGGATACACCAGAAGCATCGAACGAATTACTGAGTCAGTTAATGGAGCGATTACCTGAATTGGAATGGAAAATTAGTGAACTCGGTTCTCTTTTTTCAGGCCACCAGTTACCTAAAGGGTTATTTCGTTTTGATGCAGATGTAAGCGGTTCTGCGTGCATTGCAGAAATTAAAGCAGACATCCATACGTTATCCAAACAACAAAACACACATAGCGCTTTTTATTTGGCAGAGCGAATCAGACAGAAAATTAATGTCTTAGTCGTTTTATGCCAAATGCATCAAGGCAAAAATAAACCTAAGGAAAAAGTTTATTTTGGCATAAAGATGTTAAGTACCAGACAACAATGGATAAACGATCTTGAAATGGAGATTCATACGCTTTTAGAACAACAGCAGGCAATGACTAAGACTTTGGAGCATTTGAAACATAATCGTAATTCAAGTGCAATTTTGCATTTAAAAGCAGAATTAGGGGAAGTAGAACGCCGCCTAACTTTAGCAAAAGAAACATTAAATCGTGCTGTTTCTTAATCAATAATCTTTTTCTAAACAAAGTAATGCTGTAAATTTAGGAGCCTGTTTGCATTTCGTCAGTTTTGCAGGCAGTAGAAATGTAACTAGGCCCGAGAAGTGCCCTCTCGGTATTTATATAAAAATAATTACTCAAACTAAACCATTTATTGTTGTTTTAAGAATAACAGAACGATGAAACATAAATAAGTGGTTTCAAAAAGGAGCTTTCTTAAATGTCAGATAAATTTTCTCAGATCACCAAAGATATTAGTACCCAATTAGCTAAAATGCGCAAGGAAATGCCAGAAGTAATGTCTGGATTTTCAGCTATAGCCCAAGCAGCGAGTAAAGACGGTGTATTAGATAAAAAAACCAAAGAATTAATTGCTATGGCTTTAGCTGTTGCCAAACAATGCCCTGGCTGCATCGGATTTCATTCTCAAGCATTAATTAAATTACAAACAACACGCGAAGAACTTTTAGAAACCTTAGGTATGGCTGTATATATGGGGGGCGGCCCATCTTTAATGTATGCTGCTGAAGCTTTAGAAGCTTTTGAAGAATTTAGTAAATAAATTGACTTAATGTTGTATAGCCTGGAGGTGTTAGCGAAGCATCCAGGCTATGACTCAGAATGTTCCAATTTTATCGCAAGATGCGCCGAATACAGCCCGTTCTCACTTACGATCAATGTTGTTCTGAAGCTGGTCCAAATGCCGCAGAAACATGAGATAGCGCATTTTTATTTTGTTGGCAGGGGTAATGTTTATTCGCGCCTAACCAGGCTACCTGTGATACAGTCATAGAATCTTTATCGCTTTGCTGGCTTGATAATTCCTTATAAGTTTGCTGAATCAACTCGCAAAGAGTAAATGCATTGAGTTGTACTCCTGCTGGCAAACAAAATATAGGATTACCTTGATTTTTTGCCATTTCATTTGCATGAATCATTGTTTCTGCAATACTTTCGCAAGTTATGGTTAAAACATGACGAGCTGAGCGTGCCCATGCTTGTGCCTGAGGATCCGCTTTAATTTCCATCTGTGGAATATTATCAGCAATGTTCATATAGTTCTTTATCGTGTCAGCGTGTATCCAATTACAGAGAAATAGAAAACTGATTAACAAGATACGCATATTATATCCTTAAGGTCAGGGTTATTTAGAATGGATCCCATGCAAAATGCTTCGCATTTTTGCGGGATAACGTTCGTTTAGCAAAATAAAAAGTAAAAAACTTTTTATTTCGAACTTACATTAATTAAATGCCATGAGGCTTAATTAGACCCAGTTTAAAAGCAATTAATAAAAATATAAATAAACTCACTGAAATAGTTATTCTTATAGTTAAGGCTTTGACGGTGCGTTTGGAATTGCCTGAGTCTCGAATAAGAAAAAAAAGACCGCTTGCTAGAGAGCCGGCGATGATAATCATGACACAGATGATGATAATTTTAGTGATCATTTGTTATACTCCCGAAATTGCTGTCTTATCATGACTAACATTTGAACAATTAATAATGATGCCTAGTTTAACCTGTTTTAAATTTCGTTTCACCCCAAGCTGGCCGATGTTAATACTCGCTATCTTATTTTTTTCCTTATTTGTGCGCCTTGGCTTTTGGCAAATTTATCGTGCCGATGAAAAAACAAAAATGATTGTTGCACAAAAGACACAAGAGAAGCAAAAACCAGTCCCTTGGACCACAAAGGAAAAATTGCCTTTGCAATATGAACGCATAGTACTCAAAGGTAGGTATTTATCGCAGGTTTTTTTACTGGATAACCAGCATCATAATCATCAATTTGGTTATGATGTATTATCACCTTTGGAATTATCTGATGGTTCTATCATTATTATAGACAGAGGTTGGGTTCCAGGGGAGGTGACACGCCGCGTTCTCCCAAACATCCAGTTTCCCAAAGGAATGGTAGAATTGCAGGGCTCGGCATACTTTCCAAGTAAAAATCAATGGGTTTTGGGGCCTGCTTTGGAAGAAAAAGGGAATAAAATAATCATTTTGGAACGTGTGGATGATCAATTGATAAGTCAAATTTTGCAAAAATCAGTCTCTCCGTTTATTATTCGCCTCGACAAGCACGATGCAAATGGATTTGTGCGTGAGTGGGAGACGGTATCCATGCCTCCACAGCGGCATTTAGCTTATGCTTTGCAGTGGTTTGTTATGGCATTGGTGGTACTAATTATATTTGTAGTATTAAATCTGAAGAAAAAAAATGAGAAAACAAGCTAGTAAATATTATATTTTATTGTTGTTGGTTATAATATTTGTCACTCCTGGAATAGCTGCATATCTATTTTACCAGCATCCTTCCTGGTTGGGATCTTCACGGGTTAATAAAGGGAATTTGCTGAATCCACCAGTAATGTTGGATGTTTTGGACGAAAAGCCCAAATGGCGGATCATTTTTTGGAGTCCAGCAGCTTGTGACCAAGTATGTATGAAGCAGCTGGATGTTTTAGCTCGAATTCGTCTGGCATTAGGACGTAAATTGTACCAGGTAGATCAGTGGCTTCTTCTCAGCGATAAAGCCCCTTCCTTATCGCAAGAACAACAAGCCTTTTTAAAAGAAGCCGATTTTAAAGTGGCGAAATTACCTGCAGCGGACTTTGTTACCAAAGATGCTTTATTGTCTGAAGCCAAAGTATTCATCGCTGATCCAGGTAATTATTTAATTCTTAGTTATGCATCTCAGGCTAACCCTGATGATGTATATAAAGATTTGAAGTTGTTGCTCAACACAACGGAAAACAAAGAGTGATTAGTCTGATGCAGAATAAATTATTACGATACGTAGTATCATGTGCTGTGCTTTTATCTTTATTAGTTGTCATGCTGGGCGCTTATACACGCTTGACTGATGCGGGCTTAGGTTGTCCTGATTGGCCTGGTTGTTATGGCCAGATGGTTCTTCCTAGTGCCAAGGAAAAATTGCAAGCTGTACAGACTCAATACCCCCAAATTCCTATTGAGTCTAGAAAAGCATGGACGGAGATGGTTCATCGTTATGCAGCGGGTTCTTTAGCATTGTTAATCTTTTTTATCTGTTTTTATGTAGGGCGCAAGCGTATACAGGGTAATGACTTGCCTTGGCATTTGCCTGCAGCATTAATCATACTGGTTTTGTTTCAAGCTGCTTTGGGTATGTGGACAGTAACCTTAAAACTGTTGCCGGTGGTCGTTATGGGACATCTTTTGGGTGGAATGCTTATCGTTGCGTGTTTAAGCCGTTTCCTCTTGCAAATCAGTTCGCTAAAAGGGAAAGATTTACCACAATGGCGTTTTTGGTTGCGTCTCGGAGTGGTTATCGTTTTCCTGCAAATTGCTTTAGGTGGTTGGGTAAGCTCAAATTATGCAGGGATATCATGTATTGGTTTTCCTATGTGTAATGGAGTATGGATACCTGATTTGCATTTTGCACAAGGATTTAATTTATTTTCACCTGTAGGAGCTAATTATCAAGGTGGCTTACTTGATCATGAGGTTCGAGTAACGATTCAATTCATTCACCGATTGGGAGCAATAATCACAGCAGTTTATATGCTTGTGCTCACGTTATCGATCTTATTAAGAAGCAATTTTAATTATCTTAAAACTGCTGCCCTAGTGATGTTGTTACTCGTGTTGGTTCAATTTACTTTAGGTATCTTGAACGTAATTTATTTACTCCCAATTAGTGTCGCTGTAGCTCATAATGGGATTGCTGCTCTATTATTAGCAACACTATTTGGTTCACTGCATTTTACACGTAAGGGGCAAAATGATGCATGCTGATCAGCTAGTTCAATCTTCGTCAGCTGCTTGGCGTGATTACCTTGAGTTATGTAAGCCACGAGTAGTATTACTCATGTTATTGACTGTAGTTGTCGGCATGTATTTGGCAACACCAGGCTGGGTTAGCCTGTCTTTATTACTTTTTTCATTACTCGGAATTGGATTATGCGCAGGAAGTGCTGCTGCAATTAATCATTTGGTGGATAAACGAATTGATGCCATTATGGCCAGAACCAAAAAAAGACCTGTTGCCAGTGGCCAGGTTTCCGTGCGTCAAGCTTTATTGTTTGCTTTAATCATAGGAACTTTGGGACTTACTGTTTTAGTTGTTTTTGTTAATCAATTAACTGCAGTGCTGACTTTCGTTACATTGATTGGCTATGCAGGTATTTATACAGGCTATTTAAAAAGAGCTACGTCACAAAATATAGTCATAGGAGGATTAGCCGGTGCTGCACCTCCTTTGCTTGGTTGGACCGCAGTGACAAATCAATTGGACCCTCAAGCTTTATTGCTGGTATTAATTATCTTTATTTGGACGCCACCTCATTTTTGGGCTTTGGCTATTTATCGTTACGAAGAGTATCAACATGCACAAATTCCAATGTTGCCTGTAACCCATGGTATTGCGTTTACTAAATTGAATATTTATTTATATACCATTTTATTACTGGTAGTCAGTGTATTGCCCTTTGTTATTGGCATGAGTGGTTTGTTTTATTTAATTGGCGCGTTAGTACTTGGTATGCGATTTTTATTTTGGTCGCATAAGCTCTATCGGACAGACAAGCCTGTAGTTGCAATGCAAACATTTAGATTTTCAATAGTGTATTTGATGTTATTGTTTGTTTTTTTATTGATTGATCATTATTTATAAGGAATCGGTATTGAAATAAGCTTACCTGAACAATGTGAGTCGATATTCTTGCGAAAAACGATTTGTGAGACTTATTTCATATCCGTTTCCCTCTAAGGAGGTAAAATGAGTTTAAAGGCTAAAAGCGTTACCTTTACGATAGTTGTTTTGTTGGCTCTTGCGGGATTATTTTCGGGAATTTTTGTAGGCCAACATGTCCATTTTAAGAAAAAAATCGATGTGTCGACTTTTCATGGTACCTATCTTGAAAATCCACGACCGGTTAATCGATTCAGTTTGACAGGAATTGATGCAAAATCATTTGATAATAAGAGCTTAAAAGGAAAATGGACTATAATGTTTTTTGGTTTTACAAACTGTGGCTATGTTTGTCCAACTACCATGGCAGAATTAACCAAAATGTATCACCTCCTTGAAGATAAGGGTGTCAAGAATTTGCCCCGCGTCGTGATGATATCAATCGATCCAGAACGGGATAACCAAGAGAAATTAGGGAGTTATGTGACTTCATTCCATCCTGATTTTTACGGGGCACGAGGAGATGAAGAATCCATTAAATTGATGACTCGGGAGATGGGTATTGCTTATGCTAAGGTAATTGAGCAAGGAAATGATTCAAAAAATTATGATATTCAGCATAGCGGCGCTTTAATGCTATTTAACCCTCAAGGAGAACTTAATGCATTTTTTACTACGCCGCATCATGCTGATTTATTAGCCAAAGATTACCTGTTATTGGTTTCTTGAGGTAGAGGATTTTTTATAAATATATTTTCGTTTTTTCCAATGTGATTTTCCATTTTTTAGACTAGGCTTTATTTATAAGAACCAGTTGTAAATAGAGTTTTAGTAGTCCAGGAATTTCTAATAATAAAAATAAAAAAAGTTGAGGAACGCGTTTTTCATGAAAATTGCAATATTGGCCACCAATCCACATTTGTACTCTCACAAGCGTCTGAAAGCAGAGGGTGAAGCAGCTGGTCATGAAATTAGAATTATTAATCCTTTATATTGTTATATGAACGTCGCTGCCTCCTGCCCTAAAGTTCATTATCGGGGTGGAGCCCCTCTGCCTCATTTTGATGCAGTAATTCCAAGAATTGGTGCATCAAATACTTATTATGGAACCGCAGTGTTGCGCCATATGGAAACGATGGGCATGTATCCTTTAAATGAATCTTTAGCGATTGCCCGTTCTCGAGATAAATTCCGTTCTTTGCAGCTTTTAGCTCGCAAAGGCATTCCCATGCCTTTAACCAGTTTTGCTCAATCACCTGATGATACTGAAGATTTAGTACGCATGGTTGGAGGTGCGCCTTTAGTCATTAAGTTACTGGAAGGAACACAAGGCAAAGGAGTAATTCTTGCAGACAGTCATCAATCAGCGGTGAGTATTATTAACGCGTTTAAAGAAATGCATGCCAATATTTTAGTGCAGGAATTTATTGAAGAATCACGCGGAGTCGATATCCGGTGCTTTGTAGTGGGAGATAAGGTAGTGGCTGCCGTGAAACGTCAAGCAAAAGAAGGAGAGTTTCGTGCCAATGTCCACCAGGGGGGAAAGGCAGTCAAAGTAAAACTATCACCACAAGAGCGTGCCATTGCCGTAAGTGCTGCTAAAACAATGGGCTTAAGAGTTGCCGGTGTGGATTTAATTCGCTCGAATCATGGGCCTTTAGTTTTGGAAATTAATTCTTCACCTGGGCTTGAAGGGGTTGAAAAAGCTACAGGTATTAATATTGCTGGAAAAATTATTGAATATATTGAGAAGCATGCAAAACCGATTAGCGCTAATGATCGATTCCATGGCTAATGCAAGTGCCCCGGATAATAGCTCAACTTAAAACATATGTAACCTCCGGTTGTTTACAACCGGGAAAAGAGTTGTGCCTGGTTGCAGGTAACCAAGCTACAATTGATTAAGCGATGGAACCATTGCGCTTAACATGGGTAAGTGTATTTACTTTAATTTTGCTTTCAGCACGTTTACCTCGCCAAACTACTACGAAGGCAATGAGCGAAGAAATAAATAAAAATCCCATCACTCCAATAAAACCATTCATGAATATTTTATTAAACAATTGATGAATTAAATCATTTTCGGGAAGTTGTAACGAATGAGTAGGATTTGCGATGAAATCCTTTAAACTGGAGGTTTGTGTTTCATTTAATCCCATTAATTTAGATAGTACATCGTCAGTTACAAAATTATAAATAACAATCGCAAGTGTTAAGCCTATAGAGCCTCCGATATTAAATAAAGTAACCATAGAACCTGTTGCCACGCTTGCACGCTCAGGACCTACAGCGGTTTGGGCAGCAATAATGGAGACAGTGTTACCCATTGCCCACATGCCTCCAAGACAAATAAAGGCGAAAATGACATAAAAGATGGAGATGTTACTGGTAAAAAATACTTGTAATAACGCAGAGAAACATGCCAGGAACAACCCTAATAGGATAGTATGTAATAGCCCTAGACGACTAATGAGTTTTCCTACAAAGAATGCCATTAGAAAAACAGAGACGGGGATGGCGAATAAAACAAAGCCTGATAATTCCGCGGATTGGCCTTTGATAATTTGTAAATATTGAGGATCAAAAAATAAAGTAACCGCACTTAATATTCCCGCTAAAAAGCAGAGAATAGCTCCTGATGAAAAGAGTAGGTTCGAATAATCTTTAAAATCAATAAGTGGGTTAGGATGGTTCTCTTCCGCTTTAATCAATAAGATACCTGTGATAATGGCTACTGCAAAACAGATTAAAGTCACAGACGCAGTCCAGCCATAGCTTTGGCTATAAATTAAACCAAGGACGATGCCACCCATGGTGAGTGCAAGTAAGAACATACCTCTTATATCCAAAGAGAGTTGTTGGGTATTTGTTTGGGATTCGGAAACGGATTTGAAGCAAAATATATAGCCTAATAAACAGATAGGAATGTTAATGAAAAAAATCCATCTCCATCCCAAATAAGTGACAATGAGTCCGCCTAAAAGAGGACCTAAGGCCAAGGCGATACCACCTATGCTACCAAACCATGCTACGGCTTTGCCTCGTTCTTCTTCAGGAAAAAACTGTGGTAGTAACGAAAGGCCTAGAGGGAAGATGATTGCAGCTCCGACTCCTTGAAGTAACCGACCCAAAATTAACCAATGGATATCAGAAGAAATGCCTGCGATAATCGACGCAATGACAAAAATTCCACCACCAAGATATAAGCAACGTCGACGGCCATATAAATCACCAATGCCTCCCATAACTGTCGCTAAAACGCATAACGCTAAAAAGTAAATATTCATCACCCATTGCATTGAGACTAGATTTGCTTGCAGTTCATGTTGTATCGTGGGTAGGGCAACATTCACGACGGTGTAGTCGAGATAACATCCAAAAGAAAGTAGGGCGATTCCAATAAAAGCATACCATTTATGTTGATAATTATTGACTTTACTCGTTATAGACACGTTTCATCCTAGTGATTATGTTTAAAAAAAGGCTATAAAAGATAATTTTTAGCCAAAATATGCCGAAAAATTGTAAAGTAATATCTATTTTAAAACAAGAAATAAAATTTTTTTGGTGAAAAAATGTGCATAAACATCCTTGTTATCTGTAATTTATCCTGGATAACCTAAAAAGCTAGGGAATGTATGTTTAATTTGAGGGGTGTTTAACCAAATCCTTAGTAAATGACGAACCGTTTGATTTTCAGGATGGTCAAAAGTCGTTCTTCCATGGAGAATTTCCTCATTATTAATTAAAATAATGCTGCCTGGCTTTACTTTCGTTTCAAATGCAATGTCTTCGCGCAGTGAAACTTGATCAAATAATTCGAGAGCTTCAATTTGCTGTGGAGTAAAACGTGGAAGCTCTGGGAATTTTTTTTGTGCATCATTATAAAATGGTTGATGATATTGGCAGCGCAATTCATTGTCATGCATAGCAAAGACAGGACTCAAATCATAAGGCGGAGTGCCCGCAGCCTCATTTCCTCGGCGATCAGCATAAAACGGCTGATACAATACCTCAAGAAGATCGGGCCTTATTTTCTGGATTTCATCATGAACGGTTCGAGAGCTAGCAAGAATTGTATGACCACCAACATCGGCTGAGGCAAGACAATACATACCAAGAATAGCTCCTGCATCGGTATGCATGGGCAAAGCCTCTTTCACATAAGGACCGCGAGAGTCTCTAGTATCCAAAGTCATTCCTTCAATGCTTTTGACATCAAATATAAGGTCGTCATTTTTATTTTGAATTAAAGGCGAACCAAAATTCGAACAAAAGGCCAAGAGAAATTTTTTAATTACATCAGTGCTGTATTTATCATGTGCCGAAGGCAAACCGGTTAACGTAATAAATCCGCGAACATGGATTAAGGCATGCATGATTTCATCAAATAAGGGACGCAGCTCATTGCTTAACTTATTTTTTAGAACACGGTCATCCCATGCTATATTACTATTTTCCAATAAGTCTAGAATCTGCAGAATCACTTGTTGTTCAGGTGCAGACAGTTCGCGTGAATTTGCTGGGCCTTCTTTAATCTCCTTGCTGTACCATTTTAACGGATTATTCATCTGCTGAGTCCTCGTTGTTCCTAATATGTTTAGCGCTTAAGTTAATCGTTTATTTTCGGCTCATTAAAAACAAATTTATTGAATTAGTAAATACCAAAATGAATATTTTTAATGTTTAGTGAAAAAAAAATAGTGAAATAGTTCTTATTATTGATATAATCATGCCCACTCTCAAATAGTAGACGATTTTATTTATTGGAATTAAAGAGTTAACGATTTTGAGTTGTTTAAACAACCATTTTTTTCAAGAGGAAGCTATAGATGTTTTCTGTCGAACATAAAATTGAGGAACAGTGGATTCCACTCAACACGGAGGAGTTAAACACACATAAAGCATCATTTAGATATTCCGATCTGGATATCGAAAGTGAAAATAAGAAAATGAATTTTGAAGGGAAAAAAGCGCTGTTATTTATTAGTGTTGGACAGGCTTATCATGAAAAAGGGAAGTTTCTAGCAACAATTGAATTAGTAAATAAACATCCGTTTGCCCGCTGTGACATCGTATTAGCTGATACGCTGCAAAAACATAATCATTATGGCAGACTGGGTGAAGAAAAGGCTTATATCTTTGCTAAAGAAGCAGGTGACCTTTGGTTAGAACGAAGTGCTTATGCGCTGAGTAAACTTACTATTCCACATAGTATTATTCGTTGGGATGATTTTCTATTGCATGAAGAATATGCAGAACTTAAAGAACAAATCGTTGCAGCCTACCATGAAAATGAAGAATATAAAGCTGCTCTTCATACCAATGTGTTAACTTACATTGATCGTTTAACTTTAATTAATCCTTCTACAGATACAAGTACGTTGTTTAATCATGGACTGAATTATCTTATAGAGGAATGTCCTATTGTAATGCCACTTTGGGCAAAAATGGGATATGACTACATTATTTATCCTAAACCTTTGACCCCAGGCATGGGTAAAACTCGAGAATTATTTGTTACAGATGAATATTCTGATAAATGTCAGTGGATTTATCTGCGCTTTAAAAAGAAATAATTCACATCAGGAGGCATCCTTTTAGGATGCCAAATGTTAGGGATGCTTTTTTTACAAAAATTGTTTTTGCCCTGGAATCATTAAGGAATTTTTATGATAAAAGTTAGCCAAGTCCCAGTAATTGATGTTTCAGCGTTATTTACTGCTCGTTCAGTAGATGATTTACGTGCTTTAGCCCAGCAGTTCAAACAAGTATATACTAATATTGGCTTCGCATATATTGTTAATCATGGTATTTCTCAACATATGTTTGAGGTGATTTTTGAACAATCAAAGTTGTTCCATCATTTACCTGAAGAAGAAAAATTAAAGATAAAGCAAAATCAATTTTTTCGTGGTTACATGGCTATTAAGGGATCCCGATTTAAGTTATCCACTTTAGGTGAAACAATTATACCCAATCAAAGTGCTGCTTTTATTTTAGGTCATGAAGTATTGGAAACCGATCCAGATTACAAATCAGGCATTAATCTTGCAGGGCCTAATCAGTGGCCTTCAGAACATTTATTACCGGATTTTAAGCATATATTGCTGCATTATCGTGAAAACCTCTCCCTTCTAATACGTAATTTAATTCGTGTTTTTGCGCTATCATTGAATCAGGATTATTATGCTTTAGATAAATTCTTTATCAATCCTACTACTTTTTTACGCCTTCAGTATTATCCTCCTCAACCCGAAGTAATTCCTGAGCATCAATATGGAATTGCTCCTCATACTGATTGGGGTGCATTGACTTTGTTGGCTCAAGATTCAGTTGGTGGCTTACAAGTCAAGCAATGTGATGATACTTGGTTGGATGTTCCCCCGTTAGAAGGAGCTTTTATTTTAAATACTGGGGATATGATGCATCGTATTAGTAATGGTAAATATATTTCCACGCCTCACCGGGTCATTAATATTTCAGGAAAAGAAAGATATTCTATTCCATTCTTCTTTGAACCCGATCCTCATGCGGTTATCGCACCGGTTAATACTGAGGAAGAACCAATGTTTGCACCTATGGAATATGCTGATTTCTTAATGATGCAGATCAAAAATAATTACAGTATAGGCGCCAAGGATAAAGAAGCATTAGTAACTGCGTAGGATAAAAATGCTGTATGTTTCAATGGAACATGGAGGTTACTTATTCAATTTTTTGGGGTTAATATGTCGAGTTTACTTTTAAATCAAAATGACCAAAAAGTATTGTGTAATCGCTTTAATGAATTGATTCAATACGTAAAGGAACATTTTGAATTTTATAAAAACGCCTATAAGAATGTTCCAACTGCAATTAATAACTTAAATGATTTGCATCATTTTCCAGCGATTGATAAAAAGTATCCGGGAATTTCTGTTCTTGTTGACGAAGCGCTTGCTAAAAGACCTCCCGCATATTTTGAAACAAGTGGGACTTCAGGTAATCCCTTTCCTGTGATTCCTGATTTAGGACCAGATCGTAGTCGCGAATTTGCGAATTTTATTTATGAATGGCTTGGTTTGGATAAAACTGAAGTTAAAAGTGCGGTTATTGCTTTACCTTTTGAGATGAATCCAATTGGCTTAAAATATTTTGCAGCATTAAATCAATTAGGGATTATGGCTATTCCAACGGGAGTTAAAACCCATCTATGTTCACCTAGAAAAATGTTGGACATTTTTGCTCGCATGAAACCCGAATTATTAATTGCTCGTCCACTGGAAACACTTCGTTACGCAGAGGCGATGCACGCTCAAGGTATGGATCCAGCAACTTCTTCAATTAAAAAAATTATTTTAACCGGGGAAATTATCTCTAAAGCTAAATTCGCCCGTATTAGTAAGGTGTATGGGGGAGCAACAGTGCATGGAGTTTATGGTCTAACAGAACTTGATAGCGGTGGCTTGGTATCATGCAGTAAGCATCAGTATCATTTACCTTCAAAACCTTATTTGATTATTGAATTATTAGAAGATGATTTTAAAACCCCCATAAAGAATGAGGGGGAATTAGGCAATATTGTTTTAACCAATACGCATCAAAACCATATGCCGCTGTTGCGTTATAAAACCGGCGATTTTGGTAAATTACAGCATGATTGTGGTTGTGAATACGATACGCCTGTAATCAATGCTATGGGGCGCTCTGCTGATTTAATTCAATGCCAAACTACAGGAAACACTGCTTTTCCAATAGAAATTGAAAATATTTTATTTCAAAATGATGAAATTGCTTGTGATTATCAAATTATTACAAGAAATGGTGCGGTTGAGTTGAGAATTGAATTATTAAACAATTTAGATTCGGAACAAGTTGCAGCGTTAACCCAACAATTAAAAACAGAGATTTTACAACAATTATCTATTGCTGTAGAAGATATCCATGTCTTTATGCCAGGTCAACTAGCCAATAAATTAGGGATTGCTAAAACTAAAGCTGGAACCCTTTATGTGTTGGATGGTATGAGTGAAGAAGAAGCTCAAGAACGCCTAGAGTTAAATTATTGTTGTGAAGAAGGGTTATAAGAGAATGATAAATTGGGAAAAATACAGAGAATTGTTTCCTGTTGTAAATCAGCAAACCTATTTTATGACTGCGGGGGGTGGCGCTTTATCAAAGCCAGCACTTACTGCAGTCACTGAGCGTTATCAATCGTTGGCCTTGAATGGGGGACGGATTTTTGGTGATAACATTCAGTTGATGGAAACATGTCGAGAAAAAATTGCTCGATTAATTAATGCAGAAAAAGAACATATTGCATTTATTCCCAGTGTGTCATTTGGTATGAATGCACTAGCACATTCCTTGCCTCGGAACGATTCAATTTTGCTTGTGAAAAATGATTTTTCTTCTTCTGTTTTACCTTGGGGAAATGCTGGGCATTCAATAAAATGGGCTGATTCAGCTGCAGATCTTGCTGAGCAATTACAACAAAACGATGAAAAAATTTCTTCAATCGTAGCGAGTTATGTTCACTATGCTAATGGCTATAAACTTAATTTGGAGCAAGTTAAGGAATTAAAAAAAGATGCTCATTTTATTGTTAATGGAACCCAAGGTATTGGTGCATTCCCTATAGATGTAAAAAAACAAGGAATTGATGCATTAGTTTGCTCCTGTTACAAGTGGATGTGTTGTGGTGAAGGAATAGCATTTATCTATATTCATCCAGATTTTTTTAAAAAATTAACCCCTGCTTTAATTGGTTGGAGAAGTATCCAATCCGCGATGAGTTTTGATGGAAGTTGTCAATTTTACCAGTCTGCTCGTGTTTTTGAATTAGGCTGGGATAATATGACTATTTTTTCAGGTTTTAATGCCGCACTTGATTTAATCGAAGAAATTGGCATGACGAACATTACAGAGCGAATTAGTTCTCTTACAGATTATTTATTTGAGCGATTACGCCAGTTAAATGTTCCCATTGTCTCTAATACTGAGAAACAACATCGATCTGGTATTATCCAATTAGGACCTTTCCAAGAGTTGGATAGAGTAATGAAGCTTTTGGAAAGTCATAATATTTGGGTCACGCAACGCGATGGTGGTATTAGGATTTCCCTTCATTATTATAATAATGAAACGGACATAAATAATTTAGTAAAAGCACTTCAGGATTTATAATAAATCCTGAAGTGCTTTAGACGAAATGGTTTTAAGCTGTTGGATATATCCCAGTGCCTTCTTCATCTTGGTCGCCCACTTCTTCATTCGAACTCTTATTTATAGCTTGGTTATATTTATTTTTAAAGATCGAAGAAGTATCTGCAAGACTTACATAATAAATTGGGGTGTTCTCAATAGAATGAGCTGCTTTATCCAAGGCAGCTGTAAACTCATCTAATGCTCTCACTGTTTTTTTGGTAAAAATGCTTGGCCAGGTATCTCCAAGCTCGTCTTTTATAACCAGAATTCGATTTTCAATATGACGTTTCATTTTCTGTATTTCATCATAATTTTCCAAGCTCTCCGTTGGAAACTGAGCAAGTGTTTCTAATAAATCAAGTCTTGCTTGTAGAAAACGAAGACGATCTTCATCACGCGGCTCTTGGTTCATTGTTTTCTCTATTTTTTTATGGCATGCCCCAATTCTTTCCAGAACCATATTTTTTGCTATAGCAAAGTCTAGGTGGGCAGAGGTTGCAATTAGAGTTTGGGGATTTAATTTACAATAGTCGATCAGATCAGGTTTGTGTTGTAATTGTTCCCATTGTTTATAAAGGCTCTCAGGGAATAGACGTGCACCCTCGTCGCCTTGTTCTGCAGCAACCCAGTTTCCTGGTTGTGCGGAATCGGGTTTTAACAGGATCAAGTCATTGGTTATAATCATGTGCAACTTGTCTTTACTATGTTTCATATACCAAGCTTCTGCATCTTTTGATCCACTGTCACCGAAGGAAAATCCAAATGAGTTATACTCTTTGGACTCTGCTAGTCCTTTTTTATTCAAATCTAATTCTTGAGGGTCAAAATCTTTTGTTTTCCAGGCTCTTCTGGAGCCCATAAAGGAAACAACTTTTCGAAAATTAGCAGGATCATGGCCTTCTACACGTGTAAAAATCTGTTTTGTATTATCCAACCGCTCAATTTTTTTCATTAAACTTTTAATATTGCTCAACGGATTATTCCATTGGGAAAATGTCTCTGGAATCACTACCCCTAAGTCTGGGGTTAGAAAAGCTGCTTTACGCACTCTTTTTTTTACTTTGTCCAAAATTTTACACTGATCATGTAAATCTTTTATCCCGGTATATCCCTGATTATTAGCTAATTGAATGACGAGTTTGCGCATTTGTGACACTTCGCGGATAACTCCTCCATCAGCAGCAACAACATAATTTCCACTTAGATCATTAGAACTAACTGATAAAAATTGATTCGCTTTTTCCACTGCTGCTTTAGCAGCATATGATTTTCCAGATCCTGAAGGGCCTGCAACGATGACTACAGGCCGCTCTTCCCATTTAGGACCCTCAAAATGAGAAGTTGATTGAATGACTACCGCATCCCTGAATTCTTTGCTATGCATTTCTTCTTCCAAAGCCAGATGGAATAATTCAAGTCCTTGTTTGCCAAGAAATTTTAGCATATTTGTGGTTGCTTCTTCCGGATGGGTTGCTCTTGTCTCAGGGTCTCCTTCGTATTCAGGGAAGGGATGCGTCTGAATATATTCTATGAATTTTTTTCTAAAAAATTGGGAGTCTATCGCATCAAAAAAACTGCCTTTTTCCTTATAAGCTGATTGATAGTTTCGGGCTTTCTGCAGATGCATGTCGTCATAATCATTTATTCCTTTATATAACTCGTGCTGCGCGTCCCAGCCAATACAAAATGGCCCTTCAGCGTCGTATTTTCCGATTTGTTGCTGTAATGAAGTTACGGTTGAAGAATCTATTAGTGCTTGCATAATACAATATCCCATAAATTACTGCTATTTTTGCTTTAATTATAGCCAATATATATTCTATGCGAGTACTAACGACATATTTATTAATGGGATGAATCGCTCTTACCGACTAACCAATCAGCACTGACTTCGAATTCTTGTGCTAATGCGTTGAGCAGCTTTTCATCTGGGCTGGTTGCGCCGTTAAGTAATGCTTCTGCTTTAAATTTGGGAATCTTAACCAGCTTTGACAGTACTTCAATGCGCTCCGCACTTGATTCTGGTGCACCAATATTATCAAGCTCTTTATTAAGTCTTTCTGAAAATCTCTTATTAAGCATCTGCTTCTCCTAATAATGATTTAGTTAAGGTAAGTACATGCAAATTACTCATCTAAGTCATCGCTCCACAGCTAAGCCATTGGATATCAGGCAGAAGCGAACGTTTATCTTATTATTTCATATAGCATAAAAAAAAGGTTTTGCAATGATCGCCCTGAAAATTCAGCGCATTGAACTTTTTTATGCAACTTGTCACTGCTTCTCAATAATGTGATTGGAGTTGATCTGTACTGTCTTTCAATTTAGTATTGAACCTCAAAAGATGATTGTTTAGGATAAACATGATCGAAGAAGTTGCTGTAAAGTATCCTTGTGATTTAATTATATTCGGTGCCTTAGGGGATCTTTCTTGTCGTAAATTATTTCCTGCTTTGTACCAGTTAGAACGCGCTCATTTGCTTCATGCAAATACACGTATTATTGGATGTGCGCGTGACCCATTAACATTTACGGACTGCGCCGGATTAATAAAATCTAAAATACAAATGTTTATTGGTGAGGAACTGGAAGAGCAGGTTTGGTCACGTCTTATGCAAAGGATGGCCTATTGCCCGATCGATCTTACAAAGCCTGAAGATTATGCAAAAATAATGGATTATGTAAATCTTGCAGAGCGAATTACGATTTCATATTTTGCGATTCCCCCTTCATTGTATACGCAAACCTGCCAGGGCCTTTCAAGCATTGGGTTAACCAAGCAACCGTCGCGTGTTGTTTTAGAAAAACCAATTGGTCATGATTTGCCTTCATCTATTGCAATTAATAATGAAGTTGCTCACTTTTTTGCTGAAGATCAGATTTATCGAATTGATCATTATTTGGGTAAAGAAACCGTATTGAATCTTCTAGTGCTGCGCTTTGCCAATGCGATTTTTTCCTCAAATTGGGATAATCAAGCAATTGAAAAGGTTGAAATTACTGTTGCAGAAGAAGTAGGCGTTGAAGGACGGTGGGCTTATTATGATAAATCAGGTCAAGTAAGGGATATGCTGCAAAATCATTTATTACAAATATTGGCTCTTTTGGCAATGGAACCGCCAATGAGCTTATCTGCTGAATGTATTCGTAGTGAAAAGTTAAAAGTGTTAAAGTCATTACGGCCTATTTCTGATGCTCATGTTCATGAACATACCGTGCGGGCTCAATACGTGGGAAGCATGATTAAAGGACAACAAATACCTGGATATCTCAATGAAGAAGGTGCGCAAAAAGGGTCAACTACGGAAACTTTTGTTGCAATTAAAGCATATATAGATAATTGGCGCTGGTCTGGTGTTCCTTTTTATTTATTAACAGGTAAGCGATTATCAAAAAAACAGAGTGAAGTGGTCATTTACTTTAAATCCCAACCTTACAATATTTTTAAACAATTCAAACAAGAACTCTCTCCTAATCAGCTCATCATCCGTTTGCAACCTGATGAAGGCGTTGAGCTGCGAATGATGAATAAAATTCCTGGCCTTAGTGAAAGCATGCAATTAAGAGACAGTAAGTTGGATTTAAATTTCAATCACTTATTCAATTCACAAAGAATTGCTGATGCATATGAGCGCTTATTGCTGGAAGTGATGTTAGGTCATCAATATCTCTTTGTCAGCCGTGAAGAAGTAGAGCAAGCGTGGAAATGGATTGATGAAATTGAGCAAGCATGGGAAAGACAAGATACCCCTCTCTATACTTATCCATCGGGCACTTGGGGACCTTTGGAGTTAATGCGTTTATATAATGGCAAAGCACACGTATGGGGTGAACAAAATGCTGTTACGTAGTTTTAGTGAAGCCTCTTTATTAACCGATGACTTGGTTAGCCAGCTCAAGCAGATTCTCTGTGAGGCCATAGAACATCGTGGTCACGCTTATTTGGTCGTTTCAGGTGGAAAGACTCCTATTGATTTATTCAAGGCTCTGGCCAAAACACATATTCCCTGGGATAAAATCACTGTAACTTTAACCGATGAGCGTTGTGTCTCTGTTGATAATCCAGATAGAAATGAACGGTTAGTTCGACATTTTTTACTCCAGCACCATGCATCTAAAGCTCATTTTTTGAGTTTATATAAAGAAGGTCATACTCTAGAGCAAACCGAGCATATAATTGCTTCTTTACCCACTTTTGATGCGGTTGTTTTAGGGATGGGCGAGGATGGACATATTGCCTCTTTATTTCCTTGCGCTGACGAGCTTGCAATGGGGATGGATGATCATGCTGCGGCAGTAGTTCTCGTCAGTCCGAAGACTGCCCCCCACCAGCGAATAAGTTTGTCCAAAAAAAGACTATTAAAAAGCCGCACGATTTTTTTTCATTTGTTAGGTCAGAAAAAATTGACTGTATTGCATCAAGCAATGGCAGAGCACGATCCTATGATTATGCCAGTTAGTGCTTTTTTAAATAACTTTAGTACTAATGTTCAGGTGATGTATGCACCTTAAGGAAAAAGAATGCATCCGGTTGTAGCTCAAGTTACAGATCGTATCCGTGAGCGTAGCGCGCATAACAGAGATTCGTACCTGAAACATATAGAAAAATTGCGTATGAAAGGCCCTCAGCGCAGTCTTCTGCACTGCGGTAATTTAGCACATGGCTTTGCTGCATGTGCGAAGTTGGATAAAGCAAATCTGAGCGGTATGAGCAAAGCAAATATAGCTATTATTTCTGCCTATAACGACATGCTTTCAGCACATCAACCTTATGGGGATTATCCATCTTTAATCAAGGAAGCTATTTCTGCTGCTGGGGGTGTAGCACAATTTGCAGGAGGTGTGCCCGCAATGTGTGACGGCATTACCCAGGGCCAAATAGGAATGGAGTTAAGCTTGTTAAGTCGTGATGTAATTGCCATGTCAGCGGCTATAGGTTTGTCGCATAATATGTTTGATGGCGGCCTTATGCTGGGGATTTGCGATAAAATTGTTCCCGGCTTATTGATGGCGGCTTTGAGCTTTGGGCATTTGCCATTTATTTTTATTCCTGCTGGCCCTATGCCATCGGGCATATCAAATCAGGAAAAAGCACGTATCCGCCAATTGTATGCTGTAGGAAAGGCAGATAAAAACGCTTTGCTTGAGGCAGAAGCGGGCTCATACCATTCTCCTGGAACATGTACATTTTATGGTACGGCGAATTCCAATCAATTAATTATTGAAACTATGGGATTACAACTTCCTGGCTCTTCGTTTATCAATCCTGGCACGCCGTTGCGCGATGCATTAACCTGGGCTGCGGCACAACAAATTCTTTCTTTAACTGATTTGGGTGAAGATTATTTACCCATAGGCCAGCTTATGGATGTTAAAAATATTGTTAATGGCATCGTTGCATTATTAGCATCAGGTGGTTCAACCAATCATACAATGCACCTAATTGCGATAGCAGCCATGGCGGGTTATTCGATCAACTGGGATGATTTTGCTCAATTGTCTGCAGTAACTCCCTTAATTGCCAAAATTTATCCTAATGGATATGCGGACATCAATCATTTTCAACGAGCTGGCGGGATGGCATATTTTATTCACGCATTATTGGATGCTCAATTAGTACATGAAGACGTGCATACAGTGATAGGCTATGGTTTGCAACGATATACGCAACAACCCTTATTGGATAATGAGCGATTACTATGGATTTCTGGACCCTCTGTTTCAAATGATGAGAGCGTATTAACTTCAACTAAAACTCCCTTTAAGGCTCAAGGGGGCTTGCAAGTATTAAGCGGAAACATAGGGCGTGCTGTAATTAAGACCTCAGGTCTTGCTGTGGGAAAAAGTAAGATTAAGGCTCCGGCAGTGGTTTGTTCCAGCCAAGAAGAATTTGAGCAGATGTTTCAAAAAGGTATTTTGGAGCAAGATTGTGTGGTTGTACTTCGCTTTCAGGGGCCTAAAGCCTGTGGAATGCCTGAATTACATCAATTAACACCCAAGCTTGGGGTGCTGATGGATAAAGGCTACCAAGTTGCTTTAGTAACGGATGGACGCATGTCCGGCGCTTCAGGTAAGGTTCCTGCGGCGATTCATGTTACACCTGAGGCAATAGATAATGAAGTGTTATCTCGTATTGAAACCGGAGACATGATTTTAATTGATGCGGAACAGGGTATATTGCAATTATTAGTTTCTGATTATGAATTGGGGCTAAGAAGCAGCGCTGTTTTAAATGAAGTGGAATTTCATCGGGGGATGGGCCGAGAACTGTTTACCAGTTTAAGATCACAGTTTACAGGGGCTGAGCAGGGAGCGTGTAGTTTGTTTCAGGGAAAAGAGTCTTGTTATGATTTTTGATGCTTTAAAATCTTATGCAATCGTTGCTGATATTGGTGGAACTTTTGCACGTTTCAGTCGTGTTAATTTAGAAAATTTGATAATGGATAAAATTGAAATTTATTCATGTGCCGCATACGACAGTCTGGAGTCAGCTTTATTAGCTTATAAGGCACAACACCAATTAGATGAAATAAAGCAGGTCGCTTTGGCGATTGCGTGCCCAGTGCTTGATGATGTTATTTGTATGACTAATGCCCATTGGCGCTTTTCAACCAGTGAATTAAAGCATAAATTAGATTTGACAGAACTTAAGGTTTTAAATGACTTTAGTGCGATTGCCATGAGCTTGCCTGTCTTGTCAGAGCAACAATTACTCCAGATAGGAGGCGGTATAGCAGATAAAAATGGTGCAAAAGCAGTATTGGGGGCAGGAACAGGACTGGGGGTTGCATTCCTTGCATCAAATCAAGAAGGATATTTTGTCCAAGCAGGGGAAGGCGGGCATATGAGTTGGGGTGCAAAAACAGAGCAGGAGTGGTTTATTTATTGTTATCTGAAAAAAAAATATGAGCATGTATCCTATGAGCGCTTATTGTCAGGCCATGGTTTGGAAAATTTATATCAAGCACTAGGTGCTTTCCATCAGCAAGAAAAAGTGTATGCGCCTGCATCAGAAATTATTACTTTGGCCTTAGCACAACAATGTACTATTGCCCAAGCGACAGTAGCGCAATTTTTTGCAATTCTAGGCTCTTATGCAGGGGACTTGGCATTAATTTTTGCAGCTTTTGGCGGGATTTATATTGCTGGTGGTATTGTGCCTCGACTCATTTCATTGCTGGGGCGTAGTGATTTTAGATCGCGTTTTGAAGAAAAAGGTCGTTTTAAAGCATTTAATGCAAAAATCCCAACTTATGTGATTACTGCCGAGCAGCCAGGAATATTAGGGGCTGCAGTTTATTTAAAGCAATCGTGGTCTAGATAAAAAATAAAGAATCCCCCGCTATTAGAGCGCTAATCGGGTCACACTATATCCAGACTACAGTGACGACAAGGAGAGGTTTATGTCTTTTCCAAATTGGAGGGTGCAACCGGAAATTGTATTTAGTACATCACCTATAATTCCGGTAGTGGTAATTAAAGAAATAGAGCATGCTGTACCTTTGGCTACTGCATTGTTTGCAGGGGGTATTCATGTAATCGAAGTTGCACTGAGAACACCAATCGCTTTGGATGCGGTTAAATTACTGATAAAAACCTTCCCTGACGCTTTAATTGGTGTGGGTACTGTAACTACGCCAGAACAATTAAATCAGGTTGCAGATCTCGGTGCAAAATTTGCACTAAGTCCTGGGAAAACCCAGGCTTTACTAACTGCTGGGGTTACTTCGCGCATTCCTTTAATTCCTGGTATATCCAGTGTTTCTGAGTTGATGGAAGGATTAATTTTGGGATATACCCATTTTAAGTTTTTCCCCGCAGCAGCTGTAGGGGGAGTCAATATGTTGCGTGCAATGCATGGACCTTTTCCCCAAGCAAAATTTTGTCCAACTGGTGGTATTAATGAAATGAATTTTTCTGATTATTTGGCACTTCCTAATGTTTCGTGTGTTGGAGGATCTTGGATTGTGCCCGAGGAAGCAACTAAAAAAGGGAATTGGTCATTAATTACTGATTTATCTTTTGCTGTGCGTCAAAGTGTAAAAGGATGGGATTAGGTGATTCGCTGAAAACAGTGAAGTCCAAGCACAGTATATAAAATTAAAAAATACAATGGATAGCTCACAGGAATATGCGTTTTATGTCGAATTTTCGAATTATTGAGCAAGGAGAGTTAAAATATGACATGGATTGTTGCAATTATTGGGTCGGTTGCTGGTTTTTTGTTTGGTTATGATGAGGGGATCATTGCCGGCTCTTTGGAATTGGTCAAAAATCATTTTAATTTAACAGCGACACATATTGGCGTAATGGCATCAGCCTTGCCTTTTGGTGCGCTGTTTGGTTCCATGCTGATTGGTGCGGTTACGGCATCAAAGGGAGCCAAACGTTTCGGCCGCCGAACTTTATTGTCTTTTGCTGGAATATTGTTCTTTTTTGGTGCATTAGGAGCAGGGTTCGCTGATTCTATTGCGGTACTCGTTATCTCTCGCTTAGTTCTTGGTCTGGCAATTGGCATGGCTTCAGTCATGGCGCCTTTATATTTGGCTGAAACAGCAACTTATAAAACAAGAGGAGCTGTGGTTGCCATTTATCAATTGGCAATGACTGTAGGAATCGTCTGTGCTTATTCAGTCAATTACTTGTTTCTTGAGAATAATGATTGGCGTGCCATGTTTGCTTCAAGCGCCATTCCAGCCCTGGTTTTAAGTATTGGAATTTTACTCATGCCAGAATCACCCAGATGGTTATGCAGCGTAGGGCGTCGTGATGCAGCATCTAAAGCTTTAAAAAAACTCCGTAAAAGTCATTCAATCCAACATGAGTTGACGGATATCGAAATGACCTTGGCAAATGAACCTAAAAAGGGAAGTTGGCTATTGTTATTCAAGAGCCCTTTATTGGCAGTTTTGATGCTGGGTACTATGTTATTTTGTTTACAACAATTAAGTGGAATTAATGTAATTATCTACTTTGCACCTGAAATTTTTAAAAATTTAGGGATGAACAGTATTACAGGACAAATATTGGCAACGATTGGCATTGGTGTGGTTAATTTATTGGTAACTGTCATCGCGATACTTAGTGTTGATAAAGTAGGGCGCCGTAACCTATTGCTGTATGGTTTTTCTGGTATGTTGTTCAGTTTGCTGGCTTTATGCGTGTTCTCATTATATCAAGTTGTTTGGCTTCCTTTTTTGTCAGTTGCGTGTTTAATTCTTTATATTTTTTCTTTTGCAGTGAGTGTAGGGCCAATACCGCATATTGCAATGGCAGAAATATTTCCTCTGCATGTGCGTGGCGCCGGAATGGGGTTCTCTGCAATGAGTAACTGGACTTTTAATACCGTAGTCATTTTTAGTTTCCCGCTTTTGGAGAAAATGATGGGTATTGAATATACATTTGCTTTATATGCAGTGATTTGCCTTTTAGGACTCATGTATACCTACTTTTATATGCCGGAGACAAAGGGCATCAGTCTGGAACAAATAGAGAATTACATTATGTCTGGTAAATCGTTACGTTTATTAGGGCGTGAAGAGATACCTGCTACTGAAGACCTTAGTAAAAAAGAATCATCCTATTTGGCTTCTACCTAAGATAAATCTCCCTACGTACCGCGTTTTATACGCGGTATCCAGTAGCTCTTGCCTTGTAATAGAATCAAATAGTGCAATCAAAGCATCGTTCTGGATACCGCGCATAAAGCGTAGTACGTAGGAAGTGGGGAAATTCGCGAGTCCTCTATGGGCTTGTCAGTGGACTCCTGAAATCACACACCCTAGAGGAACGTTTAGTTATCAATTTCTAGTGAGGAATGTTTCAATTTACTTGTTAGTTTATCTCTTAGCTCAATAGCACGTAAAACAGCTACATAACTCCAAGTAAGCGAAGGTGCTCCTTGTTGTATTCCAGTATTTAAATTAATTTGTTCGCTTAATTTCATATCCGGAGCATATTTTTTTACAAGTTTTAAGTAATTATCCCCAGCTTGAATATTTTTGGCGATTTCGCTTTGATTTATTAACGGTAAATTATTAGCGAGGGTATAGTGATATTCAGCCATAGTAGCAGTTAAAATAAACCAAGGGTTACCTATACTGTTGGTCTGGTATCCATCATAAGTGTCTCCAGGATAGCGGCCAAACAAAATTTCCCCCGAATGTTTATTATTGATTGGGAACATTGAATCAAACTGAGCATATAAGGCTTTTACTGTGTTTTGGACATAGGCACTACCAGGAGACAAATCCCCATTCTTTTGCGGATTCAATAAAATACCCAAAATTACTGAGGAATCAAGTTCTAAAGTTTTTTGGGGGCCAGGATGGGGTAAAAGCGTTGCTTGGATTGTCTTATGATCTGGATCTAAATGCTGATTCAGACGTGTATTGATTAACCTTGCTTGCTGTTCATAATAAACTGCAGCTTCATTATCGTTGAGACGGCGAGCAAGAGCCGCACCTTCAAAGAGCGCTTTCTGCTGTGCCATAGCGGTAAAAAAATGATGTCCAAAAACCTCTTCCCAAAGATCATAATTTTTATCAGACCAATGATGCGCAGTGTACTCTAAATCCATTTTAATTACGCCCATTGAGTGCGGATCCAGATTGTTATTATACAAATTAGTTTGAACATACTCTGTTTCATTATTATCTAATAATTGCTGGGCAAAACGAATTAGAACCGAGGCTCTTAAGGCTGGACCGTCATTTTGCGGTCTTCCCCAAGGACCTTCAAAAGGATAGCCATCAATATAAAATTTAGGCTCTCCCAGGATATCTTGACCTGGTGATGGATCCTGCTGGTGTTGAAGCTTTTGGGTCCAGGAAACATAGTTAAATAAACGTTCTTTATATCCAAATGCCTGAGATGATTCATACCATGTTTCAATCAGACCCATGGCAATCGCAGAGTCGCGGATCCAATCATAATAATAATCTGGATTTTGTTTGGAGGGCGCGGCAACTATTGCACCATTCGATTGAATATTTGCAAAAAAATGCTGTCTCAGTTTTTGGACATCTTCTAGACTAAATACAGAGCTTATTGCTTGAGAAACAAAAAAAATCATTAAAAAACATATCCTTTTCAAAGTAATCTCCCTATTAAAAGACAAACTTTTATAGTACCTTAAATTAGCTCAGCAGAGTATAGGAAAATTCAAGGAGTACTTATTAGGATGGATGTAGCGAGATGGAATCTGGAGTTTCACTGATCTTTTTCTAATATAATTTTAAAAATCAGGGGCGTTAGTCTGCTTCAATAACAAAGTGAAAACCAGATGTAAATTTGTAAAGGTCACTTAAGGGGCTAGATCTTGGCTGTGCAAGCAGATAGTTAATAGATCTTCAGGGTGTTTCGCCAGATAAGTTGGCTGGTGCAATAGAACTTTCTCTGAGTTATAGCCCCAAGTAACAGCAATTGACTGGATATTATTTCTTTTTGCAGCTTCAATATCTCGAGTTTCGTCACCTATGTAAAAAACTTTGCTTTTATCAATTTTGTATTTCTTTAGCGTCTTTTTCAGTAAATGTCGTTTAGAAAAACAATTCGATTCGTCATGGATAAAACTAAAAAAATGATGAATTTGATGCATCTCTAGCCATATAAGAACATTATCAATCGAATTGGAGGTTAAAATACCTAAAGGACATCCAGCCTTATAAAAAATCTCTAATATTGCGACAATGTGGGCAACTGGTTTCATATTTGCCATTTGATCGTGTAAAAGATGTCTAATTTGTCGAATTAGTGAAGGTATTTTGTAAAAGGACACCCCTAAAAAATTGATTAACTCTCTTGAAGAAAGATTGCGCAGATGTTCGATTTCATGTTCTTTTATCTTCCTATACTTAAATTGTTCCGCTAATAAATTCGTTGCTTCAATGACGCAATCATAACTATCTACTAGCGTTCCATCAAAATCAAAAAGTAAATGCATGGTCAAATGCCCGAATCTCGGATCGATGAGTTTTAATTTTGACATGGTATAATCGATCTGACCATATGTCATAATGATTGTCCCCATTTTCTTATTTCTTCCCAGTTTTTTTTATTATTTTTGAGATCATGAAGTAAACGGCAGGAAGTACAAATAAAGTAAACAAGGTACCTATGCATAAACCCCCAATAAGCACGGTACCTATAGCATGCCTGGCTTCCGCTCCAGCATCATGTGAGAGCACCAAGGGGATAGCACCAAAAACCATGGCACCAGTAGTCATGAGAATAGGACGTAACCTTAATGAGCACGATTTTTTTATCGCCTCTGCTAAGCTAAAGCCTTCTTTTTGTAATTGGTTGGCAAATTCTACAATCAAAATGCCATGCTTACTGATTAATCCTACTAAAGTGACCAGACCAATTTGGGTAAAAATATTTAGGGATTGGCCAAATAAGTAAGCAAAAAGCAAAGCGCCAAAACAAGCTAAGGGCACAGTGAACAGAATAATGAACGGGTAAACAAAATTCTCAAATTGTGCTGCAAGAATGGCGTAAATAAAAAGTATCGCTAAAGCGAATAACAAAACCATGGTGTGCGATGATTCATTATATGCTTTGGCAGCGCCTGCCCAACTCAATTTGTATTGGTTGGGAAGATTTTCTTTTGCCAGTTTCAAGAGTTGATTCATTCCTTTCTTAAAGGATTGCTGTTCAGGTAATTGGGCATATAAAGTTGTAGCGCGCATTTGATTAACATGTTCCAATGCAGTCGGTTGTGCACGTCTTTTCATTTGAGCCACTGCGCCTAAAGAAACATGCTTTCCAGAGGGGGTTGTAAGATAAAGCTCATTTAAAGTCCAGGGCTTAGAAGAGCCCTCTAAAGTTAGGTTATAAGATACGCCATCTTTTTGAAAAGACATGGATTTATCACCGCTGAAAAAAACCTCAATTGTTTTAGCCAATTGTGCGGGAGTTAATCCGAGCTGAGCTAAGGCATTTTTATCTATATTTACAGAGTATCCCATGGAGTCAAGACGTAAGTCATAGCGCGTAGAGGCGAATGCTTTGCTTTGATCCAGTATTTTTTTTAAATACTCTGTTGCATCAAATAACTGTCGGAAATTTTCAGTGGTGGAAATGACAAGCTCCAATTCTGAATTATTGCGAGCATCCTCTACTCCAGGTAATCCAGAATCCCAGCTCCAGACTGAGGCATCGACTGAAGGTAATTGCTCTGTTTTAGGTTTTAATGAATTGACAATTTGCTCTGCAGAACGATTTCTTTGTTTATGAGCTTCTAAAGGCATGACGATGCTACTACCCCAATTTCCTAAAAAGGTTAACGTATTTTTTGCTTCGGGGACTTTACCTATGGACTGTTGGATGCGTTTTGTATTGGCTTCCAGCGTATCTAAGTTATCTCCAGATACAGGCGGAGTATAGATTCCTACTAAACCGCGATCTTCTTTTGGTGCTGTTTCACCTGGTATCACTTTATAAAAGAGCAAACTCAGGCTAAGTGATAGGAGGAGTATAAGAAGCGTGGTTTTTTTTCGATAAATAATGATACTCAGCAACTTATAGTAATACTGGGCTAGTTTACTTAGGAATCTATCTATGGCGGGCCATAAATGTTTTGTATTTTTATGGAGGAATGTTGCACACATCAAAGGAGAGAGCGTCAGAGCAACTATTCCTGAAATGAATACACTGCCTGCCAGCGCAACTGCAAATTCGATAAATAATTGACCAATCATGCCATCAATTAAAGCGATAGGTGCATAAACGCTAGTTAAAGTTAAAGTCATGGCAACGATGGCAAAACTTATTTGCTTTGATCCTTTAAGTGCTGCATCCATGGGGGATAAATCATCTTCAATATGACGCCATATATTCTCAAGAACAATAATGGCGTCATCTACAACCAAACCAACGGCCAATACCATAGCTAGAAGAGTCATTTGATTTATAGTAAAGCCCGCAATTTTCAAAAATAATAAAGAACCTAAAAGTGAAATCGGAATTGCAATTAAGGGAATTATTGTGGCGCGTATATTCCGCAAAAAGATAAAAATAATGACTAAGACTAAGAAGATAGATTCAAGAATAGAAGATTGGATGTTTTTAAGAGATGCTTTAATGAATTCGGATTGATCAATAATGATTTTAGTTTTAATGTCATCGGGCAAACCTTTTTTTAAAGCATCCAACTCCTTGCGCACACTTTGGGATACTTCGATGGGATTTGCGTCATTCGCACGGTTAATAGCCAGCACCAAACCTGAATGACCATTGACCTTCACTCGGAATTGATTATTGTCTGTAGTTAATTGAATTCGAGCTAAAGACTTAAGAAAGACAGGATAATGGTTTTGGGTTTTGATAATCAGATTTTCATAGTTTTCAGAAGTTTTTAATTCAAAATCGAGTGTAGTAGGGATTTTGTTTTGATAATTACCAGCAGGTAAAGATAAGCGGTTATTGGCAATTGCATTGGCTACCTCATCGACATTAATTCCAAATGCATATAATTTCTTTTGATCTAATTTAATGGAATAAGTAAAGGGTTGTCCCCACACATCAACTGAGGCGACTCCTTTAAGACTTCGGAAAACATTTTTTAGATTCAAATTGGCATAATGGGTCAATTCGCCGAAATTTAAAGAAGAGGACTCCAGAGCAATACCTATAAAAGGTAAGCCGTCTGCTTGTCGCTGGCGCTCGATTATCGGTGCTTTTACTGTTGGTGGAAGTTGTGCTTGTGCCAAGCGTGCAGCCTCATGGGTGGCATTTAGTGCTTTGTCCATTGAAGCCCCTGGGCGAAAGCGTAAAGTAATGTATGAATTTTCTGGATTAGAACGTGAAGTCATTAACTCCAATCCTTCTACGCCAGCAAGTTGATCCTCAAGCACATTAGTGACCACAGACTCAACCAATTCAGGACTGGCATTAGGGTACGAAGTATTCACTGTAATGACCGGAAAACTGATATTGGGATATTCTCTCAGGGATAATGAATGAGAACATAATATTCCCAAGAGCAGGATCATGCTATTAAGAATAATTGCAATCACTGGATGTTTTAAAAAATAGCTTGTAAATTTCATAACAGGCTAGCTAACCTTTATAAATTGATACTTCCAGTCCTGGATATAACCGCTCCGGGCTCTTACTTACTATTTGTTCCCCGGATTTTAATCCTGAAATAATTTCTACCTTATCTTTTTCTTGTATCCCTGTTTTGACAGCAACAAGTTCTATTTTTTTATTAACTACCTTATAAACATGTGTTTTGCCTTGTTTGAGAAATAAGGCTTGTGTTGGAATGACTAATGCTCCTGTTTTTTTATTCACTACGAGCAGACTGGATACGCTAGCACCAACTAGGCAGTGAGTGCATTGAATATCGACGTCCGCAGGGCACATATGTGTTTCATCATCTATCATTTTTTGTACATGATTTAAATGATAAAGTTTGTTCAATATATAAATTGGTTGGTTTTCTTTAATTGAGTGATTATTAGTACAAGGAACATCAATTTCAACGATTAATGAGTTAGGATCATAAATGGTCACTACAGGCGCACCTTCGGTGACTTGTGCTCCTTCCTTAATTTTAAATGCTCCAATTACGCCGTCAAATGGTGCATAAAAACGCATGTTTTTGAGTTCGATTTTGGTTCTTGCTTTTTCTTTTTGTGAGTCGATCCAGATTCTTTTTTTCTCTTCAACCTCTCTTGCACTCACAAATCCTGGTTTTTGTAAATTTTTAAAACGTTGGTATTGAGTGTTTTCCAGTTGTTCTGTTTCTTTAGAGAGTTGGTAGCTTCGTTCAATATCTGGATTAATTATTTTAGCAATTAAATCCCCTTTTTTGACTGTTTGTCCTGAACTGATGAGTGTGTCAAGCATACCAGACCCTTTGGCAACAAGGACAGTTGCATGTTTGGGGCGGATGGTTCCTATGAGCCTTATTGTTTTTTCAATTGTAGTCGGTGTTACAGTTACTGTTTCGACTATTTTAGGAGCTGGGGGAGGAGAAGTTTTTGCGTGATAATAAAATAAATAATATATGCCTAAGACAGTAAAAAGTATGCTCGATAATCCAATAATTTTATATTTGGAACATAGGGTATTGCGAATTTTGGCGGTGATTAATTGCAGATTCACGAAATACTCCTAAATTGAGAATCGGATTGCATTTGCGCCATTGCGATTATGGCTTTTATCCATAAAGGATCACTATTCATACTGGGAACGATAGTTAATTCTTCACCACCAAGAGTTATCCATTGTTTTTTAAGGCGTATGCCTATTTCTTCCAGTGTTTCCAAACAGTCAGCAACAAAAGAAGGACAAACAATAACTAATTTTTTAATCCCTTTAGCAATCAATTCAGCAAGAATGTGATCAGTATAAGGCCTTATCCATGGTGTTTTACCCAATCTTGATTGAAACGCTGTGCTGTAATTACTCGTAGATAAGCCCAGTTCGCTTGCTAATAAACGACTACTCTGATGGCATTGGGCTCTATAACATTTCTGAATGTTATCAGTTAAAGCAGGACAAGATTCAGCACAAATTGATTTGCAACTTCCTTTTGTAATTTGGCGCTCAGGAATTCCGTGATAACTAAAGAGAACATGTGTTTGCTCTTGAAGATAAGTTTTAATGGTTTGAGCTTGTGCTTTAAGGTACGCTGGATGTTGAAAAAAATCACTTATGATTTTGATTGATGGGACAAGATCCCAAGAGCTGAGAATACGCATGGCTTCAGCAATGGATGATCCATTAGCCGCTGAGGAATATTGCGGATATAACGGCAGGATAGTGATGGATTCGCAATGCTTTAACTGATTTAAAGCATGGGCGATAGAAGGGTTCCCATAACGCATGCCAAGAGCAATTACGTGTTCTGATCCCACTTTTTTTTGCACCTCGTTCACTAAATTCTGGCTATGTAAAAGTAAAGGGGAACCCTGTTCAGTCCATATGGATTGGTAAGCACGGGCAGAACGTTTTGAGCGGAAAGGCAAAATAAACATATAGACCAATATATAGCGAAGCAAGGCAGGGAGATCGATGACTCGCTTATCGGTAAGAAATTCGCGCAAATAGCTCCTGACAGATGAAGTATCTGTATTGTTAGGGGTACCAAGATTTATAAGTAATAAACCACGCTTCATCAGCAATTTACTGACCTTAAATAGAATAAGGCCATCATACATGAAGACGGTTTTTAATTCAGTATTTGTTCAAAATTTATTCTGCTATGGCTTATGGACGCAGCACCACGATGATACTGCGTTAATTGCATTAAGCCGTTTCAACCTCAGCATTTTCATTGAGCACAATTACATTAGCTGCGTGTAGACCTTTGTCACCGTGTTCTACATCATAATTGACTATTTGTCCGGGAACTAATGTTTTATAACCAGTACCATGAATCGATGAGAAATGAACAAAAATATCATCACCACCATTTTCTGGAATAATAAACCCCCAACCTTTGGCGTTATTAAACCATTTCACTTCACCTTTAGCCATATTTCCTCCTTTTCCAGAGCCTCATGGAACCTAGACTCTATCGTTTCTCAATCGCTCTGACTCTTTCTGTCAGGTGAGCAATTGCATTCATCCATAAATGATAATTGAACCTATTTTCTTATAGGCAGTTTTAACATAACGTAAAATAGTCTCACTACTCAATAGTATTTTTTATAAAAAAAATAATTGTGTTAATAATTTCTTAAGTTGTTTATGCTAACTTAGTATTATAGGTGTGATAAGAGGAGTTCAGATGAGTCAATACAGTACTTCTAAAATGTTAGGAAAACTGGCTGCTGGACAAAGTAATTCCCGTCTTAAGGAAGTCTCGCAGGAAACAGAGGAGGTTGAACAAGAATTTACTGTACCTCAGTTAGTACCCTCGGCAAAGCCATCTGAGGAGTTAGAAATGAAAAAAGTCCTAAATAACATTTTAGGGCCATCCTTTTCAAAAGGATATTCTCCGATGGATAAAAAATAATTTTGTGGTCATCCGTATTAAAAATAAGCAATCATCCGTAATCATTAAGCCCTCTTCCTGCTGAAGAGGGCTATGTTTCGAGTGTTAAATCATAAGCATAATGTTTATTAAAAGAACAAATAGTTGTAAAAAATATTATTAATTTTACTAAAAACAACGATGCTAAAGCCCACATTTAGGTATATACTTTTTAGAAAGAGTATTATTTTTTTGAGGCTTAAATATGGCAGGATTTGCTGAAACTGCACATTGGCGGGATTCCGCTCGAAGCGCTCGTTTTTTTATAGTTGATGCTCGAGCCGCGTTCCCTATTTTTTTATTTCTAATGCATATTAGGATTTGGACAGGAATACTGGTTTTAATCTCTGCAGTTTTTTTTGGCATCATTGAACATTACGGTTTTACAGTCCCGGTATTTTTAAGGTGGATAAGGAGTACTTTAGCAGGGCCGATTAAGTCTTCAAAACCGTGGTGGCGATAGTATGGAACGTGATATTAGTAAATGCATGTCAGTTATAGCCGCAAGTTTAAATGCAAAATTTTATCTTAATGATAGATTTGTGAGTTATGAGGAGGTTTTTGCCGATACAGGTTTGTTACCAGCAATTGCGAAACGAGCCGATCAATTGTGTTCTTTATGTCTTGGGTATGGCTTAGGAGCTACATTTGATGAGGCAGAAGGAGCCTTGTTAGGACTCCGAGTCGTTTTTGATGAAGTAACACCTAATGTTTTACGGTTGTTGTGTATGACTGATGTATTAAATGAGCTAATTCAAGGTGGGCCAAGTCGCGATTATACCCCGTTGGATGAGTTGATGTATGACTAAATGTGTTTTATTAAAATATATTGTAAAGAAATCGTAAGTAATGGTAATTTTGGATGCATTTATAATTGATTTTGATAGACTTAGGGTAATTAAAGATTTTATGGTTTAGGGGTAATGTTATGGGATTTTTTAAGCACGAGCAAGGTGGGCAAGATTTAAAGAGCAAGCTTACTACTGAATGCACAGGCCCTATTGAAAAAATGGAGTCAGCGATAAATCAAAGAGGTGGTGATGTATCTGCTTTTACTGAGGCAAAGGCGCTCATAGATGTTGTACTTAAGGTACATGACCAAGGCCCTGCTGCGTTGCCGCAAGAGGTGCTACAAACTCAAGAAGCGAAGCAACAAACTCCTAGTGCTAAGGAACAACTTCAAGCAGTTAAGCAGCAATCTCAAGAAATAACCACTCAAGAAAATGAGCATGGTGAAGAGAGTCGCTTTGGAATGGGTTCAGGGCGCTGAGTTTAGGATCATCTAGGAAAATTTAATCATTTTTTTGCAACACCCCACAAAGAGATTTTGCTCTCTTTGTGGGTTTAATCTTTTTTATATAATCGAAATTACTGTTATACTCCATAATACTGCACTGATTTTTTGCAGAACGTTTTATTCTTAAAATTAACTCTGGATTTATGGAAAAAAATACTTTCACTAAAGAGCATAACGATGCAATACTTAAAGCATTGGATTATGCAATTCAAAATGGACCTTGGGATAAATCAAATTTTCTAAGGTCAATTGGCAATCGTTTAATCGGAATTCGTGATAATTTTGCTAAAAAAATTAATGAGCGCAGTCAGGCACAAATTCAAGCAGATGCACATTTAGCCAATCGTCTTGCTTTAAGAAGCGGTCAGCAAGAGGTTTTTGTTTCTTTATATTCTTCAGATGGATCCAATCTTCAGTCTTGGGAAAGGATAATCGCCAATTTGCCTCGACAAATGATTTCTCGTCCTATCTATGCAAACGAAGAGCAAGTACAAGCTTTAATCAAATCAAAAGAAAACAAACAGAATGAGGGTTATGTTGCTATTTACATAAATGAAACGGATATTATTCATCTTTCTGCTGATAAAACCCTGATGGACAAATTAGGTAGTCCTTTACTTACGTTAAAAGATAGGGCTTTAAATGTTGATAATATTACCCGTTTTGTTCATCTAAGCGGCCATTATAAATATTCACGTGGGCGTTTGATCAAAGAACAGTGATTCTGTTTTTACATATTTCTTTGTTGCCATGAAAGTATTGCTTGCGAATCTCTCGCAAAAATATCCTAGAGCAGTATATACTTAAAAGAAACGAACTATTTTGAAGTAATCGCCAATGGCACAACAACCGCAACAACAAGGTCAAGATAGTGGCATGGGCCCAATATGGGTGATGGTACTATTATTTATTACTGTGTTTCTTATTTGGAAAATGGGACATCAGTATATTGTAATGTTTGTTTTTCAAATTAACATCTGGCAAGCAAAACTTGTTAATTTTTTTGTTCATAATGAGCAACTAGCGAGTTTAATTCAAATCATGCAAACAATAGATCCCAATGCAGTAAATTGGGATCAGCTGGTAGAGACAACACGTGCTGTGGGCGATTTCATGCGCTATCCCGTGGTTCTTGTCCTCCTTGTTCTGGCAGTTCTTTTGTATCAGTCAAATATCACCCTAAAATTCCGTAAAGTTTATGATATGAAAAAATTACGTGAACAGGAGCAATTTAACTGGCCTGCAATTATGCCTATAGTTAAAGAAGATTTAGTAGATCAAGATATAAATCAAGGTCCTTGGGCAATGGCTCTCACGCCGATGGAATTTGCGCGCAAATACAATTTATTAAAAAAAGAAGATATGTTATTAGACGATCCGGTACCTGGACAAGAGATGACAGCCGGAATACGAAGAGGAGATGCAAAACGCGTTTTTACTCTACAATTAGGCCCATATTGGGATGGTTTTGAGCATTGTTCACCACAAGCTTATGCATTAGCGGCTGTATTTATTGCTCGTATTAATCGAGATAGGGATGCGGCCAACAATATTTTAGCGACGTTAGACCGATCTTATGTTGCAGGAAAACCCGATTATAGTGTAGCCAGGCCCACAATAGAAAAATATAAAAACACAGAAATTATCCAGGAAGTTGTTACAAAACATGCCTATACTTTAAGTGTAATGGCTTCATTACTTGAAAAAGCCCGGGATGATGGGGTTGTTCCGAGCTCTGAATTTTTATGGTTAAGACCCGTTGATAGGCGTTTATGGTATATGCTCAATTGTGTTGGTAGACAAACACCATTTTCAGAAGTTGCAGGCCCGTTCGCTCATTGGAAAGCAGAGAAAGAAATGGGTCGGCGTTCTTTGGTGCCTATGATAGATGAGGCGATTAAAGCTTTAGAAATTGCTATAAAAGAAGTTAAGTTAACACCCCGACAAATGCAGGAGTTAGAGCCATGATGCGCGGTATTGATTCACGTCATGAGTTAGATCCTACCCTCTTACTTAGGGATACGCGGACTTTGACACAGAGGTTGGCTGATTTCTTCGCTGATCCAACGAATATTTCGATTATACTGTTTACCTTATCGGCAATGTCCTATTATTTCTCCGAGGCTGCAACGTTCTTGATGCTTGTAGGTGCTGGAAGTTTTCTTTACAGTTATACTCGGAAGCAAAAATTACCTTTCCGTCTTCCTCTTATTTCGCGAGTAAAAGATTACAACGATATGAAGCCAGGCGTTAACAAGCCTAATATGGCTCGTGGAATCGCTTTTTTTGGTAATGATCGTAAAACAGGGCACGAACTATGGTTTGCTAATGATGATATGCGTACCCATGCGTTAATCTTTGGCTCAACCGGTAGCGGTAAAACAGAATGTTTGGTTTCCCTTGCTTTTAATGCTTTAGTACAAGGTAGTGGTTTTATTTATGTAGATGGTAAAGGTGATAACTCACTCTATGCTAAGGTTTTTTCCATGGTCAGGAGCATGGGGCGTGAAGACGATTTGCTTCTGATTAACTTTATGACTGGTGCGCGAGATATTATTGGTCCTCAAGAAAGAAGGCTGTCTAATACATTTAATCCCTTCTCTCAAGGTTCTTCCAGTATGTTAACCCAGCTTGTAGTGAGTTTGATGGGTGATTCAAAAGGAGGCGGAGACGGTGACATGTGGAAGGGCCGTGCTATCGCTTTCGTAGAAGCCTTAATGCGCCTTCTAGTTTATATGCGTGATGAGGGAGCAATACTTTTGGATGCAGATACCATCCGTAACTATTTTGATTTAACCCGATTAGAAACTATTGTTGTTGATAAAATCTTCCCGCGTGATAATCAAGAAAGTGTGAACATTGAGCAGATTCCAAAATTGGTTACAGACCCTTTACGTAACTACTTAGGCACCTTGCCTGGTTACAACAAAGAGAAAAAAGGAAAGCAAGTATCACAAGTTTTGGAACAACACGGTTTTATTACTATGCAGCTGGTAAGAGCATTTTCATCCTTGGCCGATACTTATGGACATATTGTTCGTACCAATCTCGCTGAGGTAGATTTTAAGGATGTGGTATTGAATCGAAGGATTTTGGTCGTACTGTTACCTGCTTTAGAAAAATCTCCTGATGAGTTATCTAACCTTGGCAAAATTATTGTTTCTTCATTAAAAGCAATGATGGCAGCAGGTTTGGGGGAGGATGTTGAAGGGGATTATCGAGATGTAATCTTGAGAAAGCCAACCAATGCACCGACACCTTATATGTGTATCCTTGATGAGTATGGGTATTATGCAGTTCAAGGCTTTGCAGTGGTTCCTGCGCAAGCGCGCTCTCTTGGATTCTCCGCAATTTTTGCAGGGCAAGATTTACCTGCATTCCAGAAAGCATCTAAAGAAGAAGCTGCATCTATCGGTGCAAACACAAACATTAAAATATGTATGAAATTGGAAGATCCTACAGAAACTTGGGATTTCTTCACCAAAACAGCAGGTGAGGCTTATGTAACTAAAGTGGATTCATTTCAAGCTAAAGACACCAGTATTGCCAATACGTACATGGACAGTAAAAGTTCTTCGTTTGAAAAGAGAGCTCGTGTTGACCTATTGGATCTAAAAGAACAAACTGAAGGTGAAGCTCATATCTTCTTCAAGTCAAAAATCGTTCGTGCTCGTATGTTTTATGCGAATCCTAAACCTGTTAAGAAATTAAAGTTAAATCAATTTTTAAAAGTAGAAGCTCCGCCAGACGATTATTTAATGAGGTTACAAAAGCAATTGGCCTCATTTCAGACAATTTTGGAAAGTGGCGATTTATCAATTAATAAAACAGCAGAAAGCGAAGAAATTACCCTTATTTCCAAGTTATTACGTGAATCCCCTATAGAAGAGCCTATAGAACGTGGTGTTTCTGCTTTAATTGCGTTCCATGGTCATAATGAGCCAGAGCCTGTTGAGGATTTAATTGAAGAAGAAGTTGAAGGGGCATTAACGATATTTAGTCCTTTGCGAGAACGCCCAGGGGATCCTCCAATTTTAGTTAGCGATAAGGCCGCATTTTCTGAGTCATTGCTACCTATTAACGAAACACGTAATCAGATGATGAATATTGAACGTTTAGCCGGAGCCAAGGATAAGTATGCTGGTACAGTTGCAAATGAACTTATTAAGGACTTCCAATTGGCAACCAGCTATCCACCTGAAGAGAGAGATGTTATTGCTCCAGATGAGTTAACTGACTTGGTAAAAACCTTATCAGCAAAAATTGCAAGCGAACGTGAAAATGCGAAGAACAAAGGTGAAGAATAACCTATCCTTTCACTGTGTATTTTTATCGTCAACACCATTATATCCCTCAAAAGATATTAGCCATGTGTATTCATGGCTAACGTCTTTATATGTAGACGCTTAAGAAAACCCTCACTTTTTTAGAAGACAACGCTCTTGAAATCGGCAAATGAAGTGCTTTATTGTCTTATGTATTTTTGTGAAAAAATAAACCTGAGCGCTTTGTTTTTACTCAAAAAAATGTAAAGCAATAAATAAATTTTTAAAAAAATAGCTATTTTATTTAATTCATTGTAACGTAATGATTTGTATGTTTTTCTTAAAGATGGAACACACAATAGAACTACAGTCAGAATCATTTTAGTGGTCATTTGAAATATGAGGAATGTGAGTGAGATCAGTACGTATTAATCTAATTCAGGCTGTTGGATTGATTGCCTTATTGACGTTGACCGCCTGTAACGGTGATTATTGGGCAATGGAGAAAGACGAGCCCAAATATCCATGTAAAGTTCTTGGTGCCTGTGATGCTACCATCATGAAGCTTGCTAAAAAACTAAATAGAAAAGGGGTTAAAGTAATTACTATTGGTCAGGATTATATGATCAGCATTCCTGCGAGCTATTTGTTTGAATCCGAAACACCACATCTAAAATGGAAGTCTTATCCATTATTAAATGAAGTTGCCGCATTTCTAATACAATTTCGTAAAATTGCCATTAATGTAGCCAGTTACAGTAATAAATATGTATCGCCAAGAAGAGAGCATGCATTGACTTTAGCCAGATCGCGAGTCGTTAGTGAATACCTATGGTCTCAAGGAGTAGATAGCCGTTTTATCTTTACACAAGGATTAGGTAGTGATAAACCTATTATTGGATACACTAAAGGCGGTGATAATTCAATAAATGCGCGAGTAGAAATTACTTTCAGAAGAGCTGTGGCATAGGGGAAAGAATGAGTCGTGAAGCATGGGAAGTAATAAAAAGCAGTAAGAATTTCTATGTTAACTCATACAGACGCGGGCTGATTGCGTTAATTATTTCTCTGTTACTGAATTGCATTTTTGGATTATTAATCGCCTATATTCATTTAACAGAGCCTGAGCGTGATTTTTATGCAACAAGTGGGGTAGCACCTCCTATTAAGTTGACGCCTCTTTCGGCTCCGAATTATTCATCGAACGCATTGCTTCCTCCTGATCCACCTGCAGAGAATGAGGAAGATAAATTGATACCACAATAAGCAATAAATAGAGGATATTATGGCTGAAGACGCCTTGACAGTAGTTGCACTAAGAAATAAATTTTATAAAGACAGTCAACGTAAAGTAATACTTGCGTTGTTAATTGCTCTTATTGTCAATATAATCCTAGCTGCCCTATTAGTGTATATGATTACCCATCCCCCAGCGCCTAAATATTTTGCAACCAGTATTAATGGCCGGATCACACCTCTATTTCCTTTAAATGAGCCAAATCAATCAGATTCTGCAGTATTACAATGGGCAAATCAGGCTGCTATTGCTGCATTCACTTATAATTTCGTCAACTATAGAGATGAATTGCAGGCTTCCTCTGGGTTTTTTACCCCCGAAGGTTGGGATCAATTTCTAAGTGCGTTACAACAATCAAATAACCTGGATGCGGTGAAGGCTAAAAAGCTGATTGTTTCTGCTGTAGCAACGCGAGCTCCCATTATCTTGCAAAAAGGCGTATTGAACGGAAGTTTTTCATGGCGAGTACAAATGCCTATATTAGTAACATACCAGAGCGCCAGCGAATTTACTCAGCAAAATAATGTGGTTACTATGTTAATTACCCGTGTTTCTACTTTAAATTCGCCTAGGGGAATAGGTATATCGCAATTTGTTGTAGGACCTGCCGCAGGTGGAGTGTCTTAATGAAAAAGCTGAACTGGTTTTTAAAGTTTTGTTTGACGTGTGGAATAGTTTATTGGATTCCTGTTTCTTCTTACGCCCAGGAATCCGATAGTGCCCAACAAGCCTTACAACAGTTACGCTTACTGCAACAACGTTTATCACAAAACCAACCAGCAGGACAAAATCAGCCACCAGGGCAAAATCCAGCCCCCGTTCCTGGTCAAGCTCAAACTCCTCCACCAGCCCAAAATCAAGGGCAAAATATTCCTATTCCTCTTGCAAATAATATTTATAAACAACCTACTCCAGCGCCAGCTCAAACTCCTCCACCAGGAGCAGCACCTAATCCTAATGCGCCAATAACCCAAAATGATGAAGAGATCATTGACAATAAAGCATTTAAAGATATGACAAGAAACATCTATCCATTGAGTACAGAGCAAATTGTTCAATTAAGACAAATAAGTGAAACTATGGAATATGCTAAGGCTTCGCCCGCTGGCACCCCACCAAAGCCCACAGCGACTTCTCAATTTGTGAATTTGTCCCCTGGCTCGACTCCGCCTGTCATTCGTTTGGCACAGGGATTTGTTTCTTCATTGGTTTTTCTTGATTCATCCGGAGCACCATGGCCGATTGCCGCTTATGATTTAGGGGATCCGAACTCATTTAATATTCAATGGGATAAAACAAGCAATACAATAATGATTCAAGCAATGAAATTATACAATTATGGTAATTTGGCTGTCCGTTTGAGAGGGTTAAATACCCCGGTAATGCTGACGCTGATACCCGGACAAAAAGCAGTAGATTACCGAGTTGATTTGCGTGTTCAAGGTTTTGGACCAAATGCGAAAACCATGCCTCTAGAAACAGGCATCCCACCCTCAGCGAGTGAATTGCTTCTTCATGTTTTAGATGGTGTGCCTCCTCCTGGAAGCAAACGATTAAATATTACTGGAGGAGATGCGCGTGCATGGTTAGCTAATGACAGAATGTATGTTAGAACCAATCTTACAATATTGTCACCGGGCTGGTTGGCAAGTATGACCAGCGCAGATGGGACGCATGCTTATGAAATGCAAAAGTCACCGGTGTTATTAGTTTCCTGGCATGGGAAGGTCATGCAGCTTAAGGTAGAAGGGTTATAAATGGCTGGCAGAAAAGAAAATATAAAGTCACTTTTTTCCAATACTCGGACACGAGTTATTATCATTTTTACAATAGTACTGATAGTGATTGCTATAGTAATAGGCTATATAAAATTAAGATCGATTAATACTGGGCCTTCAGCAGTTGCAACTGTTGGGCATACTCCAGGTACTATCCAATCTATTCCAGGTGTTCTTAACCCAACGGCTCAATATGCTAAATTACAGGAAGAACAAAATATTAGCCAGGCACAAAAAGCAGAGCAAACCGGTGGAAGCGCTATTCCAACAATTATCAGAACCCAAGCATTGGGTGAGGGCGTTGGGGTCATTGGTTCTCAAGGCGGGCAAACAGGAGTAGGTTTTGCAACATTAGCACGCGAGAATGAAGAGGGAGCACAAAAAAGCCTTTGGCTGCAAACATTACAAAACGCAGGTTGCTCCAAGACCGCTGTGAGTCAGGTTGTTAGCCAAGGGGCACAATTATCTGATTTAAAGGGAGCATGTAGCTGCGCGCAATTAAAAGATAATGGTTATACTTTAAGGGAGCTCGATCAAGTTTGCCCCTGTAAAGAATTAAAAGCTGCAGGATTTAATGCAAGGCAACTTAAAGATGCAGGATATACAGCCACAAGACTAAGGGAGTGTGGTTTTAATGCTTGTGAATTACGTAATGCAGGCTTTACTGCCCAGGAGATGAAAGACGCTGGTTTTTCTGATGATGAATTGAAAGGAGCTGGCTATACTCCAGAGGAGATAGCTCGAGCTAGTGGTTTACCAGCTGGAATAACTGCTGCAGATGTATTAAAAGCTGGATGTAATGTCGATGCGCTGGTTAAATTACGTAAAGCAGGAGTTTCTGCTTCTGCAATTCGACGGATAAGTGGATGCAGTGCAGAACAATTAAAAGCGGCTGGTTTTACTGCTAAGGAATTGCGTGATGCAGGATTTAGTGCAGCAGATTTAAAAAGAGCTGGTTTTACTCCTGAAGAATTAAGGGCAGCGGGTTTTACTGCCAGAGATTTATTAAATGCCGGATTCACACCAGATGATCTTGCTAAGGCAGGTTATTCTGCCGCGGATATAAGAGCAGCCGAGAATGAATTGCCGCCGGGTATTACTCCTGATGATGTAAAGAAAGCGGGTTGTGATGTTGATGTATTAAAAAAAGAAAAAGCAGCAGGGGTGAGCGCAGCTTTAATTAAAAGATATGCGGGGTGTAGCGCCCAAGCGTTAAAAGCCGCTGGCTTTACTGATGCAGATTTAGCAAATGCCGGTTTCACACCTCAGGAAATCAAAGCTGCAACTCCGTTGACGGATGAACAAATCAAAGCGGCAGGTTGTTCCCCAGATAATCTGAAAAAACTCTTCGCAGCGGGCGTTTCTGCAAAACGGATTAAAGAGTTAAATGGATGCAGTGCTGAAGCGTTAAAAAATGCAGGGTATGATGTTAAATCGTTACTTGATGCGGGATTTACCCCAGCACAGTTGCTTGCTGCTGGATTTACTCCCAAGGATTTGCAAAATGCGGGATTAAGCCCGGCAGATATCATTGCGAGCGGACGTGTTGCAGATTGCAGTGTTGAGTCATTGAAGAAAGCACGAGCTGCGGGAGTTAGCGCACTGACGATTAAGAAAACACTTGGATGTTCTGCAAAGGCGCTAAAGGATGCCGGTTATACAGCTAAAGAGCTTAAAGATGCCGGTTTTACAGCTGCAGAGCTCAAAGCGGCGGGTTTTAGTGCTAGAGATTTAAAAAATGCTGGTTTTAGTGCTAAAGAGTTAAAAGATGCTGGCTTTAGCGCCAAAGACTTAAAAGACGCTGGCTTTAGTGCCAAGGACTTAAAAGATGCCGGCTTTAGTGCTAAGGATTTAAAAGATGCAGGCTTTACAGCTGCGCAACTAAAAGCAGCAGGCTTTAGCGCTAAAGATTTAAAAGATGCTGGTTTTAGTGCTAAAGACTTAAAAGATGCTGGTTTTAGTGCTAAAGAGTTAAAAGATGCTGGTTTTAGTGCTAAAGACTTAAAAGACGCTGGCTTTAATGCAAAAGAATTAAAAGATGCAGGATTTAGTGCCAAAGACCTAAAAGATGCAGGATTTACAGCTGCAGAGATGAAGGCGGCGGGTTTTAGTGCCAAAGAATTGGCTGATGCAGGCTTTAGTGCAGCTGATTTAAGAAATGCTGGATACAGCCCAGCAGAATTGCAGAACATTCAGACTGCTTCTGAAGGCTCACAAGTTGCAGGCTTGGGCGCACCAAATATTCAGCAAGGTGCATTTAACATTGGTGGAGTTCCCACACTAGGCCAAGGCCCAGGAGGAGCTGCAGTAACACTTCCAGGCTCTGCTGCGAGTAATCAACAGTTGCAAGCCATTATCAACAAACAAAACCAGCAGCAAGCTGAACAAAAATACCAACAAAAAATTCAGCAAAAAACTTCTGATATGCTAACGGCTGCGAACCAATTAATTGCAGATTGGAAAAATGTACCTACACAGAGTTATACCGCAGGAAATAAGGAAGATGAGAAAGTGGTAGCTGCGGGAGCTGCTGGAGGGCCAGGTGCTGTTCAGGCTTCAACGACTACTGTATCTACGACGCAAGTGAATATGATTAAAACAGGCGACGTACTTTTCGCTGTAATTGATACCTCAGTGAATAGTGATGAGCCAGGCCCTATTCTTGCGAGTATCGTTTCGGGAAGACTTAAGGGTGCCAAGCTCATTGGTAGTTTTAATTTACCGTCGAATGCCAATAAAATGATTATTACATTTAATACGATGTCAATTCCAGGCGCGCCAAAAACAATCCCGATCTCTGCTTATGCAATTGATCCAAATACTGCAAGAACCGCCCTTTCCAGTAAAACAAATAACCATTATTTACTGAGATACGGTTCATTGTTTGCTTCCTCGTTTTTAGAGGGCTTTGGTAATGCATTCCAGTCTGCTAATACTACGGTTACCATTGGAGGTACAGGTGGGGGCAATAACGTAACCATTGCAAATGGTGTTGGTCGTTCTACACTAGAAAATGCTGTGATTGGTTTGGCTACTGTTGGTAAGACATGGGGACAGCAAGCACAAGTATTATTTAATACACCTACAACTGTTGAGGTCTATGCAGGAACTCCTGTGGGGGTTTTATTTACTCAGGATGTAAAATCTATTTAATTTGATGGTAGGTAAAAATGGCAGATAATGATCAAAATGATGAGTATAAATTCGCTGAGTTAGATTCTCTTGAGAACGAACCGCTTGAGAGTTCAGAGTTTGATTCAACAAGTTCTCCCTCTGCAGGATCAGGGGGGAGGGAGCCCCCAAAAAATATCAAACGTAATGCGTTAATTGCGGTAGGTATAATTATTTTTGCGATGTTGATGTATAAATTTATCGGCGGGATGTTCTCTAAATCTACTCCCACTCCTAAAGAGACAGAGACTCCTGCTCCTATAGCGGAAATAACGCCGCAGCCGAAGGAAGCTGAGATTCCACCTGCGCCAATTCAGCAACAACCGGAAGTTCAACAACCAGTCCAACAACCAGTAGTCCAACAGACACCTCCTCCAATGGTTCAAGAGAGTGCAGCGTTACAACAGAAAGTAGCGTCTATTGAGTCGAGCCAACAAACCGTTCAATCCGAGGTGAGCTCAATGAACCAGCAAGTAAGCAACATCAATAATAATGTAAACGCATTAAATGCACAAATTACAAAACTAAATCAGGTAATTAGCGATTTGAATAATCAGGTTGTGAAGCAATCAGAAGTAATTAATGTACTAATAGAGCGGACAAAACCTAAACCTGTTAAGCGAGTAATACACATTAAACCAGCATCTTCGCAAATAATTTACTATATAAATGCAGTAATTCCTGGTCGGGCTTGGCTAATTGGCACAAATGGTTCTACACTTACAGTAAGAGAAGGATCAAAAATCGCAGGATATGGGGTAGTTAAGCTTATTGACTCTATGCAGGGTCGGGTTTTAACGAGCTCAGGGCGAGTAATTAGATTTAGTCAAGAAGATAGTTGAGGTGTTTGTATGGCTGATACATGTACGGGCGGAACAGTTGCTTGCTGGATATCGGGTCAGGTTAATATACTAACTAATGTCGCAAATTCGTTGATTCCTGTAGAACGTATGATTACAGGAGGCGCGTATCTAATCGGCTGTGCATTTTTATTCAAAGCAGTCTATAGTTTAAAGACATATGGTGAAGCCCGGACTATGATGTCAAGTAATACGAGTATGAAAGAACCAATTGTATATTTGTTAGTTGGCGCCATATTTATTTATTTTCCATCGGCGTTTTCATCATTAATGGTAAGTACCTTTGGTTATCAAAATGTCCTCCAGTATGCTCCAGTAAGCAGTAGTAATGCGACACTTGATACTTTATTTGGTACTGGAAGCGTGGTGGGGAGGCCTTTGACAATTATTATTCAGGTCATTGGTTTGATTGCCTTCGTAAGAGGATGGGTGTTGATTGCGCGTTCTGCTTCACAAGGACAACCACCAGGAGGAACGGGAAAAGGCTTAATGCATGTTTTTGGAGGAATATTGGCAATCAACATTGTAGGTACAATTGAGATGATTAATAATACTTTATATGGGACATCGTGAGACAAGGCAGGGCACGATTTTGATTTTAGTTAATTTTTTGTAATTTAATTGGGGAGAAAAAGGTGAAGAGTAAAGTCATTAGTAAATCTAGTTACAAATATTGGTTAAGCAGTTTTATTTGTTTAAGTTTGTTGGCTTTGGTAAGTCAAGATGCTGCCGCAGGTGGGATATCCGTCGGAACGATGGCATCAACGATTACCTCGTCATTTACAAATTTGACAAAATTAATAACTGCGGGTTCTTACCTGGCCGGATTGGGTTTCTCAATTGGTGCTATTATGAAATTTAAACAGCACAAAGATAACCCGACCCAAATTCCAATAGGTACACCAATTGCTTTAGTTTTTATCGCTGCGGCCTTATTGTTCCTACCTTCTATTTTAGGAGTAACCGGGGTTACAATGTTCGGGGGCAGTGGTGGTACAACTGCTGGACCTACAGGAACAGTTTATACAAGTGGCAGCTAATAGCATAGTAGTTGCTCTTATAATAAAAATGGTAAGATTCATTTCTGATCCTCTCCCTGCTAAAGGGTAGAGGATCTTTTAATAGGTATTAAATAAATAATTGCCAATAAAGTTTATTGTAAATGTGAGCCCAGAAGATGGCAGTTAATCAACAACAACACAAATTGAAATTAATGGCTACGCCGGGATCATGGCGTTTATATTCTGCCAGGAAGGTTGACGAACGATTTAAAGCGTTTGAGCAAAAAGTATTTCAAAGAGATAGATATACTTGCAGGTTTTGTGGATTTCAAGCGCGCTTATTTCAAGAGGTAATTAATCTCGATAATAATTACGCCAATAATAAATTGGATAACTTAGCAACCTCTTGTTGTTTTTGTGCACAGTGCTTTTTTATTGAGTCCGTTGGTGTTGGTGGTTATGGTGGAGGAACATTGATTTATCTTCCAGAGCTAACTCAACCTGAATTAAATAGCATATGTCACGTATTATTTTGTGCAATCACGAACGATACTGGATATAAATCCAGTGCACAAAATATTTATCGAGCATTCAAGTTTCGCTCACAACTTGTGGAGGAAAAATTTGGAGAGGGAACCAGTGACCCTGCAATATTTGGTCAGCTAATGATCGATGCAGGTGTAAATGACGAAGAGAGAAGAGCTCAATTGTTTAAAGATATACTTCTATTGCCTTCGCGGGCCAAATTTCGTAAACAAATTGAAAAATGGGCTGCTAGCGCATTAGAAGAAATTTCAAGTTAGCTATTAGTTAAATGTGAGGAAAGGAATGGCGCATTGGTCAGAATCATTTTTTGAAGGAATAGATACCTTCTTTGCCTGGCTAAGTACTTCGCTCAAGCAAACAACAGAATCTTATATTGATTTGGAATCAGCAGATAGTCCAACAGTATTGGTTAATCATGATGGTTCCCTGGTATCTATTTTGAAAATTGAAGGGGTATCAGCCCTTGTTGGAAGTTTAGAATTCGACAATTTGGTTGCTGGTATCACCAATTCATTTCAAGGAGCTATGGGACGTCCAGGGCATGCCTTACAGGTTTACTTTAGCCATGATAAACAAAATATAAGGAAATTGATCCAAGATACTTATGAGCCAGCTACAGCAACTGCAAGACGGCTGGAACTTAATTTAACGGACTTGTTTGAGGAACGAGTCAATTATATGGCACAGTATTGCGCAGAAGAGCGTGTCTATTTTGTGCTCATTACCCGACCATTCAATTTGCCCTCTGATCAGTTAAAGGCAGCAAGTAAAGCTAAAATGAAAATGATCAAAGATATGAAGGCTCCTCCTTTTAAAAACAGCCAGACTATCTATGCAGCAATTCCAGAGTTACGTGATACCCATGATGCGTATGTTCGTTCCGTTTTGAATGATTTAGATTCGCTTCATGTTTTTGCTAAATTACTGGAAGTTCATGATGCAATACATGCCATTCGCATGACTGCCGATCCTGATTATACAGCAGATGATTGGCGGCCAAGTTTACCTGGAGATAAGGTTACAGTTCGCGAAATTAATAGTTTTGAAGGTGATGCTTCTGATTTATTATGGCCTCCATTAGCAAAACAAGTATTTCCTCGTGATGCAGAAGTATTGGATTTACGTACGGTTAGGGTTGGAGATAAGATTTATTCATCAACTTACATCGATTTATTTCCCAAAGATATAAGACCCTTTATTCAGTTATTTACGCGTATATTGCCCGCACATATTCCTTGGAGAATATCTTTTTTAATTGAAAGTGAAGGACTGTCAACTATTAAGCTTAAAGGACTTCTCGCAGCGATTCTAACTTTTAGCTCAGCACAAAATCGATTGATCAGTGATTCGGTGAATTTATTAAAATACATTCAGCTTAATACCGATGAAGCAATCGTTCGCTTGCGAGTTGTTGCCACAACTTGGGCGCCTGAAGACCGATTGGCGTTATTACGTCAAAGAAGTTCTGAATTAGTAAAAGCAATTGAAGGTTGGGGATCAACCGATGTTTCGGAAATTTGTGGCGATCCTTTTGGTGGTTTTGTTTCTAGTATGTTAGGCGCTACCCTTAACAGCGTAGCAGTTCCTACAGTTGCTCCACTAAGCTCAATAGTTTCGATATTGCCTATTACACGTCCTGCATCACCTTGGACAAAAGGAGCACTACTCTTTAGGACACCTGATGGTAAACCTTGGCCTTTTCAGCCAGGATCTACAGAACAAACGACGTGGATTGATTTGGTTTATGCGCGTCCAGGTTCTGGTAAATCAGTTTTATCCAATGCGATTAACTTAGCTTTATGCTTATCGGGTGGGTTATTACGATTACCGCGTATTGCGATTATTGATATTGGGCCTTCAAGTAGTGGTCTTATCTCATTATTAAAAGAAGCGCTTCCAGCATCAAAACGCCATCTGGTTGCTTATCACCGTTTACGAATGACTCCTGAGTATTCAATCAATCCTTTTGATACACAATTAGGATGCCGCTATCCCACGGCATTAGAGCGTGCGTTTTTAGTTAACTTTATTACATTGCTAACTACCCCCCTTGGAGCAGAAAGACCCTATGATGGTATGCCGGATTTGGCAGGTATGGTAGTAGATGAACTATATAAAAGTTTGGCTGATGAGTTTAATCCCGCACCTTACTCCCCTGGAGTGGAGGAGTTTCTTGACAGTATTTTAGAGGAAATTGGGTTTGTTCGTGATTCAAAATCAACCTGGTGGGAGGTAACAGACTCGCTTTATTCTGCAGGTTTTGTGCATGAAGCGATGCTTGCTCAACGTTATGCAATGCCTTTATTAGCTGATGCTGCATCAATTTGCCGTACTCCTTCTATTGAAGACTTATACGAAAGAATAACGGCACCAACAGGTGAATCATTAATTAATGCGTTTTCACGAATGATCTCTGCTGCAGTTCGTGAATATCCTATTTTATCTCGTGTGAGTAGTTTTGATATTGGTGATGCGCGTGTGGTGTCGCTTGACCTTGATGAGGTAGCGAAAAGCGGCGGGGACGCTGCAGACAGACAGACTGCGGTTATGTACATGCTGGCTCGTTATGTATTGGCAAGGCACTATTATTTAACTGAAGAGAGCTTAAACAATATACCGGAACAATACAAAGAATATCATCAAGAAAGAGTGCGAGAAATTCGAGAAGATCACAAACGTATTGTTTATGATGAGTTTCACCGTACTTCAAAATCTGCTGCGGTGCGTGAGCAAGTTATTATCGATATGCGTGAAGGCCGTAAGTGGAAAGTACAAATTGCTTTATTATCACAATCAGTTGATGACTTTGATGCTGTAATGATCGATTTTGCTACTGCAATTTACATTATGGATGCAGGACCTTCACAGGCGATCGAAAAAACTACTTCGATATTTGGACTTACCGATACTGCAAAAGCTGCTTTACGCACTCGGGTACATGGTCCAAGGCAAGGGGGTGGTACTTTCCTGGCACAATACGCTACTAAAGCTGGAGTGAATGTGCAGTTGCTTACCTTGACTTTAGGACCGGTTGAACTATGGGCTTTCAGTACTACAGCTGAAGATGCTACAGTGAGAAACCACTTGTATCGCCATCTTGGTCCCGGGGAAGCAAGGCGCCTTTTGGCAGCATTATTTCCTAATGGTTCAGTTGCTAAGGAACTAGAAACTCGCTTGAATAGTATGAAAGAAAAGGTTGGTTTGATTGAAGATGAGATGAAAGAAAGTATTGTTGAACAATTAATTAACGAAATTCTTGATGCTTATTCAAAAAATCCTGATGTTAAGAGTCTACCCGCTAAATTAACGTAAGTTTGACATAAAAAGTATAAATTATTTTATACTTTTTATGTCGCGCAACAAACATTATCCCGTAAAAATGTGACGCATTTTATATGGCTATTCTAGACAGCTTAGTTTGCTATAAGAAAATAATGCTATTTTCTTATAGCAAATTCATGTTAAATCCACTTAATACTCCCTTAAGAGTACTCCCATATAATCGGCCTTGTTCTGAATCAGGAATAGATTTGAACGTATCAAATTCATTTCCTGAAAAGAATAAATACAACGGAATATTTATTTAGAATGAGGTCTATATGAAAAAAATAATTGCCATTTTGTTTTCATCATTAATGATAATCAATATAAGTTTTGCCTTTGGTAACACAGAAATTCCTGATGAGATGTACATCAAAGAACATTGGATCAGTTTAACAACGAGCTATGATATTGAAACAAAAACACGAAAACTGGGCACTTTATATAGAAAATTTCTAAGTCTCTTATTGACCTATGAGTTTTTTGATCCATTCGATAATAAATTGGCATATGCACGGTCAAAATTTTTTTCTCTGACTGCTCATTTTGATGTTTATGATAATTATGAAAATTTTATTGGATCGGCTGATGAAAAATTATTTGCCTTTTTCCCTACGTTTGATATTTATGGGCAAGATGGTTACACCAAATTAGCTAAGGCGAGTATGAATTTTTGGGGTACAACTTTCACAATTTATGATCCTGTAACAGATAAAGAAATGGCAACTTTGTATCGGCCATTTTTTAGGCTGAAAAATGATTGGACTTTTAATATTACCAATCGAGCCTTATTCAATCAAAAAGAAATTGATTCTCGCGTGTTAATGACTGTAATTGCATTCCAGGGAGATAGAGAATATTGGGAAAGTAATAATCAAAATTACCTAAGAGCGATTACGAAAAAGTCTACCCAAGCGAATGAAGTAACGTCTGAACAGATAAATGAGCTTTTGGAAAAAATTACCACAGTCAGCAAACAAGAGGGGTTAGAAAATATAGGAAATCCTGCCCCCAAAATAATGGATGCTATTGCGAGCGAGCTAGAAGAAAGTTACAAAAAATTGCATGCTCCTGATGAATCAACACAAACAAGTAAAGAAAAACTTGCTGCGTTTAGCGAATATTGTTTGAGTTTGGCACAATCAAATGCTCTTACCCATAAGAAAAGGAAAGCAATTCTTTTCTTACTTAAGACACGTTTGGAAGGTGCAGTAAATTTAATTTAACAGTATGTCCGCAGTTAAATGAGTATTTTCAACCGTAGCTTGGAAGAGATGATATTTCTTCACTCCAAGCTACAATTTTGTAATAGACCACGTGGGGATCGCTTCCATTATTTGGATGTATTGAGCGAAACCCGGGTTCCGCTGTGCTGCTACAATGGAACATAACTGGTTTTTGTAGTGACCTGTGACACAGTTTTTCATCAGCGTATTACGCCTTTGCTTTGTAATAAAAAAATCATTTATTTTCTGCAGAATACCTTGTTTTTGTGATTGGATTATTTTTGAATATAATGCTAAGAAGGTCTAAGAGGTAGCGTTACAATTACCTTTAACCCGCCTTGCAAATTATTCGTCAATGTAATATCGCCTTGATGCATTTGAATAATTTCTCTGGCAATTGTTAATCCGAGTCCTGTACCTCCTGTACTACGCGAGCGTGAGTTTTCGCCACGATAAAAAGGTAAGAAAACGTGTTCTAGATCCGCTTCTGCTAATCCTGGGCCTTGATCCGTAATAGTAATTTCCACCTTATTTTGTAGGCAAATTAGATGAATCATTGCTTTATAGCCATAATGCACCGCATTATTGATCAGATTATTAAAAGCACGTTTAAGTAAATTTACTGTACCATAACACACCAGTTTTGGGCTTTCACTTGTAAAACTAACATCATAATTCAATTCAATAGCATCATCCTTTAATGATGAAAGCAGGGCTACCAAATCAAAAAGTTGAGGCTTTTCTTCAACATTCACATCTCTAAAATAATCCAGCGTTTCTCGGATCATAAGCTCCATCTCATTAATGTCGGTCATTATTTTGCTGTAATTGGGATCATCCTCTAAATATTCAGCACGTAATTTTAAACGAGTTAAGGGGGTACGTAGATCATGCGAAATCGCGGTGACCACTCGAGTGCGATTTGCTAAAAGTTTATTTACTTTTTCCTGCAGATCATTAATTTTTTTAAAAATAGTTTTTTGATCTTGATTTCCTGTTATAGGGATAGGCAACCAATTGTCTTGATGTTCACTATAATGAAGACTTTGGATTAATGTATGTATTGGTTGATTTAGTGATCTAACAGCCCAATAATTAATGAAAAGCAAAGCGCCTATTAAGATAAGAAACAAACTGACTATTGAGTTTGCTTGCCGTGGGAAAAAAGAAATCACTTTAATATTTAACCAATTATTTTCCTTTAGAAATACCGAAAATTCCAATTTTTTATTTTGTTTCATTAAATTAAAAAGCACAGGGGCTTTTAAGGTTAACAACGCATTCTTATTGTATAAGGGTTGCGGAGATAAGGTTATTTCTGCCCAAGAAATACTTTGATTTCTAAGGATTAAAGGCCACATCGCTTGAGGGTTTTTTTGTAACAATAGAACAAGATGGGTCAATGAGCGCACTGCTTTGGGAGGAAGTGGTGAACGAATGTTTTCATAATAATATTTTCCCAATTGCATCAGTGAGAAAATGATTAATAGATTGCCTAGTATGAGTCCCACCAGTGTTTTTTTTGCCGTTTTGGTTAATTGACTCATACCAAATCAACCTTAGTTTTGAATTGATACCCGCCTCCACGAATTGTTAACAATAACCGAGGATTACGTGGATCAAGCTCAATTTTTTTACGCAAACGGCCGATGAGGACATCAATTGTTCTATCTTGTGAATCACAGTCTTTCTCATATAACAAATCCATTAATTGATCACGACTCAAAATACGTCCAGGATGCTCCAAAAAAATGACCAACAGTTCGTATTCTCGTTGGCTTAATGGGATAGCGACAGATTCCTCGTCAATTAAAGAATGGGTATTGCGATCGAGAATCCAATTATCGAAATGTATTTGTTGTAATGGAGTGAGTTTTTTACGATCATGCTCTAATTCGCCCTGAGTCCGTCGTAATTGTGCTTTTACTCTTGCCAGTAATTCACGAGAACTGAAGGGTTTGGAAATGTAATCATCAGCTCCTAATTCCAAGCCGGCAACTCGATCAGCAATGCTGTTTGCTGCGCTGAGCATAATAATAGGCATACTGTGAGTTTGACGAATCATTTGGCATAAGTTTAATCCATCAATTCCTGGAAGCATAATATCTAAGATGATTAAATCAAAATTATTTTCTCTTAATAATTGCTTGATGTTTAAACCATTCAAGGTCCAGGTGGTTCGAAAACCATTTTTAATCAGGTAATCATTAATCAAGTGCGTAATTTCTTGATCATCATCAATAATCAATATATGACTTTTTCTTGGGCTCATGAATCACCTGGTAAAATAATGTACGCAGGCAACATTATAACAGTAAACCTCTCTATGTTGAGCATTGTAACAGAGCTGTTACAATAAACACTGCATTTGTCATATTCCTATTACATTGTCTCATTACACTTACCAATAGACCTCTTTCGAAACTCTATTACAGAGAAGACCTGCTTCGTCGATACGGTGCTCGAATCCTCATGTACTGAATGTACACTCCGGTTCTGCGCTTTGTGTCTCCTCGCATTTCTCTTGCTGCAGCGAGTGTCGAAAGAGGTCTAATGAAACCTAATACCCAATAGGAGAGTAAAATGAACATTAAACGGTTTTTATTAATTAGTAGCTTGGCCTTGAGCGCCTCAATTGCTACAGCACAACCATCAGCATCCAGTGCGACGGTGGTTTCTGTAAATCAAACAGGACATTATCGTCAGCATGTTGGTAAATTGCTAACCCCAGAACAACGTTCCGAATTAGCTAAAATCAAGAAAAATCTGCATGCACAAATGGCTCCATTAATTAAAGAAAAACGCGCACTCAGTATGCAAATACGAGGTAAATTAGCAACTCCTAATGCAAAATGGAGTGATATATCCAGATTAGTGGAAAAGAGAAATAGTGTTAATGCAAAAATAAGTACTTTATGGGCTCAAACTCAATTTAAAACCTACCAAAAACTGGGTGTTTTATTGCCTATTCGCCATGGTCATCATTGTGGTTTTCAAAATAAAAATTCTGTCAAAAAATCATAAAGAGCGTTTGACGGTTTCGCGTCTTTTGCGAAACCGTTTAATTTTTTAATTCAATGACTACAACTTTTATCGGATGTTTGCCCATGTTTTCATCTGTGTGTAATTCATTAGGGAGATCTTTAGAGAGATAATATGCTTTATCTTTTTCTAATTTTAGGAAATGCTCTGCTCCTTTATTATTAACCACTTTTATTAATCCGTTATCTAAAGCAACAATCACTCTATTGTGTTCATGTCGATGCATTTTTAAAATGTGATCTTTATTTGGGTAGATTACCGTTGTCCAGACAGAGACCTTTTCATTGGATAGTTGGGGAATACGAACAGTTTTTTTTGCATCTGCATAAGAATTCATTGATATCAAAAATGGAAGAATGTAAAGAATCAAAGTGATGTATTTCCGCATAATGTTCTCCAAAATTTTTTAGGAGCACTATAATACATGACGTACTTCATTTAAAATAATGTTAAAATTTTATTTTTGTTTTGCTCCTACTGTTTTCAATTTTTTTGATTATTATAGCGTCTCTAAGTTTCCCTCCCTTTCTCTCTCGCGAGCTTAAAGGTATGGGGATAATTAACTCAAGCCTCTAATGCTGGTAAGCATCATCATCACATTTTTTAATAACAATCTGCTTAATCAATTCTGTTAATAAAATATAATTCTGTGTTTTATGAGAGGTCGTGCGCCAGGCTGCGCCAATTTCCCTATAAGCGTGATTCGTTTTTAAAGGAAGTGAGACTAAATCAGTTCCTGTAAGAATGCCGCTGTTAATCGCAAGATCAGGTAAAAAAGTAATTCCAGGTTGATGGCTGACCATTTGGATTAGCGTATGTAAGCTGGTAGCAAAAAAATGATTGATTTTTTTGCTTTCTTTTAATTGACATGCTTGCAATGCATGACCTGTCAAACAGTGTTCTTTTTCAAGAAGAAAAATACTGTTTTCAGGGAGTTTATTGATTTCTTGGTCAAATCCTTTATGTGACCATGTTTGAGGTAAGACCAGTTTAAAATAATCTTTGCACAATATTTGTGTTTGAAAGTCTTGGGTTGGATAAGGAAGCGCTAAAATGACAAGGTCAAGTTTGCCTTCACTTAAATAGTTCAAAACGTTTTCTGTAGTGTCTTCTCTGATGAATAAGGTGAGTTCTGGATAGAGTTGCTGACACAGATCTTGTAGTTCACTTAAAATAAAAGGAGCAATGGTAGGAATGACCCCAAGATAAAATTTACCCTGCATTACTTTTCCTTGGCTTTGTGCGTAATCCACTAAGTCATTGCTTTGTTCAATAATTAGTCGACTGCGACGAACAATTTCTTCACCTAAAGGTGTAAATAAAAACGTTTTATGATCGCGTTCAAGCAGTTGTGCTTCCAAGGTTTCCTCAAGACTTGTAATTGCTGCACTTAAAGTCGATTGACTAATAAAGCATGCTGCAGCAGCACGACCAAAATGTTGATGATCATATAGTGAAATTAAGTAATGCAGCTGTTTCAGACTGGTTAATCTGCTCATCGATTTTTCCGATTAAAGTTATCTATTTTATTCATTTTAAATAATTATACACCATAACTATAATTTAATTGAACTAAATGAACTGAGGAGAAATTTATGCTAACTGTTGGTCAAAAAATTCCAGAATTTTCTATTGTTGCAGCAAAACCTGGTTTTAATAATCATGAAGAAAATGGTGAGAGTGCTTTTGAAGTGATTACTGAAAAAAGTTTTCCAGGGAAATGGAAAGTACTTTTTTTCTACCCAAAAGATTTTACTTTCGTATGTCCAACAGAAATTGTGGAATTTGCAAAATTAAATGGTGAATTTAACGATAGAGATGCAGTAGTACTGGGAGGAAGCACAGATAATGAATTCGTCAAACTCGCTTGGCGAAGAGAACACAAAGATTTAAATAAATTAAATCAATACAGTTTTGCTGATGTTCATGGGAAATTAACTAATGGGTTTGGCATTCGAGATGAGGAAAGTGGGTGTGCTTTAAGGGCAACTTTTATTATTGACCCAAATAATGTGATTCAACATGTGAGTGTCAATTCGCTAAATGTTGGTCGTAATCCTCAAGAAATATTACGTATTTTGGATGCTCTGCAAACCGATGAATTATGTCCTTGTAACCGTCCTATTGGGGGTCAAACATTATAATCTGAACAATAATTCAGAAGTTCTTATAAACATGGGAGCTTCTGGAAAGGAGCGTTATATGTCTATAGAACAGTTGAAACAAGAGATACCTGATTTTGCTAAAGATATTCGGCTTAATGTCAGTAATCTATTTGGCAATATGGCACAATCCGGTTTAACAGAAACCCAATTTTATGGAGTTGCATTAGCTGTAGCCTACACATTGAAAGACAGGCGTATTATTGATGCCATTAAAGCAGATGGAGCACTCTATATCACTGCTGAATTGGATCATGCAGTCCAAACAGCCGCCGCTTTGATGGCAATGAATAATATATATTATCGTGCAATACATTTGGCAGAAAATAAGGAACTTGCATCTCTTCCTGCTAATTTGCGTATGAATGGTATGATAAATCCTGGGGTCCCCAAAGCTGACTTTGAGTTATTTGCTTTGGCAGTATCTGCAATCAATGGCTGTGGTATGTGTATCCACTCACACGTTAAACAGTTATTGGAGCATGAGTTAAATAAAATTGCAGTTCAATCTGTACTTAGAATTGCAGCAGTTTTAAATGCATGCTCTTTTGCTCTATCTCAAAATGAATTATAAGCAAGTTTGCTCTGGGAAGTTTTCCCAGGGCTATAAAACCAAAGTTTTTATAAAAACAATCTCCAGAGACAGAACTTCTTTCACAAAGCATTGCTTGCTTAAGCTTCAAATCAATAACTTTGGAGATAGGACTAGATAGTTCACGACTCCAATGCGCTCACTCAAAGACATGTAACTCAGATTAATTATGCATCTTGCCAATCTTCAGGCTCTAAAGGAATAATGAGCCATAGCAGAAGGTATGCGATAAGTGCTGTGCCTCCAATGAGGAAGAAAATTACAAAAATAATTCTCATCCATACAGGGTCGACACCAAAGTAAACTCCTAGGCCACCGCATACACCAGCAATTTTTCGATCTTTACGGGAGCGCCATAATTTTTTATAGGGTTGATTCATAATTTGCCTTTTAAATAAACGTACGTAACTTATCCGGTTACGCGCAGGTTAACCATTTTTTCCTCTCCACAAGACGCGCAATCAGCATACTGCTCACGCTGTTGCATGTTACATTAAGCATAGTCGCAAGAGGATCAATAATAATACTAATTGCAGCTATTGCTATTAACACTGAAGGAGGAAATCCATATACATTAAGTATAAGTAATTCCCCGAGCATTCCTCCACTAGGAATTGCTCCCATTACTGTGCCGACCAATAAAGAGACGCCTAGAGCAGTAAGCAGTACGCCCAGACTTGAAAAATTTAAGTGAAAGATTCCGAATAAAAAAGCAATCTTGAAAACGCCGCCTATTACAGAACCATCTTTATGAATGATGGTACCCAAAGGAATTACTGTTTCATAAATTTCCGGGGGGACTCGCATTTTTTTTGCTGCAATTAAATTAGCAGGAAGACTGGCGGCACTACTGCACGTGGCGATTGATGTCACTACAGGGAGAAAGATGCTGTTCCAAAATAATTTTATACCTTGGATTCTTCCAGCTAAATAGGCGAATAGTGTGAAAGCAACAAAAAAATAAATGATTCCAAATGTATAATAAAGAATAGCAATCCGGAGGTAATTTGCCATCAATTGAGGGCCTAAGTCATGAACCAAAACAGCAAAATAGGCAAAAAAACCGAATGGCGCATAATACATAATTAAAGTAAAAACACGCATAAAAATTTCTTCGCCTGCTTTTAAAAAATCAATAAATGTTTTCCCTTTTTCATTGGTATTCGCTGCCGCTAAACCTACTAAGATAGAAAAGATAATGAGTGCCAAAATATGTTGATGCGAAAGAAGTTTGCTAAACTCAGGAACAGTAAAAATACCCGCAATTTGATCGAAAAAACTCAAGGCAGTGTTTTTTTCTGGGACGCTGAGTGGTAAGGCAACGCCTTGAGCAGGGGGAAACAGGCTGACAATAAAAAGAGAACAAACTGCTGCTATGATTCCGGTAAATAAAAATACTAGTGTCATATAAAAAGCGATCTTACCCAGTTTGCCCATCGAGCCGACCCGTGCTATAGCCGAAGAAACGCTAAAAAAAATCAAAGGAACAATTGCCGTAAAAATTAGGTTAAGAAAAATTTCCCCAAAAGGTTTTAAGTAGGAAGTAATTGGTCCAAAAAAGTAGCCAGTGAGACCTCCTAGCAAAATGGCGGTAATTAAAATAAATGAAAAAAGATAGGATCCAAAAGTCTTTTGGGTGTTCATTAACCGATGTATCCTTAGAAATTTTTAGGAACTCTTGTTATTGTATCTCGTTGCCTAGGTGACACGCTATATATTGGTGAATGTTTATGGTTATTTAGATGTAGTTCAATTTTTAGCTGTACGAGATAATGAGACGATACACCAAGCTGAAAAAATGGTGATTTAGATGTGGTCTTAGCTCGTGCAGCCCCTTCTTCTGTGGGTAAAAGAGTCATTCTAGCAAAATGGAAATTTTAATTTTATATTTTCAATTTTGTCATTAAATTCAGTAAGATATAATTATTTTTGCGTATAAAATGCAATAATTGAATCAATAGTTCTCACCGTGTATAATCGACTCCACATTGACACTGTAACCCACTTGCGAGGACCCATTATGCCTTCAGCTAATCCTGTTGTTTACAATTACGCGGATCTCTTTTCCTGGCAAGCAGAATTAATTCCACTCGAGCTGCAGATAACTGAAAATTCACAATTCATTAAAGAGCAGAGGCAATATCTCCAATCCTTCCAAAGACAATTAGACTCCTTAAATTTAAGTATTTCCTTAATAGAACAGCAGACTGATATGAATCTGGGCATACCTTCAAATGCCATCTATCCAAGGGTTGATTTTTATGGCAGTTCGATGCAGGTTTTAAATACCTACCAATTGCAATTCAAATTAGACAGTTTACTCAAGGAGCGTGATGCGCTCAAAAGACGTATGGCGCCTTATGAACGTGCAATTAACGAAGCTCAAGCGAGTTTGCATGAATTGCGCTCTCGTCGAATTTGGTTAAACGAGCATATTCCTGCTGCTCAATTATTTTTACAAACCTTACAAGAAAATCCTTTGGCCTCAGTGCAGGCTTTGAGCAATAAAATTTGGGATGCACTGATTCATTATGAAGATACTCATTTGACCGGTCTTTCTCCTCAGGTGCGTATAGGTTTGCTCGCTGTTCGCTATTTGAATCAACTGACTTTCTATCCCGGAGGATATGATCCTGATTATACAAACCAAATCCATCGAGCGAATTACCTTCGTTTGTGTGGTTTTTTATGGGATATGTATCTTAAGGTAAAACAAGAAAATAAGGATGCTGCGTTTGAGAAGGTTTTAGCAAGTCTTATTGAAGGCACTCATGTTGCTCAGTATGGTGATTTGCCATATCCAATGCAAACGAATTATACTGCGGAAGCGTGGTTTGCAAGTAATATACAAAGCATGCCCGGATATTTTGCAATTCAAGAGTACCATTTACCTAATGTAGAAGAACAAATTCTTAATAATGGATTTGCTTTTATTACTCAGAATACGCCTATTCGGCCTACTGCACTGCAAAAACACATAATCAATGCAGTCAATTTAATTGATGCAGAAGTAAAAATGAAAAAGCAAAAAAGCGAGGAAATTGATTATCATTTTTATGGACGCACGGTTCTTATTTTGAATGATGTTTTCGTTAATCCTGCAGATAAGCACGCTGCAAAGCGTTTAGGAGAGATTGCTGAATATGCATCAGGAAACAGTTCTGTTGGCAAACAAGTTTTAGGTGGTCTTCTTATTGTGTTTGGGGCATTGCTCATTAGTGCCAGCGTCGTGAGTTTTATAACGACTTTTGGTTCGAGTTCCGTGCTCAGTGCTGGGGGTTTTGCTTTAGGTCTAAGTTTATTTGAAACAGAATTTGTTTTTGGCATTGCTTCTTCTCTAGCGGCTGCGGCTGGGATCGGATTAACATTTTTTGCAGGTCCTAAAGCAATGGAGTCAGGAGGACGTAAAGGTTTGTCTCAAGAGCTTATGGATATTAAAGAAGGCATTGAGAATTATGGCGAACCTCCAGCCTATAACGCTATGGTATTTAGTTACGCTTGATTTTTTTCCTCATTGCATCATCAACCCAGACTCTATAATCTAAGAGAAATGGCAGAAGTTTTTGCTTTTCGGCAAAGCTTCTTTTTCTCTTTATTTTCCTATGGGTAAATGATGATGAAGCATAAATATTTTTTTAGACATATGACCTCTACTGATGTACATAAAGAAAAAAATCAAGAATGCTGTATTCAAATTCCCTCTGCTAAAGATATAGAGCAAATGCATCACATGCCTGCGGGGGCCGATGAAGACCAATTGAAACGGCTAAAGCATATGGTGCGGGTGATTGAAGACTATCAATCTACAGATTCTTCATTACCTGTTGTTACCACAGATGTTGTGGCGTTACCTACGCACTGGAATCAATTATTTACCGCAATGAAGAAAGGCGATGCGGAAGCACCATTGACACTTTTTGCTCAATTTCCTGAAAATGATGAAATTCTTCGCGCGTTACTGGCAGTACATACACAAGAATACCTGCAGAAGCTCATTACTTATTGTATTCAAGCGCAACAAAAAGGATGGAAACAATTATCTCCGGATATTCTTATTACACCAGGAGCATTTGAGGTCTTGATTAAAGATATTGCAATGACTTTATTTCACTTTGGAAAAGTGCATTTTTCTTTTGGTTTGCCTTCACACCATGCGTTTAGTGATGAAGGAAGCGGCTTTTGCATTTTAAATAAATCAGCAATATTAATTAAATACTTGCAAAGTTTATCGAGTAAACCACTGAAGCATATTATTGTTGGGACGGATGTAAATCGAGACAATGGTTTATGCGATGTTTTATGGAATTCTGCCTCAGATATGGATATATGTCATGTAGACGTTTTTGACTCAAGGGTTTATCCCCAACAAGATGATGCGTTTATTACTGAGGCTTTCCAAAAGAGTGGAGAAGATATCGGACAAAAAATTCACATGTGGCAACGGGGAAATTTAGAATATTATGCAGTAGATTTGAGTCTTACTCTACGTAAACCCAGTTTAGTACATCCTGCTTTGGTTTTTGCGATAGAGAAAATTGAGGAGCAAATAGAACAGGCCAAAACAAATCATCAGAAAGTAGCTCTATTTTTACCCACAGGTTGGGATTCACATGAAGAAGAAACAGCTTATTGCGGAAAGTATGTTGATGGCGACCTAATGGGGATTGCTGAGGCACGAAAAACTCGTTTTAACTCAAAGGACTTAACCTATTTTTATGAAAGCATATTTAAACTCTATCAAGAAAATAAAGATTATATTGAAAAAATATATTGGGGATTAGAAGGGGGATATGATCGAAAAATGTATGAGCAACAAATTCAATTGTTAATGTCACTTATTTTAAAAGATATAGTCCATCAGGATACCAATCAAATGGTACCTGATAGCTCTAAAAAAATTTAGGAGATTTGTGGACAACTTTCGCAAGAAGTCTTCAGAGTGTGCTTCTTATTTAAGGTAAGTAATAAAAAGGATTGGGTAATTTAAATACCTTTTGAGCATACCCTCCCTTAAGATCACTGTACTGATCCCCTATAGATGCTACGATAGTATAGCCTTTTTCTGTAATCATTTTTCGTGTGCTTGATTTGAATGGAGTAATCGATTTAGCGGAGTAATTATTGGGACGCAAATACAGGCCTGACCATTCAGAATAACCTGCTTCTTGTAAATTTTTCTCTGTTGCTTTGCGTTCAGTTTCATTTCTTCCTGTAATAAAAAATACGTTAATCCCATGCTTGCGGGCATCATGATACAAGGCAAGCATAGGCTTAATTACTGGAGCATTAGCCGCCATTATGTCTTTGTGAAATTGCTTATGATTTCCACCAAAATCACGTTTAATCATATATTTATAATTTGATAAGCTGGTTTCATCAATATCTAATACCAGGGCTAATTTTTTAGGTGATTTTTCTTTTTGATTTATTTCGGCTTGTTGATGAATATATTTGTGTGCTTTTTTAATAACTTGCGTTAATTCTTTTTGGTAAAGGCCTGAATCATAATAATTTTTGAGTTCATTTTTAACTAAAGTCAGATTGGGTGGATCTGCAAAAATTGGAGTGGAAAAAAGAAACGCAGTACTAAGTAGTATTAGGGTGAGTGATTTATTGAGTAAACGCGTCATTAATCTATCCATTTTTTGTTAAATGGCAGAATTATATCTTTGTTCATTTGTTTGTCAAATGAGTCCCCATAGCGACTTTCCTATTTTGATGGGTTTGTAAACTTTATGATAGGAAGAAAGCTCATTTTAGTCTATACAAAATGTATTAATGAAACTTGTTTTGAATTTAAATATAACATTAGACGACATAAGAAATATTGGTCACCGTTAAATGACATTCCCCATCTCTAACCCGTAAGGTCACACAATCTCCCACTCTAGCTTTCAATAATGCTTTCGCCAAGGGTGAAACCCAGCTTATTTTTCCTGCATTAATATCTGCTTCATCCAGACCTACAATTTTGACAGAATGAGATTCACCATCCTCATTGATGTATTGGACAGTGGCGCCAAAAAATACTTGAGTAAGACCGACTTGAAGTTTCGGATCGACTATCTGCGCACTTTCCAATCGTTTCGTCAAATAGCGAATGCGTCTGTCAATTTCACGTAAACGTTTTTTTCCATAAATGTAATCCCCGTTTTCCGATCGATCACCGTTACCCGCTGCCCAACTTACTACTTTCACAATTTCAGGCCTTTCATTACTAACTAAATTGCGTAATTCAGTCTGCAGCATTGCAAAGCCAATAGGGGTCATATAATTTTTGATGCTTGGGACCTTTAAGTCTGGACGCTCTGGTTCGATATACTCATCATCTTCTTTAGTAAAAGCCTTACTCACCACAAACTCCTATTATAATAGTTGTTAATGCCATGTTACTTTAATTATATCAATCTTTAATACAGCTACGAATTCTACTGTATCTACCTCAGTCCAGACAAAAGCAATATGCTGCCCATACGCATTACATTTATTACGCATAATAAAGTTCTAAAGATTCGGTAAATACCTCTAGGGTCAGGTCTTGCTTTTTTTATGCAAAGCAAATTTAAATTTTAGCGAGAGTATGTGATAAAATAAACTAATTGCCTAATAACATATCATAATAATATGACGAATATCGTTATCCAACTTTTTGAGAATATAAAAGTTCTTGTTTTTAAAAAAGATAACATAACTTTTTATTATAATGGATTTAATGAATTACTGAATTTAATGGAAATGGCTATTGCTCTTGATAAAGATGACAATTGTGTTTTTACTTATGTAGTTGACCATGAAACCGAAGAAACCAATAAACTGAAGTACCACGAAGGAATTAATGCTGAGTATAGTGATGAAGGGCACTATCATTTTGAAAGAAAGGATAAAGGAAAAATATCTGTTAAGGATGTTGTCCAATTATTAGACTATTTAATTGAATATAATTTATTGAATAATAGAGATAAATCTATGGTGATGAAAATGTACCGAGATAAAAAAAGTACACAAAGAAAATTAAGTGTTTTCTCTCATGTAAGCGAAAAGGATTCGGTGAGCAGCTATGTAGAAAGAGATTTATCGTATAACCCAATGTAATTAGATTTTAAAAAGACAACAGATCATGTGCGCCTCTGGATCTGATTACGTCAATCAAATTTTCTTCACTTTCTTTTTCTCGATAATATTTTTAATCCCGTACTCAACTGGGAAAGAGGTTTTGTACTCTGTCCATCCTCGGTTATAATGCCCGCTTATTTTTGTTTAAAATTGCCATTCTTATGCATTTGAAGCAATTAAAATTAGCCGGTTTTAAATCTTTTGTAGACCCCACAGTGGTTCATTTCCCAAGCCAATTGGTTGCAGTTGTGGGCCCTAATGGTTGTGGAAAATCAAATATTATTGATGCCGTACGTTGGGTTATGGGGGAAAGTTCTGCACGAAATTTGCGTGGTGAATCCATGACTGATGTTATTTTTAATGGTTCGTCCAATCGTAAATCTGTAGGACAGGCTTCTGTTGAACTGGTTTTTGATAATAGTCTTGGACGTTTGACCGGTCCTTTTTCCAGTTATGGCGAAATCGCTGTAAAGCGCGTAGTGACCCGAGATGGTGATTCTTCTTATTATCTGAATGGCAGTCGTTGTCGACGTAAAGATATTACCGATATTTTTCTTGGTACCGGAGCGGGGGCTCGCGGTTATTCAATTATTGGACAAGGCACTATTTCTCAATTAATTGAAGCCAAGCCTGAGGACTTAAGAGTTCATCTTGAAGAGGCTGCAGGTGTTTCCAAATACAAAGAGAGACGGCGTGAGACATTGCAACGGATTGAACATACACGCGAAAATCTGACGCGCATTGCAGACATTCGAGACGAGTTGGACAAACAATTGCAACGTCTAGAGCGTCAAGCTAAAGCAGCCGAACGTTATCTTACTCTCAAAGATGAAGAACGATTATGTCGTGCCGAAATTTTCGCACTCAAATGGCGAGATTTTATTGTCCAGCAAGAAGTGAAGCAGCGGCAAATACAAGAATTGGCGGTTAGTTATGAACAGCAGCAAAGTGCATTAGCCAAAGCCAATAAAGAGCGAGCTACTTTAAATGAAACACTATATGATGTGGATGAGCAAACGCAGCAAATTCAAGCGGGTTTCTATCAGTTGGGGACAGAAATTGCACGTTTGGAAGAAACCATTCAACAGCAAATGCGTGAAAAGAAACGTTTGGAGCATGACCAACAGCAAATGCAGAATGATTGGCAAGCTGCACAAGAACAACTTAAAAACGATAAAGAAGAATTACTTCATTGTCAGGGGAATGCACATCATCTAGAAAATCGACTGGAACAATTAAGGACTCAATTTAAAGAGCACGAAGCGAATTGGCAAAATGCACAACAACAGCAGGGCGAATGGGAGCTTCATTGGCAAGAAGTCCAGGCTCATGCCAGCAATCTGAAAAGAGAATTCCAAGTCACACAAGTCAAAGCACAACATTTAGAAGAGAAACATCAACACACTCTTTTAAGATTAGAAAAGCTTCAATTAGAGCAAGAAACGATTTCTATGGCGGATTTACAACAGGCTCGAAAAAACTTAGAAGAGCAGCATACTAAATTAATTGCAGATCAAGAGTTTGATGAGTTTCAACTCAAACAAAGCCAGGAGAACACAGATCAATTACGCGCAAAGCTGCAAGATATAGAACAACAGTTGCATGAGTTACAAGATAATTTTCATCGAGCGAACAGTGAACATGCTGCATTGATGGCAGCTCAGCGTGCGGCACGGCAAGGGATGCAAAACAATAAAAATCCTATTAAGGAATGGTCAGAAAAACCTAGATTGATGGATATTTTACACGTTGAACCGAAATGGCAATTTGCGTGTGAGCGAGTTCTTAATGAAGCATTACATGCATATGTTTTAGAAACGTTTGATGAGTTATGGCCGCAACGAGTAATTTGCGAACAACAAGGCGAAAATATTGTTACACTGAAGAAGAGAGCGTTTAACGCAGGGTCTTACCCACGCCTTATAGATAAAATAAAAGGGGATATCCCAGCAAATGCATGTCCTTTGGAGCATATCTATACTGCGGAACATTTTGATGAAGCGTTAAGCTGGTTGCCTGAATTGAAAGAACACGAATCCATTATAACGCCTGACGGCTTTTGGTTAGGTCAAGGATGGGTGAAATTTGTTACACCTGAGACACAGGACGAGTTAGGCTTATTGGCACGACAACAAAAAATTACCGAGTTATCTGTGATTGTTCAGGAGTTACAACAGAAGATTGACATCTTAAGAGCAGAACGCGATGAGACGCATCAACAACTGCAAAAAAGCCTAAAAGAAATTGAATTACAAAAGCTTAATGTCAATGCCAGTAATGAGGCACTAAGATCGAACAGCCTCGCTTTGAATACCAATGAACAAGCGATTATTCATGCTGAAAAACAGGCGGCTGCTTTAGAATTTGAATGTGAAGAGTTGAAGCTTATTTTAGAAGAAATAGCAGTAGAACAATGCACTATAAAGGAGGAATTGCATTCTTTAGAAGAGCAATGTCGTGACTCTGAGCAACGACAAGAACAGTGTCTGCATGAAAAGCAAGAATGGATGCACAGTTTGACATTAAAAAATAAACAGCTGGAAGAGTCTCGCGCTGTACTACATCATGCAGAGTTGGAATACGATAGAGAAAAAAATAAAATACAGCAACTGAACGAGCGCATTTTGCGAGAGCAAGAGCGGTTAAATATTTTACAGGAGCGTTTGGAAAACCTGGCACTCCTATGTTTGCAAACTGAAGGACCTGGAGAAGAGCTCAAGGAGCAACTTGCCCAACAATTGCAAAAACACAGTGAAGTAGAATTGCAATTGAATTTAAGTAGAGAACAATTATCACAGCTCAGGATGGAGCTTGAAGATTGTGAGAAAAATATTTTAAACTGTGATTTCGAGGTAAAACGGATCCAAGAACAAATAAGCCAAACTCGAATGGAAGAGCAGGCTTTAGTGGTGCGTGCAAGCTCCGTACATGAATCTCTTGATGAGTTAGGCCTGTTACCGCAAGCATTACTTGAACAAATACCAGTGGGTGTGACTCAAGTTATGCGTGAAGATGAATTAATCGCTCTTTCTGAAAAAATCAAACGCTTAGGAGCTATTAACCTTGCTGCGATTGAGGAGTTTACCGCGGAACAACAACGTAAAATGTATTTGGATGAGCAATATAATGATTTAAATCAAGCGTTGGCAACTCTTGAGACTGCCATTGAAAAAATGGACAAAGAAACCCGCTCGCGTCTGGAAAATACCTTTGAAGAGGTCAATTCGTCATTCAAAGCACTTTTTCCACGTCTGTTCGGTGGTGGAAGGGCACAGCTTGAATTGACTTGTGATAATCTGCTGGAAGCTGGTATTGTAGTAATGGCACAACCTCCAGGAAAACGAAACAGTACCATTCATTTGTTATCTGGAGGAGAGAAGGCAATGACTGCAGTGGCGTTAGTTTTTGCTATTTTTCAGTTAAATCCTTCACCTTTTTGTATGCTAGATGAAGTGGATGCACCTTTAGATGATGTAAATGTGGGGCGTTTTTGCGCTTTAGTGAAAGAGATGTCACAATTCGTACAGTTTCTTTTTATTACACATAATAAGGTAACAATGGAATTGGCGGATCATTTGATTGGGGTAACTATGCGTGAACCTGGAGTATCTCGCTTGGTTGCGGTTGATGTAACACAAGCTTTGGCTATGGAGTAAATGATGCAGGCAAATTGGAGCTTAATTCTTAATGTCCTGTTGTTAATAGGTGTTATCGTAGCAATTGGGCGCTTAATGAAAGCTAGAAGACAGAGCTTAAGTCCAGAACGTTATCAACCTGGTTCGGAAAAAACTGAAAAGAATCCTGATAACACACAAAATTATCCTGATGACATCATTGCTGTACGCAAAATCAACGCTGCAGTCATGGAGAATAAAATAAAAGTGGATGATGATTTGCAAGTATTTCAAAAACCTAATGCAAAACCATCACAACCACGTTTGCTGCCTCAGGATGATGAAGAGGAAATCAAATTAAGGATAGAGCTTGAACCCAAACCAGAACCTAAAGTAGAAGTTGAGGTTACGGCAAAAACAGATAATCCCCTTACATTGATGATTTTTTTACTGGCAAAAGAAAACAGACAATTTGCTGGATATGAATTATTACAAACCGTTTTGGCGGCTGGTCTACGTTTTGGTGAAGGTCAATTATTTCACCGTCATCAATTTCCTAATGGCCAAGGTCCAGTTTTGTGCAGCTTGGCGGCAGCAACTGCGACAGGGATTTTTGATTTGCAAAATATAGGTGCTTTTAGCGTACGCGGCCTTTGTTTATATATGCACTCTTCAAAAAATCCCGGTATTGATATTGAGCGATTTGCAGTAATGTTAGAAACAGCAAGACAATTAAGCGAAGGTTTGGATGCTCACTTACTTGATGATCAGCGTCAGCTGCTGACTGAGGAGCGTATTGCTCGTTATCATCGTCTGTTGCAAATTAATCAATCTCATATAGAGTCTGCTGCTGTATAAATAATCGATATTGCCTGGGTGAAGCGCCGCAGCGGAACCCGGTTTCAGGAAATGAATACTTCTTAATCCCCGGGTTCCGCTGCGCTTCATTCAGGCTACAGTTTTTGTCATTCCGGGCTTCTTAAAAAATTGATTTTCTCTCCCTACTTGTTTGCAAGGGTATAGCAATAAGAGTTAGAGCGCTTTTACTATGCTACCCCTTGAACTCTATACTCAAGTGTTAGTACACTAGACTTTTGGCCATGTCTTAATACTATGAACCTAAATACTGTTGCTGCATTACTTGCCCAACCATGTCAGATCAATGCCGAACTTACTGGTATTTGTACTGATAGCCGTGAACTCAAGCCAGGCAGTTTGTTTATTGCCATACGCGGTGAACGCTTTGATGGGCATGATTTTATTAAGGAAGCGGAAACGCGGGGTGCAGTAGCGGCGATAGTGAGTCATGCTGTAAATGAAGTACACATACCACAATTTATTGTTTCGGATCCGATACAAGCGTTGGCCAAAATAGCAGCTGCGCATCGACAAAATATACATTGTCCTGTCATCGCATTAACTGGATCCAATGGAAAAACCACAACCAAAGAAATGATTGCTGCTATTTTACCGCCTCCTTCCCATGCGACCAAAGGAAATTTAAATAATCATATTGGCGCTCCATTAAGCATTTTACAGCTGAATAGTAAACACCGTTATGCAGTTTTTGAGTTGGGTGCAAATCATCCAGGCGAAATCGCGCATACTGTGGCGATTGTTCATCCTGATGTGACCTTAATTAATAATATTGCTCCAGCGCATGTTGAAGGTTTTGGTTCTATAGATGGTGTCGCTCGTGCTAAAGGAGAAATACATCAAGGTTTATCTCTTGCTGGTGTTGCAGTGGTCAATGATGATGATGCTTATGCTCATTTTTGGGATGAGTTGTTGATTGATAAAAAGGTTCTTCGCTTTTCTTTAGAGCATGTGGCTGATATTTATGCTCAAGATGTGACGCTGGATGCTAATGGCTGTGGCCAGTTTTCTTTAATCGTACCTAATGGGCAAGTGGATATCCATTTAAAGGTTCCTGGCTTACACAATGTTCGCAATGCCTTGGCTGCTGCGGCGTGTTGCCATGCTGTAGGCATTTCCATAAAAGAAATTCAACATGGGCTAAGTTGCTTTGGCGGTGTTAAAGGACGTTTAACCGTTCTTGAGGGAAAAAATAAATCTATTGTGATCGATGATACGTACAACGCAAATTTACGCTCTGTTTTAGCTGCTTTAGAAGTATTGGCAGAACGCCCTGGGAAAAAGATCTTTGTTTTTGGGGATATGGGTGAGTTGGGTATTTGGGCGACCCAGCACCATCAGGAAGTTGGATTTGCCGCGCGCCGCTTGGGGATCGATCAATTACTTAGCTGTGGTTCCAATAGTAAATTGGCTGCCGAGTCATTTGGTGTTGGTGGTGAGCATTTTACTAGCCAAGAACAACTGGTGCAAAACCTGGTGGAAAAGTTATCACCGGATACTGTTGTTTTGGTAAAAGGATCTCGATCCAGTGCAATGGAAAAAATTGTGCACCAACTGATATAAACTGAATGGAGCCCCAGCGTGTCTAATCTAAATGGCAATCAATAATCCCGAATTAAGAGCCAAAAGAAATTTTTTTGTATGATGCTGAATGGTGTATTGATTTATGGTATGCTTGGCCGCTTTTTTGGCCCATTATCCTGTTGGGCATTATTTAAAACAAACCCATAAGTGTGGGGTAAACAAGAGGAACAATTATGCTCTACTGGCTAACGCAGCTATTTCAAGGGCAATATCATGCGTTAAGAGTTTTTCAATATCTAACTTTCAGATCCATTTTGGCTTCATTGACCGCACTTCTTGTAGGGTTACTCTGTGGTCCGATGATGATTCGCTGGTTGCGAGGTTTGCAGATTGGCCAGATGGTACGAGATGATGGTCCTCAAACCCATTTATCCAAAGCAGGAACCCCAACTATGGGAGGGGTCTTAATCTTATTAGCAATCACTGTGAGTTGTTTGCTTTGGGGGGATTTACAACAGTCCAGTTTATGGCTAGTTCTTCTGGTTACGCTTGCAAATGGGATAGTGGGTTGGGTCGATGATTACCGCAAACTGGTATTAAAGAACAGTAAAGGATTGCCTGCCCGGTGGAAATATTTTTGGCAATCAGTCATTGCGCTTATTGCTGTAATTTATTTATACATGCATGCTACTTTACCTGTTCACACCCAGTTAACTGTACCTTTTTTTAAATCCCTGACCATTGGTTTAGGTATTTTATTTCCTGTTTTGGGCTATTTTGTAATTGTCGGAAGTTCCAATGCAGTAAATTTGACGGATGGATTAGATGGCTTGGCTATTATGCCTATAGTCATGGTTGCTGGTGCTTTAGGTATTTTTGCTTATGCTTCCAGTAACGCGGTCTATGCACCTTATTTGGGGATTCCTTATGTTCCCAATACAGGGGAGCTCACGATCTTTTGTTCTTCGATTGTTGGCGCTGGCCTTGGCTTTCTTTGGTACAATAGCTATCCAGCACAGTTGTTTATGGGCGATGTGGGATCTTTAGCTTTAGGGGCTGCTTTAGGCATTGTCGCTGTGGTTATCAGAGAAGAATTGGTTTTATTAATGATGGGTGGTTTATTCGTCATTGAGACAATTTCTGTTATTCTGCAGGTAGGTTATTTTAAATACACTCATGGTAAACGATTATTCCGAATGGCACCTTTACATCACCATTTCGAATTAAAAGGATGGTCAGAACCTAAAATAATTGTCAGATTCTGGATTATTACTGTTGTTTTTGTGTTATGCGGATTAGCTACTTTAAAACTTCGATAAAAAGGTGCACTCATGAATCCTCCTTTGTATTTAGTTGCAGGTTTGGGTAAAACTGGGGTATCGGTAGGACGATATTTACATAGTAAAAATAAACCCTTTATTGCTTTTGATACACGCGCACAAGCTCAGAGTGTCACTGAATTTACAAAGGAATTTCCTAATGTTCGTGTTTATACCCAGCACATTCCTGATGAAGTAATAGGCCAATTGTCTGATATCATTGCAAGCCCAGGCTTACCTTTGGATACCCCTTTTTTAAAAAAGGCAATGCAAATGGGTGTTGCTGTATATGGGGATATAGAGTGTTTGGCTCGAGAGATTCATGCTCCGGTGATCGCAATTACAGGAACTAATGGAAAATCAACCGTTACTACTTTAGTAGGAGAAATGGCGAAGGCAGCAGGATATAAAGTTGCTGTGGCTGGAAATATAGGAACACCAGTTCTTGATATGCTGCACGATGAGCATCAGTATGATTTATGGGTTTTGGAGTTATCCAGTTTTCAATTGGATTTAACTTATTCTTTAACTCCAATTGTTGCGACCATTCTCAATGTGACTCCCGATCATTTGGACAGACATCATACTATGGAGGAATATGTCCAAGCCAAACAACGAATATATGATGAAGCACAGATTGCATTATTTAATCGCGATGATTCTTATACTATTCCAACTGCTGAAGTCAATCGTATTTCCTTTGGTATGGATGCTCCGGAAAAAAACAATTGGGGGTTGATCACGCAAAATGATAACATATACTTGGCAAAGGGAAATACTTGCATTTTGCCCGTTGAGTCCATATTGATCAAAGGAGTTCATAATTGGCTTAATGCTCTTGCTGCAGCTGCTTTAGCTGATGCTGCAGGTATTCCACAACAACACATTGTAAGTATATTGACTTCTTTCACGGGCTTACCGCATCGTTGCCAATGGGTGCGAACTCTTGATGGCGTTGATTGGATTAATGATTCTAAAGGGACGAATATTGGTGCAACGATTTCTGCAATTAATGGAATAGGAGGTTCTATGCAAGGAAAAATTGTACTTATTGCAGGTGGGCAAGGAAAGGGGGCTGATTTTAGTGAGTTGGTTCATCCTATAGCTGATTATGTAAGATCCATTGTTTTAATTGGTGAAGATGCTGATAAGATAGAAGCTGCATTAGCGAATGTGGTACCCATAGCGCGCGCTTCTTCATTGGATAATGCAGTAGTTGTAGCGAAGTCACAGGCAAAACCAGGCGATGTTGTTTTATTGTCTCCAGCATGCGCCAGTTTGGATATGTTCCGTGATTTTAATCATCGCGGCGAATCATTTGCTTCTTTAGTGAATGGATTGTAAACGATGCGGCCAAGACATGTGAATCAAAGGGGCAAACCTGTCAGCAGACCTATTTCCCTTTATGATAAATGGTTAATTAGTGTGGTCATCGGTTTGCTTATTATCGGACTAATGATGGTGGCTTCAAGTTCGGTCATGATCTCTACCAAATACTTTCACCAACCATTTCATTTCTTAATTCGTCAAGCATGTTATTTATTTGCAGGTTTAATGATTGCCCTTGTTGTGATCAGGACAGATAGCAGTATTTGGCAGCGTATCAGTATGCCGATGTTGTTAATTTGTGTGTTGATGTTGCTTATTGTATTAATTCCAGGAATAGGTCGGGCAGTCAATGGAAGCCGGCGATGGTTAGCCTTGGGGCCAATAGGTATCCAAGTATCTGAATTGGCCAAGCTCACGATGATTTTTTATCTTTCGGGTTATTTGGTACGTCAACAAGAGGCGGTTAGCAATAGTATTTTGGGCTTTATTAAGCCTATGGTGATTTTAGGCGTTGTATCCTTTTTGTTATTACTTGAGCCCGATTTTGGGGCTACGGTAGTGATTTCAGGTACTGTTATGGCCATGCTGTTTTTAGCTGGTGTAAAATTACGCTATTATATAGGATTAATGATTGTAGTCATGGGCGCGCTGGCCTTTTTGGCGGTTTCATCCCCTTATCGGGTTGCCCGTTTGACTGCATTTTTAGATCCATGGGCTGATCAGTATAATAGTGGATATCAGCTGACTCAATCCTTGATTGCATTTGGTCGAGGAGGATGGTTTGGGTCAGGTTTGGGAGAAAGTATTCAGAAATTGCTCTATTTACCAGAAGCTCATACTGACTTTTTATTTGCTGTATTGGCAGAAGAATTAGGTCTGGTAGGTATTTTAATGGTCATGACTCTATACAGTATATTGGTTATTAGAGGCTTGATTATTGCGTATAATGCTTATACACAAGAGAGGCTATTTGCCTCATATACTGCTTATGGTTTGACATTTTGGTTGGGATTACAAGCTGCTATAAACATGGGGGTTAACTCGGGTTTATTACCGACAAAAGGATTAACTTTACCTTTAATGAGTTATGGTGGCGCAAGTATGGTTATCAATTGTGTTGTAATTGCGTTATTATTGCGCATTGATCATGAAAATCGTTGGCAGGCTCTGGGATTAGGGCCTCTGTCAGCATAAGGGGGCATTTGTGGGTAATTCAGGACAATTTATATCTTCAAGGATGGGCTGTGTAGAACAAATACATTTTGTTGGAATTGGTGGTGTAGGCATGTGTGGTATTGCTGAAGTATTACACTACCAAGGGTACCGTATTACAGGTTCTGATTTAGGTGAAGGCAGTACGGTACAAAGGTTAAAATCTTTAGGAATCCCTGTTTATATGGGACATAAAGCAGAACATATAAAAGGTGCTGATGTTGTAGTTCGTTCTTCAGCAGTTGGTATGAATAATCCCGAAATTGTGGCTGCTCGCGAACAAATGATTCCAGTAATTCCACGAGCAGCGATGCTTGCTGAACTCATGCGCTTTCGTCATGGCATTGCCGTAGCTGGGACCCATGGTAAAACGACAACAACAAGTCTGGTAAGTAGTCTTTTGGCTGAAGGGGGGTTAGATCCAAGTTTTGTGATCGGCGGTAAATTGAATAGTTTGGGTGTTAATGCCCAACTTGGCCAATCCCCTTATTTTGTTGTTGAGGCTGATGAAAGTGATGCGTCATTTTTATTCTTAAAACCTATGATGGCTATAGTGACCAATATTGATGCAGATCATATGGATAACTATGAGAATGATTTTGATAAATTAAGAACAACTTTTCTTGAGTTTTTACACCATTTGCCTTTTTATGGTTTGGCAGTGGTATGTATTGATGACTCAGAGGTGCGCAAGATCCTGCCAGCGATTGAAAGACCTACATTAACTTACGGGTTTGCGGAGGAGGCTCATTACCGGGCAACTAATTGGACGCAAAATGAACTAATTAGTGAATTTACGGTAGTACGTCCCGTACCGTATTCCTCATTAAACATTCAATTTCAATACCCAGGCCGTCACAATGTGTTAAATGCTCTGGCTTCTATTGCGATTGCGACACAATTAGGTGTAGATGATGCTTCGATTATACGTGCCTTGGCAAAATTCCAAGGGGTAGGTCGTCGCTTTCAAATGTTGGGCGAGAAACAATTTGAGCATGGTTCGGCTCTTATTGTCGATGATTACGGGCATCATCCTCAGGAAATTCTCTCAACCATCGATGCGTTTCGCCATGTTTGGCCAAATAAACGTCTTGTCCACGTCTTTCAACCGCATCGATATACAAGAACCCAATCCTTACAAGATCAATTTGTTGATGTGTTAAGTCTTGCCGATGAATTGTTTTTGTTTGATATTTACTCTGCAGGAGAACCTGAAATTCCAGGGATAACCAGTGAGAGTCTGGCGCAAAAAATTAGAGATAAAGATAAGAAAGTAACCCTTGTAAACGAACAATCGCTTAAAGCAAAGTTGAATCAGTTGATTAAAGATGGCGATGTGATTTTGATGCAAGGTGCCGGGAGTATTGGTCAAATTGCTGTGAACCTGATGAAAGAAATGTGAGGGCAACATGAGTCCAACTGAGAACGATTGTGGTCTTGTAGCTGAACTTCAAGGCAGTTTGCTCTATAACGAGCCTTTGGCGGAATATACAACCTGGCGTGTCGGAGGGCCTGCTGCCAGACTATATAAGCCCAAAAATATCCCTGATCTTGCTTTATTTCTTCGTCAGCTGCCTGAAACAGAATCTTTATTGTGGTTGGGATTGGGCTCCAATTCTTTGATTCGCGATAATGGATTTTCAGGAACCGTGATTCTTACTCAAGGATGCCTAAAAGAAATGACTCTCTTAGACATGCAGACTGTTAAAGTCGAAGCTGGGGTATCTTGTGCGAGTATGGCTCGTTTTTGTGCACGCAATAATTTGTCTGGTGGTGAGTTTTGGGCTGGAATCCCAGGAACCATGGGAGGAGCATTGCGAATGAATGCCGGTTGTCATGGTGGTGAAACCTGGCAGTTTGTAGTCGAACTGCAGACCATGACTCGCAATGGTGAAATAAGAATTCGTAAACCTGAGGAATATGAGGTAGCGTATCGACATGTTTCGGGACCTCCTAATGAGTGGTTTATTTCAGCCACCTTTAAACTAAATCCCGGCGATAAAGAAACGTCATTACAGGTAATAAAAGAGTTGCTGGCTCATCGGGCAAATACACAACCAACGAATGAATACAATTGTGGGTCAGTGTTTCGAAATCCTCCAGGAAATTTTGCAGCTCGGCTTATTGAATCTTGTGGATTAAAAGGTTTCAATATCGGAGGTGCAATGGTTTCTCAGAAGCATGCTAATTTTATTATCAATCATCAAGGCTCAGCAACTGCTGCAGATATTGAAGCATTGATACATTTAGTACAAACTAAAGTTCGTGAGCAGACAACAATTGAGTTGATGCGCGAAGTTCATATAATCGGAGACCGTTAATGTCCAAGCTTCTCAATCTAGTTCTGCTTTATGGTGGAAAATCAGGAGAACATGAAATTTCATTAATTTCAGCTGCTTCTGTTCTTGCACATTTAGATGCGAAACAATATAACATTATCCCTGTAGCAATGGATAAAGATGGATTATTTCATCTTCACCAATATCAGGATTTACTCGCTTACAAAGAAAAACTTCCAGTAGTCACAGAACATTCAAAACCGATGGCGAGTTTATTTATTGATGGACGTTTATCTGTTGATGCTGATGTGGTTTTTCCCGTAGTCCACGGTCCTTTATATGAAGATGGATGTTTGCAAGGAATGCTGGAATTATCAGGTGTTGCGTATGTTGGTTGTGATGTACTTTCGTCCTCTATTGGAATGGATAAAGATATGGCAAGACGCATCGTGTGCGTCGATGGTTTAAAATCAGCGAACTACAAGCTTTTGTCATGGCATACCCCGGCAACTGAAAGACAACGTTTTTGCCAAGAAGTTGCAGAAGAATTTGGCTGGCCTTTATTTGTTAAACCTTGTGCAATGGGTTCCAGTGTAGGCATACATAAAGCAAAAAATATGGCTGAATTGTTAGTAGCAGTCGATGATGCGTTACGTTATGACGAAGAGATTTTGATTGAATCATTTATTCCTGGACGAGAAATTGAGTTGTCAGTATTGGAGGGTGTTGTACCTGCTGGAGAGCCAAGAGTCAGCATTGCTGGTGAAATACACGTTAATCATCCTGATGGTTTTTATTCTTATTCAGCAAAATACCTAGAGAGTGGACAAACAGATCTGATTATACCCGCTCCTTTAAGTCAGACTTTGTATGAGCAATTAAAAAAGGCTGCTGCAGATATTTTTATCCGATTAAAATGCAAGGGTATGGCACGTGTTGACTTTTTTGTTAATGACAAAACCGAAACGATTTACTTTAATGAGGTAAATACTTTGCCTGGTTTTACTTCGATTAGTATGTATCCCAAATTATGGCAGGCAAGTGGTTTATCTTATCCTGAATTACTGGACGAGTTGATCCGTATTGCGACGGTACATCAGAATTGCCGGCGACATTTAGTAACCAATTATCTGTGAACACCATGAATAAAAATAGGGATGTTGATTCCGGGAATTTGCGATATATCTGTTGGTTATTGGTATTAAGTTTAAGCGCCATATTTTTAGCTTGTCGATTAGGCTATTATTATGTGTCCGATGCGGGGCGGTTTCCTGTCACCACAATTAAAGTTGCTGCAAATTATGAGCATGTGACCCATAAGGAATTGGAAAGTGTATTATCAAAATACTTGAGTAATAGCTTTTTTACTTTATCGGTAAGGGCATTAGAGAGTGAATTAAATGAGCTGAGCTGGATCGACACGGCTACTGTGGAGCGGGTTTGGCCAGATACCTTGAAAATAAGGCTCGTTGAAAAAAAACCAGTTGCGATTTGGGATAATGCTCTGATGACTGAGGATGGCAGATTATTTAATGAAGGTGCTGTTCCAGAAGGTCTAAACTTACCGCGATTAAAAGGACCACTATCTCAACAAGCGGAAGTCTTACAAGTTTACGAAAAATTGAGTAAGATATTATCAATGTATGGTTTAAACGCCACTGGACTGTATCTAAGAGAAAACCAATCTTGGGTATTACTTTTAGGCAATGGTATAAAAATATATTTAGGAAAGAAAGAGTTAGAAGAACGATTGCTGCGTTTTTGTAAAGCATATCCTGCAGTATTTGCAGAGAAAATTGAGCAATTGTCTAGCGTGGACCTGCGTTATCCACGTGGTATGGCGGTGCAGTGGAAACAACAAACGGAACGATAATGGCAAAAAAAATAGAAAAAGATATTATCACTGGATTGGATATAGGAACTTCAAAAGTAATTGCATTAATTGGAGAAGTTACCTCTGACGGTGCAATAGAAATTATCGGAATAGGTCGTCATCCCTCTCGTGGTTTAAAACGCGGTGTTGTGGTTGATATAGAGGCCACCGTGAACTCTATCCAACGCGCTGTTCAGGAAGCTGAGCTTATGGCTGGATGTGAGGTAAGAACTGTTTATGCAGGCATTGCTGGTAGTCATATTCGCAGCTTAAATTCACATGGTATTGTTGCCATTCGCGATAAAGAAGTTTCGCAGGCTGATGTAGAACGTGTAATTGATGCTGCAAAAGCAGTAGCAATTCCTGCTGATCAAAAAATTCTGCATGTTTTACCTCAGGAATTTATCATCGATCAACAAGGTAGCATTCGTGAACCTATAGGAATGGCCGGAGTACGGCTTGAGTCGCGTGTACATATTGTCACCGGTTCAGTAAGTGCTGCACAAAATATAGTTAAATGTGTACGTCGCTGCGGTTTAGAAGTCAATGACATCATTCTTGAACAACTCGCTTCAAGTCATGCAGTTTTGACCGAAGATGAGAAAGATCTGGGTGTTTGCCTAATTGATATTGGCGGTGGAACCACAGATATTGCGATATTTTGTGAAGGTGCAATTCAGCATACAGCCGTAATTCCTATTGCAGGAGATCAAGTGACCAATGACATCGCTATGGCTTTACGCACACCTACAAAAGCGGCAGAATCCATTAAACTGAATCATGCGGTAGCATTAACCGAATTAGCCAATTCAGATCAGATGCTGGAAGTGACCAGTGTTAATGATAGACCAGGAAGAAAAATATCAGCTAAAGCCTTATCAGATGTGGTCGCGGCGCGATATGAAGAGCTATTTACTTTAGTGCGTAACGAATTACGACGCAGCGGATTTGAGGATAGAATGGCTGCAGGCATTGTTCTGACTGGTGGTGCTGCCAATGTGAGAGGAGGTATTGAACTTGCAGAACTTTGCTTTGAAATGCCAGTAAGAAAAGGTTGTGCTCATCATGTTTCTGGATTGGCTGAAGCAACTGAAAATCCTTCATTTGCTACAGGCGTAGGATTATTGTTGCAAGGTTATCAACAACAGTATGAATCAAACTACAATGTACCTAAAATGAATGATAATACCCAGAGTTTGTGGGCACGTATGAAAGAATGGTTCCAAGGTAATTTTTAGGTTACAAACAACGTTTAAAAATGAAAACTGGTAATCGATTCGACTAAAAGTTTACTGCCGGTTTTTTTTAAAAGATTAAACATATGAGGGGAGCAGGGTTATGTTTGAATTAATGGAAGGCCAACACCATAGTAATAATGCAGTGATTAAGGTAGTTGGTGTTGGCGGTGGTGGTGGTAATGCCGTCGAGCATATGGTTGCAGAAAATATTGATGGAGTTGAATTTATCTGTGCTAATACTGATGCGCAGGCATTAAGAGGCTCAAATGCGAAAATACACATTCAACTGGGTGATGAGCTAACCAAAGGCTTAGGTGCTGGTGCAAATCCACAAATAGGCCGTGAAGCAGCAGAAGAAGACAGAGACCATATTCGCGAAATCTTAAGCGGTGCGGATATGGTGTTCATTACGGCAGGGATGGGTGGTGGAACCGGAACTGGTGCTGCGCCTGTGTTTGCGGAAATTGCCAAAGAACTAGGCATTCTAACCGTTGCTGTTGTTACCAAGCCATTCTCATTTGAGGGCAAACAACGGGCGTTAGCAGCTGAGGAAGGAATTCGTCGTTTAGCAGAACATGTTGATTCATTGATCACAATTCCTAACAATAAATTACTCAGCGTTTTAGGAAAAAACATTAGTCTTCTTAATGCATTCAAGGCAGCAAATAATGTGTTACTGGGTGCAGTTAAAGGTATCTCTGATTTAATTACCCGCCCAGGTTTGATCAACGTAGATTTTGCAGACGTGCGTACTGTAATGTCAGAAATGGGTATGGCGATGATGGGTACAGGTAGCGCTGTAGGTGAACAAAGAGCGCGTCAAGCTGCTGAAGCTGCAATTGCTTCTCCTTTATTGGAGGATGTGAATTTTTCAGGTGCTCGTGGAATCCTCGTCAATATTACCGCCGGCCTTGATATGTCAATTGGTGAGTTTGAGGAAGTAGGGGATGTCGTCAAAGAGTTTATTTCTGATGATGCAACTGTAGTAGTAGGAACAGTAATCGATCCAGAAATGACTGATGAAATGCGTGTAACCGTTATTGTGACAGGTCTTGGGGATGGAAGACAACGTCATCAGCAAGCACAACCACAACACGCTCATCGAGCACGTTTGATTGAAACAACTCGTAGTGATGGCTCTTTGGATTATCAGCAGTTAGAAAGACCTGCTCTTGTTCGTAAACAAGCTCAAGCCAGTATGTCCTCTGTTACAAAACAAAATGGTGAGAGTATTCCAGATGTGGATTATCTTGATATTCCTGCATTTTTACGCCGACAAGAAGAGGTATAGATAATCTGCTCCTTCCTCTACAAAGTTGCAGAGGAAGGGGAATTTAAATTTTTGATACAAAAATAATTAGACTAAATATTAAAATATTGATACGATCACGAAGTTTTGCGTGCAAAGTAAAAAATAAAACATGATGAGGAACAAGGTGAGCACCGAATGACACAACAAAGAACTCCTAAAAAGGTGATCCAGGCAACTGGTGTTGGATTGCATTCCGGTGAAAAAGTGCTTTTAACATTGAGACCTGCTCCTGTGAATACAGGCATAGTTTTTAGAAGAGTAGATCTTTCACCTGTAGTAGAAATACCCGCTTCTTATGAGAATGTGGGGGACACTATGTTATGTACCACGTTACACCATGGGCCCGTTAAAATTGCAACCGTGGAGCATTTGCTCTCTGCTTTGGCAGGGTTGGGTATTGATAATGCGTACATTGATGTAAATGCTCCAGAGTTACCCATTATGGATGGTAGCGCGGCTCCTTTTGTTTTCCTGATTCAATCAGCGGGCATACGTGAGCAAAATGCACCCAAAAAGTACATACGTATTCTTAAGCCTATTCGTGTAGAAGATAATGGGAAATTTGTTCAATTTTATCCTTATAATGGGTATAAAATTACCTTTACCATTGATTTTGACCACCCTGCATTTAATGATAAACCTCAAACAGTAAGTTTTGACTTTTCTACAACTTCTTATGTCAAAGAGGTTTGCCGAGCACGTACCTTTGGATTTCTCTCCGATTATGAAAAATTAAGAGAATGCGATTTGGCAAAAGGGGGAAGCTTGGATAACGCCATAGTTGTTGATGACTATCGTGTTCTCAACGATGATGGGCTTCGCTTTGAATCAGAATTTGTTTCTCATAAAGTATTGGATGCAATTGGGGATCTGTATCTGTTAGGTTCTAGTTTGATTGGTGCATTCGAAGGTTATAAGTCAGGACATGAATTAAATAACAGATTATTACGTGAATTAATGGTAAGACAAGACGCTTGGGAATATACTTATTTTGATACAGAAGAATATCTCCCTGCAATGCAAACTGAGTTTTATCCTGTCGAAGCGTAGGAATGTAGCCTGGGAGTAACCTGTCTCTTGTTCACATGGCTTTTCGCTAAATGTGCAAAAGTGTAAGGTGAAGACGAATCATGCCCCAGGAATATCCCGGCCGCACAAATTTCTGGTTATGATTTTTGTCTCCGCCTGCTTGGTTTATTTAGATTCTTCGTGAATTAACATAAATGATTAGCAAAGGAGAGTTGTGGCATGAAACTTAATAGTAGCCTTTTTGCTTTTGCCCTGTTATGCAGCTCCGCAATATATTCTGCAAACACTGACCCTCAAAAAACAACAGAACAAGCACTTCATTTGAATTGGTTGGATACCAGTATTTCACCGAGTAAGAATTTTTATTCTTATGCAGTCGGTAACTGGCAAAAAAACAACCCAATTCCTCCTGATTATTCAAGCTGGGGAAGCTTTAATCTTATCAATGAAAAAGTTCAAGATATTATTCACCAAATGCTAATCAATGCATCAAAAAATACCAACGCAAAACCAGGTAGCATAGAACAAAAAGTAGGTGATTTTTATTACAGCGGCATGGATGAAACCAGTATCAATCAACTGGGAATTAAGCCATTACAGCCTGAATTTGATCGTATTAATGACTTAAAAAATTTAACGGATTTACAAAGTGAAATAGCACATCTGCATCAAATAGGGGTGGGTGTATTCTTTAATTTTGGAAGCATGCAAGATTTTAAAAATAGTGAAGAGATGATCGCTGCTGCCATGCAGGGTGGATTAGGTTTACCTGATCGTGATTATTATCTAAAAGATGATGCTAAATTTAAACAAATTCGTGAGGCTTATGTTAATCACATCGCCAAAATGTTTGAGTTATTAGGTGATTCCCCTGATAAAGCAGCAGCTGAAGCAAATACAGTAATGAAATTAGAAACACAAATGGCCAAGGTTTCTCTGTCTCAAGTAGAGCAACGTGATCCCCATGCGATATATCATATTATGGATAAAGCTCAACTTGCCCAAGTGACTCCCAATTTTACTTGGCCTGCATATTTTTCAGCAATGGGTCAAGCACAAATAAAAAGTATGAATTTAGCAATGCCCGGTTTTTTTAAGGACATGAATAAACAATTAAAAACTGTTCCCTTAGAAGATTGGAAAACATATTTGCGTTGGCATTTAATTGATGCTTTTGCTTCGTACTTATCTAAACCTTTTGTCGATCAAAATTTTAAAATGGTAGCAGTCTTGACTGGTGCTGAGAAAATATTACCTCGATGGAAACGGGTTGTTGGTACAGAAAATGGTGCTTTAGGTTTTGCCATTGGTAAAATGTATGTGGATCGCTATTTCTCTCCAGAAGATAAAAAACAAGCTTTGGAGATACTCAAAAATATTCGCGCAGTTTTGCGTGAAGACATCAATACTTTATCATGGATGACCCCTGCTACACGTAAGGCTGCATTGAAGAAACTTGACATGATGGAAGAGCGGGTTGGTTACCCTTCCAAGTGGTGGGATTATTCCAAATTGATAGTTAATCGAGGACCATACGTATTAAATGTAATTCGAGCCAATGAATTTTTAACCCAACGAGATCTTAATAAAATTGGCAAACCTATAGATAGAACTGAATGGGTCATGACACCACAAACGATTAATGCATATTATGATCCCTCAATGAATAATTTAAATATTCCAGCGGGCATTCTTCAACCGCCATTTTTTGATCCAAATGCACCTGCTGCTTTGAATTATGGTGCAATTGGCTTTGTAATGGGGCATGAAATGACTCATGGGTTTGATGATCAAGGTGCACAATTTGATGGTCATGGCAATTTAAAAAATTGGTGGACACCAAGTGATTTAGAAAAATTCAAGACAGCAACACAGTGTATTGTGAATCAATTTTCACAATACACTGTAGATGATGGTTTGCATGTACAAGGAAAATTGGTTGTAGGAGAGGCAACTGCTGATTTGGGAGGTATCACTCTTGCTTATAGAGCCTTCCAGCATTCTGACGCATATAAAAATGCACCTACAATTGATGGTCTGACACCGGAGCAGCAATTTTTTATAGCGACAGCACATGTTTGGGCAATGAACATTCGACCACAACAATTACGTAATCAGGTAACGACTGATCCGCATCCTCCAGCTCAATATCGAGTAAATGGGAGCTTGGCTAATATTCCCCAATTTCAGGAGGCGTTCCATATTCCGAATGACAGTCCTATGGTAAATAAAAATCGTTGTGTGATCTGGTAATTAAGTGCTCATCCTGAATATTCAGGATTGAGCTGGGACAATTTGTATTGAATTGAAAAATGAAATAATTAAATTGCTTCCATTGTGAGCATTTGTTAGACTATCTGCGCCGTTTATTTATGATCACAATCGTGGAGATAATAATGACTAAAGAAGAAATGATCTGCCGTATTGTACGTTATGTAACCGAAAGACCAAGTACTAAAAAAGCATGTTGCGGATGAGCAATTTATCCGCTCTGCTTGATTATAAAAATAAAGCAGTAATAAACCATTTTTGCCATCATCATCCTGAGTTTTCTGAACAAGAAAGCCAGGTATTATTTACGGATTTATTGTCTTGGATGTGGTTAAATGCACAAAGGGCAAAACAGGGTAAAAAAACCTATCTTTTTGGCCCATTGCTTATTCTTGATGGGCTATGGCATTCTTTTATTCTCCATACACGAGATTATGTTGATTTTTCAATACGTTACTTTGATACTTATTTTCATCATGATGTTCAACCTGTTGGGCAAGAACATGTGATGGAAGAGGATGAATTGAATGACTACTTGCAAGATTGTTTTACTTATCTTGGCTCAGAATGGGTAGAGCGCCGTTTTGCAATAGCGCTCAATTGAAATGAATCGCTAATTTTTTCCGTAAATTATTGTGTGTGGGCACTAGAAGGCATCTTAATAGGGTGTAGGATCTCTCAGACTAGGCCATAGCTGCCAAGCTATAACGCGGATGTTGTCATTTCTGTGCAGGCAGGAATCCATCCATGAGCCACTATAAAAATGGATCTGCGTGGGATGACAGAGTCACTTGTGAATTGAGAATGTAAGGCTTTTTGATTTTATGTCATGTATTAGATGCGTTTTACCCTACCTGCTTGCTTTCATTATCACCGTCAGCCAAATGCAACAATGCTTTTTGTAATGGTTCATACGTGCAACTTTGACTTTCGCTAATTATGATCGCTTTAGCTTTTTCTGATAATTCGTGTTTTTGAAGGGGACGTGATTTTTCATATTGAATTTGAGGTTCAATAACAGTCACTTTAATTGAAGAAAGTTGATACATACCTGCTTCTTTACGTAATTTATCACGCAGTTCCGGAATCGCATAACGTAGTTGCGATGCCCAGGCGGCATCAGTAGTTGTTAATAACAAACAACCCTTATTAAAACTTCCTACCTGGCATTCGTTGACTAAAGCTTCAGGAAGCATAAGCTTGATTTTATTCGTAAGCTCTTCCAATTGAACAGAGCGTTGACATAGGTCAGTAAGCTGTTTATTAAGGCAACGACTGATTGAGCGCATTTTTCGATTCTAAAAAATTAAGAGAGTTAGTATATACTTCATACGAAGTATAGAATAGCAAATTCGAGCTAAATGCAATATTATAATTTTTTAGTAAACAATTCAAAATAATAGGTGAATCAATGTTTGAGAAGCCATACGACAGTAATGTTATTTTTTTTACTCGAATGCATTGGATAATATTTCTTTGGCCAGTTCTCGCTTTATGTGCTGCTTTGGCGATTGTTTTTTATGCTGCAGAAATAGATATCTTACAAAAAATTGGCTACGGCCTGGCTGCTGTAGCTTTACTATGGATTGGAATGACTTGGATGACCTATTATTTTTCTTCAGTCACGATCAAGAAAAATCATGTTATTATTCGTACTGGAGTTGTTGTAAGGCAAACGATCGATATTCCATTAAGCAAGATTGAAGCAATCGATATTCGTCAATCGCTTTTGGGCAGCATGTTGAGCTATGGGATGATATGCATTACCGGAACTGGTGGTACACGTCGCATTATTAATTTTTTGCATCACCCGTTGACTTGTAGGCGGTACATTGAGCAACTTTTGGGTGAGTTGAATCGGAATGATTAGCCTTTTATATTTTTGAGTGAAGAGGAATTAAAATATTATGGAGTAGGGCCAACGCAGTGGAACCTGGGTTTCTTGAGGTGGTTTTCCCTTGTTATGGCCTAAAAATTTGCACAAAATTTTTCATAGCACGTACTGCGCTTTATGCCTGAGAGATTTATAGAATTTTTAAGGCTATGCCTTCCCCCAATCTGATATCATTTCATAAAATTAAATTCTCGCTAGAAGTTCTGCTTTAGTTTTTTCATCAACAAAAGCAGCTTCTATAGCCATACGTGTAATTTTGTTCATTGTCTCATCACTGTAGCTATAAGATTTTTGTACACGTTGATATTCTCGACCTAACGTGGTACTCATAAATGGCGGATCATCTGAACTGATGCTGATCTTAATACCTGTGTCATAAAATTTAGGCAAAGGATGTTCATTCATATCTTTAAACAAGCCCAAAAAGATATTGCTTGAAGGACACACCTCTAAAGTAATCCCTCGCTCTTTTACCATGTCCATAGTTTCTGGCGAATAAATTGCATTAACCCCATGACCTATACGTTGAATTGGTAAATTCTCCATAGCCTCTACCATTCCGCTTGCAGGAGCAAATTCACCTGCATGGACAGTACATTGTAAACCCGCGTCGGCTGCGATACGGTATGCTTTACTGAAAAGTTTCGGAGGAAACTTTGCTTCATCACCGCCTAAACCAAAGCCTGTGACACATGGAAATCTATCTTTATGAGCTTGTTGTGCCACATGCTCTACTGCTTGGACACCAAAATGGCGAACTGCAGTAATGATAATACGTCCTACTATATTAAATTGCTCTTTGGCATCGTCAATTGCTTGTTGAATTGCAGCCAAGTGTTCTGCAGAAGGAATTTTACTGGAGAGCTCAGCATGATCAGGTGAATACATCATCTCCACATAAATAGTATCTTCTTGGGCGCGAGCTCGTAAATAGTCTAAGGTAATATCATAATAATCCTGAGGATACCGAATCACTGATGCAAGCGTATCATAAACTTTTAAAAAATCGAGGAAGTCTTTGGATAAATAGCTTGCCCCATCTGGGGCGACAAGACCCTCAGGCAGAACTAATTTATTTCGTGCGGCTAGTTTTGCAGCTAATTTGGGAATGATAGTTCCTTCCAAATGGACATGTAATTCTGCTTTTTTTAAACTCATCTTCAGCCCCTAATTTCTTTAAAAGTTGGCAAGTTCAACTACTTTTTCTAGAATAATGGTAACTTAGCTGAAAAAGCTATAAAATACCTGATTTAAATTATAGTCATTTTGGATTGGTTATGAGTTCAGACGATATAGATAAAGCTTATGTAAGTCCCTATGATAAATTTTTATTTGAATTTGATGCAACTCATGATAAATCCGCATCACAAATAAAAGAGATTAACAAGCACAAGCGTATTTTTTTGATGCGTGATAATAAAGATTATGAAAACAAAAAAGGTGAAATCTGGGAAGAGTTTTAAATATTAGTACCTGGGTGGATGCATGAAGGAACTCAGGATGTGCATCCCTAGTTCCTTTTTTTTGCAACCCCCAGAAATCTATTTGGCCTAGCCTATAAAAGAATGCAGCAATTTGTAAGCTAAAATCGTCAAGATAGACGCAGCAGGTAATGTCAGTATCCAGGACATAAAGATGTTGCGAATTACAATCAGATTTAATGCGCCAATACCGCGTGCCAAGCCTACCCCAAGAACTGCGCCAACCAATGTTTGTGTCGCTGAAACTGGAATACCTGTACTTGTTGCGACAACAACAGTTGTTGCGGCAGAAAGAGTGGCAGCGAAAGCACGGCTAGGAGTAAGTGCAGTGATGGCGCTCCCTACAGTTTCAATCACTTTTCTACCATACATAAGCAAACCTGTGACCACGCCAACACAGCCTAATAATATGATCCATGCTGGATAATTATTGGCATCAAACACTTGATGGGAATTCATAATCAAGCTGTAAATAATTGAGAGTGGTCCCACGGCTAAGGCTACATCATTCGAACCATGTGCAAAAGCCATTGCGCATGCGGTCATTGCCATCAGTACAGCAAAATATTTTTCAACTTGGATAAATCGCTCTCTGCGTCTTATCCTATGATGTTCCGGTATTCGTTTAATAATTACCATACCTATAATGGTGATAATAATACTGGTTGCAAGAGTAACTGCCAGATTTTGTTTGAAATTGAGATGAATGTGAAAATGATGAAGCCCCTTAAATACAGTGATAAATGACAAAATTGAGCCAATGAGAAAAAGGTAAATCGGGATATACAATTTAGCTTTAGCGAGTGGATTACTTTTGATAAAAATGGTTTGTTGAATACTGATAAATAACATATAAGCAGTGATCCCTGAAATCATGGGTGAGGTAACCCAGCTTATAGCGATGCGGCTTACTTGGTTCCAATGAATTGCTTGCGGACCGAGTACTATGGTGCCAAAACCTACCATTGAACCTACTAAAGCATTAGTAATAGAAACAGGAACTCCAAGGTAACTCGCCAGATTCATCCAAATAGTGCAAGCTAATAAAACACCTAGCATTCCTTCAATAAGAATAAGTGGTTGTCCAGAGAGCTCACTGGAATTAATAATCCCATCGCGCATTGTTTCTGTAACACCAGTTCCTCCTAAAAATGCACCAGCAAATTCAAAAATTATGGCGATCAGCATTGCTTGTCTGGCAGTAACTGCTTTTGAGCCCATAGTAGTGCTCATGACATTGGCCAAATCGTTAGCGCCAACCCCCCAAGTCATCAGAAAACACAAAATGACTGCTGCAAGAAGATATATAATTGAATAATCCATAAAACGTGACTACCGAGCTATTAGAATTTGAAGACGACTACCCACATGTTGAGCACCATCGGCTAAATCATCAATCAATTGGACCAATTCATAGAGGAATATTGCATCGATTGCAGATAAATCTTTTTCGATTTCAAAAATACGATGCCTGATATCCGCTAGGCGTTCATCGCTGTCATGTTCAATCTCATAAAGTGTTAAAATCATTTCTTCAACGATTTTAACTTCAGATCCTCTGAAACCTGCCTCAAGCAATTCATCCAACTCATTGATTGCTTTACACGCTTGCTTTGATGCATCCAGACAACGACTTAAAAAAGGCATAAAAACAGGAACGAGTGGTTCTGGAATAATCATTTGCCTGCTTATAATGAGTTTTGCGATGCCTTTAGTTTTTTTTGCAATGAGATTCTGGGCACTGAGCACTTCAAGCAAGTCAGTGCGCGAAACAGGGAGAAAGAGACCTGTAGGCAAATGAAGACGTAGATCCCGCTTGATTAAATCGGCTTCTTTTTTTAGTGAAATTATTTTTTCTGCTATTTTATTAGCAGTAGACCAGTCTTTTTTTAGAGCCGCTTCAAAAAATGGGTAGAGTTGTTTGGCACATTGATGTACTTTACGCATGTGTTGTTCTATCGGTCTTATCGGTGAAGGACCAAATATATTAAATATGCTACCCATGGTGTTGCATCTCTTAAGCAAATTTTCGAGAAGTATACCCAAACTTTTTCAGGAACAAAACTATTGAATCATAGTTCGCGGATTTTTTCGGTTTTTCTTGCTCTTTTGCGGTTAAAAATAAAAATATTTTTAATTTGCTCCATGAATTCTTCATCTTAGTCTACAATTGAAAATATTGGGGTTTACCATTATAAGTTTTTCTTAATTGCCCTAGGGAACAGAAAGGAGCTCAGGATGCAGCGATTTTGCCTAATAGGATTATTGTTGTTAGCAAGTAATGTGTTTTCCCAAACAATCACAAAAGTAATTGAGCTACACTATGTTCCAGTCCAAAAAGTTATCCAACTAATACAACCTTTACTGCAAACTGGGGAAAAAATAAGCGGTTCTGGGGAAACTTTAGTAGTTCAGGTTTCGCCGGAAACACTTACCCAAATCAGGACCGTACTACATCAAATTGATGTACCCCCAGTAACATTTAAAATTTCTATTTATCAAGGTGATCCAGATTGGCTTACTGCACAAAATGAAAATTCCGTAAGCTACAGTTCAAAATCTCCAGCTGAAGTAAAACGTTCACAATCTGTTAACGTAATGAGTGGCGAATCTGCCTTCGTATCTACCGATGAAGAAGTACCCATCATCACTTCAGTAGGGGCAGGATTTTTTACAACAGGAATTACCTACCAGCAGCATCAGATCAAAAATGGTTTATTAGTGCAACCCATCATGCGGGGTTCAAAGGTTGAATTAAAGCTGCGTCGAGTACGGGAACAACAAGATCCTGCGGGAGGGCAACAGTTTGATAATCAAAATATAGACACCACTTTAATGGTTCCATTAAATAAATGGGTTTCTCTAGGAACTGCTGAGGGAACAGGAGATACTGATTCTACGGCTGTATCTTATACAGCAGGAAGACCATTCTCTCAGCAAGCAACACTTTATGTAAAGGTTTCAGTCGAACGTGATCTTCAATAATAGAATAAAAATTAAACAATTTGTTTATGGTATATAATTAATATAGAGATACTAACTAATAAACTGACCTTTCAGGAGGGCTCATGGCAATTATAAGCTCCTTGGCTAATCACTTGCTGATCGCAATGCCTTCCCTCAATGATCCTAATTTTGAAAGAACCGTTATTTATATTTGCGAACACCATGAACAAGGTTCAATAGGCTTAATTATAAATCGTCCAATGCAATTTCCTTTGGCAATTGTTTTTGAGCAACTCCATATCGAGCCAGTTCGTATGGAGCAAAGCCGATTGCCTCTGATGTTTGGTGGCCCAGTACAACCTGAGAGAGGTTTTGTTATCCATAAGCAATTTGGAGGTTGGCGTTCCAGTTTGTTTCTGCAAGATGAGGTGACCGTAACCACATCAAATGATATTATTCGTGCGATTGCAGAAGATAAAGGCCCTAAAGACGTTTTAATTACTTTAGGCTATGCTGGATGGGTAGAGAATCAATTAGAAAAAGAAATTCTCGAAAATACTTGGTTAATTTGCCCATATCGCTCAGAGATTCTGTATGAGGTACCCTTCGAAGATCGTTGGGAATATGCGGGATCCACTTTGGGGATCAAAATGAGTCAACTTAGTTCAAATATTGGCCATGCCTAGTCCTGTTTATATAGGTTTTGATTTTGGTTATAAACGCATTGGTGTTGCAGTAGGTCAGCAACTCACACGCAGTGCTTCTCCTCTGGCCACGCTGAGTGCCCGCAGGGGTATTCCTGATTGGAATGCAGTAGCTAAAGTTATTGCCGAATGGTCACCACAAGCATTAATAGTTGGTATCCCCACCTGTATTGACGGCAGTGAATTGTATACGACTTCTGCTGCGCGGCGGTTTGCCAAAGAATTACATAAACGATTTTCTCTGTCAGTACATTTAGTTGATGAGCGACTCTCAACTGTTGAGGCTAGAGAGCAATTGTTTGCGCAAGGTGGATATCGTAAAATCAAACAATCTGAGGTAGATAGTATCGCGGCGTGTGTTATACTGGAGCAATGGCTGCAACATCCTGAATAGGGTATATTTCCATTTCTACTATCTTGGCCCAAATGACCTGATTTTGTGTGCTTCGATGCGCGAAAAAATCAAGTCATTTTGCCCCGGATCAAGTCCGGGGGAAATGGAAACAGACCCTAATGTTTAGTTTGGTAAATTAGGGATTTTATAATGCTGACGTCCCGCGGCTTGACCCGGGATCCATAGATGGCGAGAGATTCCTGGATCTCGGGTCAAGCCGCAGGACATCGGTATAAATAAAATCTGTAAATTAATAAATTAGACTCTAGCCTCCTGGCGGTTAAGTTAAAAAGATAAGGGTTTTATGAATCATTTCTTAGAAATTAGTCAATTATCACGGCAACAGATTGAGTCTTTACTGCAACGTGCAGTTTATTTCAAACAGCATAATCATTATCCTTCATATGCCCAACATACTGTTGCGAATTTGTTTTATGAAAACAGTACTCGCACTCGAGTGAGTTTTGAGTTAGCTGCAAATCGTTTATCTATGCCGGTAATTAATTTAAATCTACAAAGCTCTTCCGAAACCAAAGGAGAGATTATTGAAGATACACTCCGTAACCTTGCTGCTATGGGAATTCAACATTTTGTGATTCGCCATAGAGAAGAAGGTTTACAGCAAAGCTTAGCAAATCGAATTGGGAAGAATGCTCATATAATTAATGCAGGTGACGGTACCCATGCGCATCCCAGCCAAGCTTTGCTTGATATGATGACGATTCTTGAACAAAAACCGCAGTTGGATCAATTAAAAATAGCAATTCTAGGAAACATTAGGCATTCGCGAGTAGCCAATTCATTTCAATGCATTTGTGCGCAATTAGGTGTAGGTGAGCTGGTTTTAGTCGCGCCGGAACTTTGGCAGCCAAAAACAGTGCATTATGGACGGGTAACTCATGATTTACGTGATGGGTTAACTGATGCAGATGTAGTGATTTGTTTGCGGGTACAACACGAACGCTTCTTGGAGTCTGATCATTTGGATTTAGATTCTTATCGTCGTGATTTTGCTTTGACAAAAGAAAACCTTGCTTATACTAACTCTGATGTGATGGTGATGCATCCAGGACCTATAAATCGCGGTGTTGAAATAGATAATGATGTGGCCGATGGCGCAAATTCTTTTATATTGCAGCAAGTCACTAACGGTGTTTTTGTGCGTATGGCAATTTTTGATGCTTTATGTAACCAAGGATAGTATAGGGTTTGTTTCCATTTCTCCCAGACTTGATCCGGGGCAAAATGACCTGATTTTTGAGTACCGAAGTGCAGAAAGTCAGGACAGTTTGGCTAAGAGAGTAGAAATGTAAATAGGCCTGTAATCCACAAAGGAAGTGCAATTTAAAACAGGAAAGCCCCAAGGATATCTCCATGAGTCATTGCTACCGGAATATATGCATTCTCGTGCTTCTGAGCTTCTATTGCGTGCTTTCTTTTTTCATTTTCAAGCATTATCAACGGATTGATTTTTCTTCTTTCTATTACTCAGCTCAGGCTTTACTGCATGATGAAAATCCTTATAGAAATTTTTTTACTGCATATTCGCCTTCCATAAAGATATTACCCGCCAATTTAAATCCACCTTTTGCTTTCTGGCTTTTTGATTTTTTTGCACGGCTAAGTTTTTCCAACGCATTAATTGTCTGGTTTTGTTTTTCTCTTATTTTAGGAATAATTGGTATAACCATTACATTTCGTTTTGCGTTTGCTACCCAATTTTTACAGAAAAACTATGTGAATTTATACCTTCTTTATTTCGCATTTTTTCCGACATTAATGAATTTTGTAACGCAGCAATTTGGCTGCATTTTATTGTTTTTCATCATGTTGGGTTATTATTTTTATTTGAATCATCGCGATTATATTGCAGGGATATTATGGGGCATTATTATTGCAATTAAATTATTTCCCGCATTGTTACTTTTTTATACTTTAAAACAAGGCCGGAAGAAAGTTTTTGTAACTATGATAGCTACTCTTTTAATGGCTGTACTTCTTCCCGTTCTATTTCATGGTCCAATGATTTATAAACACTATTTCAAAATGATGAATCATGTATTTTGGTATGGCGATGATTGGAATGCCTCAATTTATGGTTTTATTTTCCGTCTCTTTTTTGGGGGGGAGAAACTCCCTAATATGTCCTATTTAATACCAATTAATTTATTGTATGGCGTTCTCTTTGTTATTTTATTTCTTTGGTATTGGAGAAAACTAGGGCCAACCGAAAGTAACCCGATCAATCATCAACCCTTTTGCCTCACATTGGCTATGATGCTATTTATGAGCCCTTTTGGCTGGATGTATTATTTTTCTTTATTAATTTTTCCTATGATACTTACGTGGTTTGCCGCTTTGGAGGAGCAACAAAGTCCTGCAAAAACTATGTTTGTTTGGCTTTTGTGTCTTTTTCTCGTCAACTTCCCCATTGACTACTTGAACAGCCAAGATATGCCTGATTTATTGGTGCGAATCAGTTTCTTCTCCAGTTTTTTTTATGGTTTAATTCTTTTAATTTTTCTTTTAGGCAAAAGAAAAAAAATCTATGGAAATAATGAAATTTTAGGTGATGGAACGAAACATTATTCAATATCTGTAATCATCATTATTTTTATACTCGGCGTGTTTGTCCCCATAATATATTACCTTATACGTTTATTAAATTTGCATTTGAATTTAGGATTACCCTAAATTCAAATGCAAAAAATAGCTTCCTGGTTTTTTTAGGACTATAGGTTTCCAGGAGCGCGCAAAGCATGTCTAAAGGATAATGCCTGTTGTAGATGAGTTTGAAAAACCTGACTGCTTTCGTTCATATCCGCTATAGTTCGCGCAACTTTCAATAGGCGATGATATCCTCGTGCAGACAATTTGAGTTGCAGTGTAGACTGGCGTAAAAAATTTTGTTCTTGAATACCTAATGCACAAATTTTTTCACAACTATTGGCACTTAAAGAGGCATTAAGACATTTTTGTCGATCCAATTGCAGGGTACGCACTTTGATTACCTTTTCCCGGACAAGATCACTTTGTTTATTGGGATTAATGTTAGGAGTAATTAATTCTTCCTGAGTTAATGCTTGCACAGAAATATGCATATCGATACGATCCAATAGGGGTGCTGATATCTTGGCATGATAACGCTTAATTTGCTCTGGACTGCATAAACAGTTCGCTTGAGGATTACCCCATTGTCCGCAAGGACAGGGATTCATCGCTGCAATAAGCTGGAATTTAGCTGGGAATTCTGTTTGTGCAGCAGCTCTTGAAATACATATTGTCCCTGCTTCAAGTGGTTGTCTTAATGTTTCTAGAACTTGCCGGTTAAATTCAGGTAATTCATCAAGAAACAGAACTCCATGATGCGCCAGAGAGATTTCTCCTGGTTTAGGTGGATTACCTCCGCCAACTAAAGATACAGGTGAGGCAGTATGGTGTGGCGAGCGGAAAGGAGGAGAGCGCCATTCACTAAAATCAGGTAATTTACCGCGTATGGAATTGATGGCTACACATTCCAGGGCTTCTTTTTCAGATAATTGGGGCAAAAGTGTATTAAATCGTTTTGCTAACATGGTCTTACCGCTTCCGGGAGCCCCACTTAGTAGAATACTATGTCCACCGCAAGCGGCAATCTCCATTGCTTTTTTCGCGTGAAACTGTCCTTTGATATCAGACCAGTCCATTGTGTGTTGAGCTGAACAAGATTTTGGCTTGGGTGGTAAAGAGTGTAATGAAGTTCCTTGGCAAAGATAGCTGCATACTTCTCGCAAATTGTTAGCACTATAGATGTTTGGATAGCCTGTTAATGATGCTTCATGAGCATTTGCAGTGGCGATAATAAGTAAACTTTGGTCCTTATGCGCCGCTAATACTGCGGGAATAATTGCGGAAATGCCTCGAAGTTCACCACTTAAAGCAAGTTCTGCGATAAATTCATGGTTGGCTAATTGGGTTTGAGGAATTTGGTTGGAAGCAGCCAGAATGCCAAGAGCAATTGGCAAATCAAAACCGCTTCCAGTTTTAGGTAAATCAGCAGGTCCCAGATTCACTGTAATTTTACGGCAGGGAAATTCAAATTGGCTATTAATAATAGCAGAACGAACTCGATCCTTGCTTTCTTTCACTGCGGTTTCAGCAAGGCCTACTATTGTAAAGCTCGGCAAACCATTTGATAAATGTACTTCTACTGATACAGGCTGTGCCAATATCCCAATAGTACTACGCGTTTTAATAAACGAAAGATTCATTGTTTATTCCTTTAATGTTGGACACAAAATGAGCGACAAAATTTTCCTATTAGAGCTCTTGCATATCCCGCAAGAACTCTATTATCGCTTGGGCTTATACGGTAATTACTTTTGCTCTTTGTTAAGTTGGGCTATTAAAACATCGAGTTGCTTTTGCAGAAGATCTACCTTTTCTCGAGTTCGCGCCAGAACTTTAGTTTGCACATCAAATTCTTCACGGGTAATAAGATCCATATGAGCAAAAGCAGCTTGGAGTACATCTTTAAATTTTTGTTGGATGTCTTTTTCAATGTTTTGTAGACTTGGGGGGAGAGCGGCAAAAAGTTTTTTTGCTAAATCGTCAAATTGTTTGGGGTCGAACATAATCACTCCATTTTTGTTTTGCAAAGGTACGTGCCCAGCCCCATCCGTTCGAGTGAACATTAATATAGGTTTGAGCCATTACTTGCAAAGAGTCTAACAAAAGTATAATCACAGCGGAATATATTATGAAAATGATTATGGCAATTATTAAACCTTTTAAATTAGATGATGTTCATGAGGCTTTAATGGAAATAGGAGTACCGGGAATAACCATTTCCGAGACTCGTGGTTTTGGAAGACAAAAAGGTCATACTGAGTTGTATCGTGGTGCTGAATATGTAGTGGATTTTCTTCCTAAAATTAAAATTGAACTTGCTTTACCTGATGATATGGTTGAGGCTGCAATTGAAGCAATTTGCAAGTCGGCTTATACCGGTAAAATTGGTGATGGCAAAATTTTTGTTTATGAATTGCAACAAGTGGTCCGCGTGCGTACCGGGGAAATGAATGCGGATGCTTTAACGTAGATTATTTGTTCAAGGAGGTATACTTGAATTTTGGAGAAAGGCTGTATTTGACGCATCTTTCGCGAAAGATGCGTCAAATACAGCCTTTCGGTGGATAAGGCGTGAACGCTTCGTGAATTATCCACCATACCAATAAATAGCACGTTGGGTAATGACAGCGCTGAGCTGAATATCCCACGGTTCTGGCTCAAGATAATCATCTACACGTTGGAATTGGTAAGCTACCCCAAATAGTGGACAATTTTCTTTACCTTTAAAGGTACGGTCGTAATAACCCGCCCCCATGCCGAGGCGATTACATCGTACATCAAAAGCAACTAATGGAACTAAAACCAAATCCAACTCTTCCACAGGAATGGCTAAATCGGGGCTAACATCAGGTTCGGCAATTCCGTAGCGATTTTTTTGAAAAGGGGTATCAGCTGTTGCAGGTAAAAAAGAAAGAGTTAAATCCTCATTAAGAGCTGGGAAGTAACAGAGTTTTTCTTGTAAGAGTGCATTCTTCCAGAGTTCATCTAAATCAATTTCACCATTGACCGCAAAATAAAGTGCTATTTTTTTTGCATGTCGATATTGCTCCAGCAAGCGGATGCGAGTACAAATTTGATTTGAAGCAGTAGCACGATATGAAACAGATATCTTGGATCGTATTTGTTTCATCGTGTCTCTTAAAGCCTTCTTGACGTGATCGGTCATACAGGTATCAGTGTATTGCTCTTATTAAATTATCGATTTTTTATGGTAAAAATTCAAGGTATTGCAATGCTCTAAAAAATTTGTCACTCTGAAAATCCAGGGAATTGCTAATTTTTTTTAAAAAAAACTAGTCAAGAATATAAAAATAAGGTATATAAGCCGTCCTGGTTTTTATGATCCTTTTGGATAGGATCTAGGTACAGTATAACTCATTGAGAGAATGGTATGAGTGATTTGTTTGAAGATGATGAAGATGCTGTTGTAGAAGTCGGAGAAGACTTCGTTGATGTTGACTGTGAATTAGATGTTGAAGCGGAAGTTATGGAAACGGTTCCTCGTGGCTTGGATGCACGTAGGAAGTTGGAAAATATGTTAGATGAAAAACGTTTGCGTGACGAGCTGGATGATTTTGGAGACTACTAACAGATTGGCCTTTCATGGCGGTTGGGAACGAAGCTTCAAATAAACACCGTAGTAAATTCAACCGACAATTAAGGTTTAAGTAGAGTTTATGAGCCGGACACGAGTACACACAGAAGGGGAAAACAGTTTTGCGTTTCCAATAGATGATCGCATCTTTTTAGGCGAGGGCTTGTTTGAAACGCTTAGAGTGGAGGCAGCCACGCCTTGCTGCGCTTATTTACATTGGCAGCGGTTAAGCGACTCTGCCCAAAAATTGGGCATCCCCTTTGATCTTTCTTTTGAGCATTGGTTAGAACATCTACTTAGTAAAATTAAGCAAGATAATTTATATCACGGCGGTATTAAAGCGTTATTAAGCGGCGGTTCTGCACCGAGAGGATTAGCTACCCGAGGACAAGTAAGTCAGCTCACCTTCCAAACTTTTAATTATTCGGTGGAAACTTCCCCACTGAGATTGGTTAGTGTGCCATGGCTAAGAGATGGAACTAATCCTATATATCAAGTTAAATCGGTCAATTATTTAGAAGCGATACTTGCTCGTCGCCAAGCCATTGCTTTAGGTGCTGATGATGCTTTGTTTTTTAACCTGCGCCATTATGCAACTGAAACTACCTGCGCTAATTTATTTTTGATACAGGATAAGAGATTGCTGACGCCTCCTTTAACTGATGGAGTACTTCCCGGTATTATGCGCTCAAGATTGCTTCAACTCGCCAAACAACAAGGTGTAAGTTGCATGGAAGTTTCTATCACAAAAGCAATGCTTAAGGAAGCGGATGGCCTTTTTATAACGAATTCATTGCAGGGTATTCGTTCCGTATTTTCTCTAGATGACATCGTTTTTACAGTCGAGCATCCTTTGCTGAATCAATTGTCTTCTTCTCTGAATATTTGAAACGAAAATTATTAAGATGCAAAAACTTAATAACACACAACAATAAGAGTGCTAGAGATGCAATTAGGATTTCAGTATTTTTATAAAATGTTCCTTGTTTTAATAAGAACTCCATTCCAGCATACCCAAAATAGGTATAAACAATTTCAGCTGGAATAAGAAAAATGAACGTAGTGATCAGATAAGATCGAAATTTTATTGCGGTCATCCCTAAACCATAATTGACTATATTAAAAGGGATAATTGGAACTAACCGTAAAAGAGCGACAATCATCCATCCTTTTTGTTCTACGGCAGAAATTAATTTGCTTAACCTTTCACCTTTTCTTTGAGAAAACCAGTTATAAATCAAATGCCTCGTAATTAAAAAAGAGAAAGCAGCACCGCTTGTTGCACCGAATAAATTGAGCAGGGTACCAAAGAAAGGGCCAAAAAGTGCTCCTCCTGCTAAAGTGATCACCATAGTTGGCAAAAACATAATAGTTGCAAGACAATATATAATTAAAAAGAAAATGGGGGCAAGCCAGCCAAGATGGTCAATCCAGTTAATGATTTCACTTGAGTATTTTTGAAAAAAGAAGGCAGCAGTAATTAGAGACACCAAGGCTAACACAATAAAGAGTGATTTAACTGGATGAATGATTCTGTATTTCATAGGATTTCTTTTTGTGTAGGATGAATCTGTATTAGGTTCTGTTTACAAACCCTAGTAATCGCTACTGTCCCTTAACAATTAATTGATTAAGAAGTCTATTATACCTGGTTATCCGTTGCAATCTTGAAAAAAAATGATTGATTGGGTATAACCAAAGCGAATTTTCATAAGAGAAACAAAAACATGGAACAAGTTACGCGAAAAGAAAGACAAAAGCAGCGTGCTCGCAGATGGATTAGAGCATTGTTAGCCTTCTGGTTTAAAGTAGAGTTATGTGGAAATTATCAACCCGAGCCTAATTCGGTGATTATTGCCAATAGAACATCAAAAATTGATTTGCTTTTGCTCGCCGCTTTTTTACCTGAGCAATTGACCGTAGCGTTCCCTCCGCACTCATCAGGTAAACTTTGGATGAAGATAATGCAGCTTTTTGCCGATGTCATTGTCATTGATTCTACGAGTGCTTTTGCGGCAAGAGCTTTGGTGAAAGCAATACGGGAAGGAAAGCGTTGTGTTATTTTTCCTCAGGGTATTGGATTACAGGAAGAGAGTTTGAAAGTTTTTGATGCTCCTGGAATGGTGTTACAAAAGGCAGGAGCTTCAGTTATCCCGATACGCATTGATGGAGCTCAGCACAGTATTTTTTCTATAAGTAAGGATAAACATCTTATTCGTTTATTCCCTAAAGTTATTTTGCATGTATTGCCAACACAATCCTACATTCAGGACGTAAATAAGCCTCTTAATCGAAATGCTATGAGTACTCGTTTGTTTCGTTTGATTAGTGAACTAACTTTTGCAAACAGTTTTCAACCAATGCCAATGTTTGAAGCACTTATTCAAGGAGTCGCATTAGGAACAAAAAATAAGGCAAAAATTGAAGACGCAAATCGTGTTCCATTAACGCCTAAGCAATTTCTTGCGCGTTGTTTTATTTTAGGCAGACAAATTAAAAAACAAACGCAAGTAGGAGAACATGTAGGCATCATGTTACCTACAACGATTGCAGGTATGGTCACTTTTTTTGCTTTGCATGCATATCGGCGTATCCCAGCCATGCTGAATTTTAGTTTGGGACTGCATAATTTATTGGCCACGTGTAAGGTTGCAGAAGTAAAAACTATTTATACAGCAAGACAATTTATCACTACTGCAAAACTGGAAGGTTTAGTCGAGGAATTACAGAAAGCAGGACTAAACGTTTATTTCTTAGAAGATTTTAAGTCTTCTATCAAATTAGGTCATAAACTTTCAGGGTTACTTAAAGGGATGTTTCCATTTCGCGCGTATCAATTAATTGGAAAGCCGGTTTCTCCTGAAATGACGGGCGTTATATTGTTTACTTCAGGTTCTGAAGGAGTTCCCAAAGGAGTTGTCTTATCCCATTCTAATTTGGTGGCGAATTGTTGCCAATTAACTTCGCGAGTGGATTTTTCTTTTCGTGATAAATTTTTCAATTCTTTACCCATATTTCATTGTTTTGGATTGACTACTGGTTCAATCCTTCCTCTAATTTATGGAATTAATTGCTTTTTTTATCCATCTCCCTTGCATTATAAAATAATCCCTGGCTTGATTTATCAAACCGGTGCAACCATTATGCTTGGGACTGATACTTTTTTAACAGGGTATGCTCGAGCTGCAGAACGACATGATTTCAGCAGTGTGCGTTACATTTTTGCGGGTGCTGAGAAAGTAAAGCCGGAGACGATTCGACATTGGATAGATACTTTTGGAGTAAAAATTTATGAAGGATATGGTGCTACGGAAGCTTCTCCAGTGATTTCCATGAATTGTCCTTTAGCCTCTTTTCCTGGCAGTGTGGGGATATTACTCCCTTTTATGGAGGGTCGAATTCAGCCGGTGGATGGTATTGCTGAAGGAGGGCGGTTTATATTGCGCGGCCCTAATATTATGAAAGGGTACCTTTCATCTACACAACTTGGAACAATCATAGCTCCAGAAGATGGATGGCACGATACTGGAGATATAATCACTATGAATGAAGAAGGATTCATTACGATAGCCGGTCGCGCAAAACGTTTTGCTAAGATTGCCGGAGAAATGGTTTCTCTTACTGCCGTGGAGGGGGTTGCTGCCTCAATTTGGCCTGAATTATTACATGCTGCAGTGAGCACCAAAAATCCCAAAAAAGGCGAGCAGATTATACTGTATAGCGAGGCTGCCGATGCAGATAAGGGCAGCTTTGTTAAGAAAATACAAGAATTGGCTTACTCGGAATTACTTATCCCTCATCGCATTTTTCCGGGAAGCAAGATTCCTGTTTTACCTTCAGGAAAAATTGATTACGTGACCATTGAAAAAGAATTGGCTGAAATGTAACCTGGGTTTAGCAAATGGAACCCGGGAGTTCCTATCATCGATCTCCCAAGTTACAGTTTGCCCGTTCGTACGTTTATTTTTTCAATACATAGCTCCCTGGCGCATCCATTATAGGTTTTAAAGGTAACTGATTCAGGTCAGGGGCAGGTATTAATTTTCCTGAATGAGTTTTTAACCATTTTAACCATTCTGGCCACCATGAGCCGGGATACTCTGCTGCTTGCCCCAGCCATTGTTCTGCATGGGCAGGAGCATGATTATTGACTTTATAGCTGTATTTTTTAGCTTCGGGTGCGTTGATAATTCCTGCGATATGTCCTGATCCACCAAGCACAAAACGTTTAGGTCCATTCATAAGCTGGAAACCCAGATAGGTGGTTTTCCATGGCGCTATATGATCTTTTTCTGTTGAGAGGAAAAAGGTAGGGATGTCAATTTTACTGACATCAATTGGAGTATGATTCAGATGAATTTTGCCTGGCTTTACCAGATCATTATGCAAATACATCCATCTTAAATATTGAGAATGCATTGTTGCTGGCATATTGGTAGAGTCCGAGTTCCAATACAAAATATCGAAAGGAACCGGGTTTTTGCCGCGAAGATAATTTTTAATAAAGAAAGACCAAATTAAGTCATTTGCACGTAGTGAGTTAAAACTTGAAGCCATAAATTTTCCAGCAAGATAGCCTTTAGACTTCATTTCATCTTCCAGTTTTGCAATTTGCTGTTCATCAATAAAGACAGAAATGTCGCCAGGATCACTGAAATCAATCATTGAAGCTAAAAAGGTTGCACTATGAATGGAGTTGTCTTGGCGCGCTTTATTATAAGCAAGCAACATGGATAGAAGTGTTCCACCGATACAAAATCCCATGGTATTCACTTGCTTTACATGGAGTTGTTTTTGAATTGTGCTAATCGCGGTTAATGGTCCTTCATTCAAATAATCATACAAGCTTTTATGAGAGAAATTTGAATCTGGATTAACCCAAGAAATGATAAATACCGTAATTCCTTGTTTCACTAACCAGCGAACCAGTGAATTATGCGGACTTAGGTCAAGGATATAATATTTGTTTATCCAGGGTGGAATAATAAGCAGAGGAATCGATTTTACTTTAACAGTTTGTGAGGTGTATTGGATAAGCTCCATCATGCTGTTTCGAAAGACTACTTTTCCTGGAGTAATGGCGATATTTTCACCGAGTTTAAATGCTTCTGTATCCGTCATTTTGATCATGAGACGTGGAGAGCCGACTTCCAGATCGGAAAGTAAATTATGAAGACCATGCAATAAATTTTTGCCATGACTTTTCAATGTTTCATCCATGATCTGGGGGTTAGTATGAAGAAAATTCGCAGGAGATAATGCGTCTAAATATTGTTTGGTGAAAAATTGCAGGCGTTTTGCAGTATTGGGATCAGGATATTCCAGATTTTCGAATAAAGCATTCATATGCTGGCTGGCTAAGAGGTAGTGCTGGGTTAACATATTAAAAAATGGATTATTTAGCCAGTCTTCTTCATGAAAACGTGGGTCATTTATGGGCATAGATGTCCCATTTAACCAATGTTGCAATTGGGTTTGTGCTAAATTAAACGCATCTTGCCAGTAAGCAATTTGCATTTCCCAGATTTTTTCCGGATTCTGCAAAAGAATGCTCATTACATTTTGGAAGTGCTCTGTCAACTCAATGTATTGGTTGATTATCGCGGGAATTTGTAAAGGGGTTTCCTTTATATCAGAAATAATTTGCAGACTTTTTTCTGCTATTGCTTGCAATAGCTCGCCAAGTTCTTTGTCATGGGTCATCCTAACTCCTGTTAGACAAAATTAACAGGAGTATATTTTGGTTTTTTTATTGGTGTTTAGCAAGCTTTATTGTTTTTGAAAAGATTGTTGGAATTCATTAATGGCATCTTGCGAGTTTTCAACATCTTTTTGGGTTTTTGTTTTTGTTGTCGTCCATACAGTTCCCTTATGTGCGTAGTAGGCAATGGGTACAAGAAAGACGCAACTTAAGGCTCGGCAAAAATTATAGAATTTTCCTTTAAAATTAGCTCCACGATGGTTTTCAATGCCATGGCCTTTAGCCTCTTCATAAGCTTTCTCAATTTCTTTAGTATCGTTTTGCTCTAATTTATTTTTTGTATGAATTCGTGATGTAATGGACAGAAGCTTTCTACTGAGAGTTAGAGCAGCTACACTGGCATCTGAATCATCTTTTTTTATTCGATGTCCATCTAGTTCAATGGGATAAATGGTAGCGAATACCTGATAGCGATCATTGCTTACAACTTGATTTTTATCTTGTAATGTTGCAGTAAGATCTGTTAATACCGTACAAAAAACAGCTTCTTCTTTGGAAAGGCCATCAAGGATTTTCTGAAGAGCCTGTAATTTTTTTTCATTGATGTATATATTTTCAATTGCAGCTTCAACAAAAGCTGTTATTTGTGTATTTATTTTATCTATATCAATTTCGATATCGTCTAGGATAGCCTCTTTATTAGATTCTTGCGCTTTTTCCAGAGCTAGTTGCTTCGCTGCACCCGCAGCCTCGAAATATAAATTCGAACTTGCACTTTTAAGTTCTTTCTTATTTTTACTAGAAGGATCAAGCAAGTAGTTTAATAAAGCACAACGAAAATTAGTTTTAGCAGCAGTCATATATATACTCTTATTTGAAATTATGATAATTAAAATTATACAATAAGATTATTAAGTGATCATTATGTGCTTTTATTGAAAAATAGTGTGAATTTTGCTGGAGAGATTTATGACTTGAGCCAGGAATAAAAATAATGCACTCTACCAATCCCTAATCTTCCCTTCATGCCAAAAATAACCGCTTTCCTTTGGCTTATTGATAAGCTCGTAGAGCTCCTGTGCTGTCTTGAAAGGAAGTTTTGGCGCGTTGTCAGTTCCCATATCTGTTTTGACCCAACCTGGGTCAAAACTGGAGACAGTAATTCCTGGTAATCTTTTTGCCAGAAGCAGAGTATACATGTTCAAACATGATTTTGACATTTTGTAGTTGGGGACCGATGCAGAGTCATTGGAACTGAAAGCACCCCATCCTGAAGAAATATTAATGATTTGGGCATTAGGATTTAACTTGGGGATGCATTGTTCGGTTAATTCAATTGTTCCAAATACATTAATATTGAATGTATCTCTTAGTTGGCTCATGTTAATTTTCTCTTCTCGCCAGTCCTCCAGGAGTACAGCGGCATTGTTAATTAACACATCAACTTTGGGTAATTGTTCCGCAAAATGCTTGATTTGTTCTGAATCCAGCAAGTCAAGTGGATGAATTTTTAGGTTCGGATGTTTTAATGGGGTGTAGCCATTGGTTGAAGTTCCAATAACGAGCCAACCATGTGTTAAGAATGTTTTTGCAGTTTCGAGTCCTATCCCCCGACTGATCCCTGTAATTACAAGAGTATTCACAGTCTATTTTCTCCATAAAGTACTTCTGTAACTTCACTGCCAGCTAGGTCCCGCGAGCAAGTCGCGGGACGTAGTGATTGATAAGGTTCAATGGTAGTGCTTCTGTAGCCTGGGTGCAGCGAAGCGTAACCCGGGAAATTTGATAGTCACTCAAACCGCAGTTACGTTTCGCTATCTCCAGCCTATAATATGTTTTTACCCAGCTTTTTCCTAATGTTTAAAGTGGCGAACTCCGGTAAACACCATAATGATGCCATTTTCTTCGGCACACGCAATAATTTGTGTATCTCTGATTGAACCGCCTGGTTGAATAATAGCAGAGATGCCTCCTTCTGCAGCAATCTCCACTGTATCGGGAAAGGGGATAAATGCATCTGAAGCCATGACTGCGCCATGTGTATCAAATCCCATGTGTTCTGCTTGCCAAAGGCCAATGCGTGCACTCATAACCCGACTGGTTTGTCCTCCACCCAAACCAATTGTTGCCGCATCTTTAGCATAAACAATGGCATTGGATTTCACATGTTTTACGGCAAGCCAGGCAAACATTAAATCATGCATTTGCTGTTCGGATGGTTTCCTCTGCGTCACGGTTTTCAATTCATAACTACCTAGAGAAAGTGAGTCATGTTCTTGTACCAATAACCCTCCATCGACTTTTTTCATATTCAAGCGAAATGCATCATCTGGCTTCCAAGCTCCAGTCATCAAGACGCGAATATTTTCTTTACTGGCAAGAATTTCTTTGGCTTCATTACTGACTTCAGGCGCTACAATAACTTCTACAAATTGTTTTTCAAGAATAGCTTTTGCTGTATCACCATCTAATTTCTGGTTCAATGCAATAATCCCGCCGTATGCAGAACTCGGATCACACTGGAATGCTTTAAGATAAGCATTTAGAAGAGAATCACTGATAGCAATGCCACAAGGATTGGCATGCTTGACAATAACACAAGTGGGCTTGTCACAAGAAAATGATTTAACACAATCCAATGCAGCATCAGCATCGAGAATATTGTTATAAGACAATTGCTTGCCTTGGAGCAATTGTGCGGCACCTAGAGAACCAGATGAACTATTTTTATCTACATAAAAAGCAGCTTGTTGATGTGGATTCTCTCCATAACGCAAATCAGTTATTTTATTAAATTGACAGGTTAGAACCTCGGGAAAGCCACAAGGAGTATATTGTTTATCCAATGTAGTCAGATAGTTCGTGATTGCAGCATCATAAGCGGCGGTATGTGCAAAGGCTTTTTTGGCTAAGCTAAATCCCCAGTCAGAAGGAATTTTTTGAGTTTTTAGATAGTGAATAAGTTCTGGATAATCGTCTGGTTTTACTACCACAAAAGTATTGGCATGATTTTTTGCCGCTGAGCGAATCATTGCTGGACCGCCAATATCGATATTTTCTATAGCTTCATTGAAATTACAGTCAGGTCTACTGATGGTTTGTTCAAAGGGGTATAAATTAATTACCAGTAAATCGATAGGCTTAATGGAGTGTTCTTTTAGTGTTTTTTCATCTTTCTTTTTACGTGCCAGTAAACCTGCATGAATGGCTGGATGTAATGTTTTAACTCTGCCATCCATCATTTCAGGAAAGCCCGTACATTCACTCACATCGACGACAGGCAATTTATTTTCTTTCAGCAATGCAGCAGTATTGCCTGTAGCAATCAGTTCAACACCCATTTCGTGGAGTACTTTTCCCAGCTCAACTATACCTTTTTTATCGGACACACTAAGCAGCGCGCGTTGGGGTTTAAACGTAGAGAATGTATTTTCTTGGACCATTATAACTTCCTTAACTAGTGTGGCTGAGTGCAGTGAAGCGAAATCCCAGGAAATCTAATCTCAGGATATATTTTGCACTAAGTTATGACAATTTAATCTGTTTTATGTGTAAAAGCCAATAATGACCATCCATTAAGGTTTTCCTGATGAACAGCAGTGAATATTGAACTGTATGTTTCAATAAGCTCAAGAGCTTGTTCTTCGAGGATGCCGGACACAATAAGCATTCCTTTAGGATTTAGCAATTGCTGAAAGCGTTCTTTCAGAAGAGTTAATGGCGCTAATAAAATGTTTGCGATAATCAAATCAGCTGGCTTGTGTAATGCCTCGGGCATATCGATTAACAATTTGCGTTCATCAAGTTCATTTGCTAACGCGTTATTTTGAGTCGCTTGCAGGGCTTGCTTGTCAATATCTACCGCATGTACTTCTGCAGCACCTAATTTTAATGCAGCCAAAGAAAGTATTCCTGAGCCACAACCGTAATCAATAACCGATTTATTTTTTAAATGAGCCTGTTCCAGCCAGGTTAAACATAAGGCAGTCGTAGGATGGGTCCCAGTACCAAAAGCCAAACCAGGATCGAGCATGAGATTGACGGCATTGGGTTCGGGAGGAGTTGACCAAGTAGGACAGATCCATAAGCGTTGGCCAAAACGTTGTGGTTTAAAATCGTCCATCCAAGCTCTTTCCCAATCCTTATCTTCCAGAACCTCCAGGGAGCATGTTAATTCGGGGTAAGTTTGTAGCACGTGATCACGTGTATGCTGCGCCTGAAAAACTTCTGCAAATAAAGCTTGAATAACAACTTCAGGCCATAATGGTGTTGTGCCTGGTTCCGGCTCAAGAACAGGATTGTCATTTTTATCGGTGAGCATAATCGACAGCGCACCGAATTCTTCCAACTCCTCACTAAGTTGTTCTATTTCTTGGCTTGGACAATGTTCTATTTTTAATTGAAACCACACAGTATTAGCCCTTCAGCATTTTTTCCAGGTAGTGGATATTAGTACCACCTGCTATAAAAGATTGATCATGAAAAATACGTTGATGTAATTCAATGTTGGTTTTTATGCCATCTATAATGATTTCATCAAGCGCATTTCGCATTCTTGCGATGGCTTCGGCACGTGTTTCCCCATAACTAATCAGCTTGCCTATCATAGAATCATAATTAGGTGGCACTGTATAACTGCTGTAAATATGAGAGTCAAAGCGAATGCCTGGTCCCCCGGGTTGATGCAATAACTTTATCATTCCTGGTGACGGCATGAAGGTTTTGGCATCTTCTGCATTGATTCGGCATTCAATTGCGTGACCCCGCAGTTTTATATCTTCTTGGGTAAGCGTCATCGGAATATCACTGGCAATTTTGATTTGTTCTTTAATTAAATCGATTCCAGTGATCATTTCAGTTACAGGATGCTCAACCTGGATTCGTGTATTCATTTCAATAAAATAAAAACAGCCATCCTGATATAAGAATTCAAAAGTTCCTGCGCCGCGATATTGCAACTCTTGACATGCTTTGACTACAGAGGCACCAATTTTATTTCTCAGTTCAGAACTAATTCCTGGGGCGGGTGCTTCTTCTACTACTTTTTGATGACGTCTTTGCATGGAACAATCGCGTTCACCCAGATGAATGGCTTTACCTTTCCCATCTCCAAGCACTTGGAATTCAATATGGCGAGGATTTTCCAGGAATTTTTCCATATAAACAATTGGGTTATTAAATGCAGCTTTTGCTTCGCTACGAGTAAGTGCTATGGCATTAAGCAAACTCGCTTCACCATGAACAACACGCATACCACGACCACCGCCGCCACCTGCAGCCTTAATGATAACGGGATAGCCAATTTTTTGGGCAATTTCTAAGTTTAAGCGATCGTCATCGGATAAGGGGCCATCTGATCCAGGAACACAAGGAACTCCAGCAGCTTTCATTGCGTTAATGGCAGATACTTTATCCCCCATAAGACGAATGGTGTCACCCCGGGGACCGATAAAGCGAAACCCGCTTTGTTCTACTACTTCCGCGAAATCAGCATTTTCAGAAAGAAATCCGTAACCAGGGTGAATTGCTACGGCATCAGTAATTTCGGCAGCGGAAATAATCGCTGGGATATTAAGGTAGCTTTTTTGTGCTGGAGCAGGGCCTATGCACACCGTTTCATCCGCAAGACGAACATGCAATAAGTCTTTATCTACATCGGAATGGACGGCTACAGTCTGAATGCCTAGTTCTTTACACGCACGTAAAATGCGAAGAGCGATTTCACCTCTGTTGGCAATAACAATTTTACTGAGCATGGATGCACCCTCTATTCTATAACAAACAGGACCTGATCGTATTCAACAGGCTCTCCATTAGCAACGAGTATTTCTACGATTTTGCCGGCGCGATCCGCTTCGATTTCATTAAACATTTTCATTGCTTCAACAATACATAAAACGTCACCGGCTTTGACTGTTTGACCAAGAGTCACAAAAGGAGGACTTTCTGGTGATGGAGAAGTGTACATTGTACCTACCATAGGAGAACGAATTTTGTGGCCTGAAGCAGTCGGTACAGGCTTACTTTCTTGGTGCGAAGAAGCCATTGCGGGCGCAGGTGTATTGTTTGCAGCAGGATGTGATTCCTGACGTGGTGCAGGAGTAGAAATATAGTGAACCTGAGGATGTTCTGCTGCAGGCGCACTGCTATGACGGCTTAACCTAAGTGATTCTTCACCTTCTTTAATTTCAATTTCGGAAATGCCAGTTTCTTCCAGCAATTCGATTAATTTTCTGATTTTACGAATGTCCATTATTTGATTCTCTTTCAATAATTGATGTTAATGCTAATGAATACCCTTGCGCCCCCAAGCCACTGATAGTTCCTTTTGCTATATCAGAAAAATAAGAATGGTGGCGAAAAGGCTCACGGGAATAAATGTTACTAATATGTACTTCAATAAACGGAATGGCAACAGCACATATAGCATCCCTTAAAGCCACACTGGTATGTGTAAATCCTGCGGGATTAAAAATGATATAATCTACTTTGTCGATACTGGCTTGGTGGATTGCTTGGATTAAATCCGCCTCAGAATTGCTTTGATAACAGCTTAATGCAAATCCAGCTTTTGTTGCCTCTTTGATTAAACGAGTGTTGATATGATCTAACGTAGTGGCTCCATAAACTGAAGGTTCTCGAGTTCCCAAGAGGTTCAAATTTGGTCCATGTAAAACCAGAATTTTTTTCATGTTTTAGTTAGTATCGAGCAATTTTGGCAGATTTTGCCTTATCTTCCTAAAATTGTCTATATATCTCCGAGGATATCTGCATGATCTCCACTTTTTTATATTTTTTTGTTAATACGATATGAGCGAAAATTTGCTGGGTTTTATTGCAGTAAACTAGACTATTGAGTTAATTCATGATGGAATCATTTTAAGGACTAAAATGGCATTATATTCAACTCTTTCCGAGAAAGGAATTTTTGATGCAGGAGAGGCTCGAGCAACAGCAGGAGGTACAAAAGGTACAACCGGTAATATATTTTGTTATTTTTATGATGATGGTATTGGTGCAAATTTCTATTGATCAATATGTTCCATCATTACCTGCTATTACTAAAGCCTTTAAAAGTACTGAATCATCAATTCAATTCACTCTATTCCTTTTTATGTTTGGATTGGGAATTTCTCATATTTTTTTTGGGCCTTGGTCTGATAAAATTGGCCGTAAACGCCCTTTGATTTATGGTATTGGAATCAGCGTAATAGGTTGTCTTGTTTGTTTATTTGCCCCCTCTGTCATGGTGTTAACGTTGGGGCGGTTTTTACAAGGATTTGGCATTGGTTCATGCAGTTCAGTCGGGCGTTCTTTAATTCGCGATCTTTTTACTGACAAATATTTATCTAAAATCGGCTCTTATGTGGGTATGGCAAGTACGTTTCTTCTTATTGCTTCACCAATTTGGGGTGGATTCATTCAAGAGCATTTTGGATGGAGAGCGAATTTTTTATTTATTTTTATTGTGGGGTTTGCATTTTGGGTTTTTATTCTCTTAGTTTTGCCTGAAACTAATAAAAATCTTAATCCTGATGCAACTAAAATAAGGGTTATACTGCGACATTATGATGCTTTATTAAGATCTAAAATTTTTTTAGGTTACACTCTATGTGCATGTTTTGCATGTGCTGGTTTAGTTGCTTATCTTACAATTGCTCCTTTTTTGTTTCAAAATGTATTGGGATTAAGCCCTTTGGAATATGGTCAACTATCAATTTTTATTGCCGGTGCTATTTGCCTTAGCGGAATAATTAACAGCCAATTAGTCATGTCTAAAGGGGTATCCTATATGTTATTTATGGGGATCCTGCTGATGATTGGCGGGGGTGGGATCATGCTCAGTTTTGCGCTTGCAGGAATAATAAATGTACCATCAATTATGATTCCGGTTGCATTATTTAGTATGGGGGCAGGTTTTACTTTTATTAACGCTTTTGCAGGAGTTTTCCATCCATTTCCACACATCGCAGGAACAGTGGCGGCATTATATGTCAGTATGCAAGATTTAACCTCTGCACTGACAAGTGGTATCATCGCAACGACCAAGATACAAGGCCCACTCCCTTTGGCTGTAATATTACTCGTATTAGGCTCAAGTGCATTGGCTGCATGGTATTATCAAGAATCAATAATCCGATAAAGTAGTTTTCATCCGTGAGTCACATCATTTTCAGGAAAAGAAGCGGTAAAGGAAGAGTCTCTGTCTCTTTATCTTAGAATTTTTTATATCGGTCATTACTAAGCATGAAATAATAATTTCAAAAATACTAAAACTATGCTAGCTTGGATAAGTTTTTAGAGTTATTGGTTGTGTTCACAGGTGTGACTCACTGTTAAAACCAGTCAGGTTATTTCTATAGCTTGATTTTAAGGATTAAGGGTTTGGCAGGAGATGAGTTGCTTTCAATTTAGATTAAGTTGCAAATAAGGAGAGGGTGTCCATGCATCATAATTACTATTTATCTCCCTTAGCTGTTGCTCTGGCCTTGGGAATAGCATCTTCTGCGAGAGCCGCAGAACCTATGCCTTTACAGAAGGCGTCTCTTGAGCAAGTAAAACAAAAGTTTGCTTTGACAACACAAGGCATCACGGTTGCTAAAGACAGTTTACGTTTTGTAAGTGAGCATACTGACGGTAATAAAATAACTCACGTGCGTATGCAGCAACAATATGTAGGATTTCCTGTTTATGGCGGTTATGCGATTATGCATAGCATGCACACAGCAAAATCATTGGCTACAGCACAGTCAAACGTAGCGATGAATGGCGTGATTTATCAAGGTCTACAGACTGAATTGGGTCAACCTGATGCTGCTTTTGTGACAAATGCTGATCTGGCGTTACAACAATTTAAAGCTAAGTATACTGGTAAAGAAGTAAGTGATGAAAAGGTCACACCTATGGTTTATATCGATGCTCAACATAAAGCACACTGGGCTTATAAAGTGAGTGTTCTTGTTGTTCATAGAGATCAAATTCCCGAGCGCCCAACCGCAATAATTGACGCAAAAACCAATAAACCTTTTGTACAATGGAATGATATAAAAACAAAAAGAGACTCTGTGAATGGAGCTGGTTTTGGTGGAAATAATAAAACAGGTTTCTATCGATACGGAGCTGATTTGCCCTACCTTGATTTAACTCGTGATAGGAACAATGAAGTTTGTTTTATGGAAAATAGTGATGTCAAAGTAATTGACATGGATCACAGATACAGTTCAAGAAATAAAGCAATGAAGTTTAATTGTCCAACCAATGACTCCAGTGTTTACCTAACTGGTTATAAAGGAGATGGTTATGACAGAGCTAATGGAGCCGCTTCTCCAACAAATGATGCATTATATGCTGGGCATGTAATTAGGCATATGTATAAGGATTGGTATGATACTAACGCATTGAGTAACCCTGATGGTTCCCCAATGCAGTTAGTTATGCGAGTTCATTATGGTGACGGGTACGAGAATGCATATTGGGACGGTCAGCAGATGACTTTTGGTGATGGTGATACCATGATGTATCCGTTAGTCTCTCTTGGAGTAGGTGCTCATGAAATCAGCCACGGTTTTACAGAGCAACATTCTAATCTTGAATATTATGGTCAATCTGGTGGCATGAACGAGGCTTTTTCTGATATGGCAGCTCAGGCAGCTGAGTATTATTCTGTGAATAAAAGCACCTGGCAAATTGGCGGCGAGATCATGAAAGAAGACAGCGGCTGGGAAGCATTACGCTATATGGATAAACCAAGTCGTGATGGTGAATCTATTGATACTGCTGATGAATATTATGGTGGTCTGGATGTTCATTATTCCAGTGGGGTTTACAACCATTTATTCTACATTTTGGCCAATCAACCTAATTGGAATACTCGATTAGCATTCGATGTGATGGTTAAAGCAAATATGGATTATTGGACGCCTTATTCAAACTTTGATGAGGGTGGTGAAGGTTTGGTGAGTGCAATTAATGACCTAATCGCAGGAGATCCTAACCATGAGAAGTATCCTTCTACTGCTGTCTGTGATGTTAAAAAGTCATTAAATGAAGTTAAAATCATTACCAACATGGATGGCTGTAATTAATCTATGCGGTAATGAATTCAGCCAGAAGTTTGCTTATAACTTCTGGCTGCTCCATGTGAATATGATGTCCTCCATCCATTTTTTTAAGTGTCAGGTTTCTAACCGCTTTAATCCGCTCATTCATCATTTCAGAGTCAAAAGAAAATCCTCTGCTGGATAAAAGTAAATAAGTTTTTGTAGTAATTTCTTGCAAACAAGAGAGTATTTGGGTTTCTGTCATTCGTAAAGGCGAGCGTACAAGTAAGCGTTGATCATGACGCCAATAAAATCGACCTTGCTTTTCTACCAGGCTTCGTTCACAAAGAATTTTTGCAATGTCTAAAGAAACATATCCTTTAATGGCACGTGCAAGAGCCGCACTATTGATGCTGTCATAACCTTTAGATTTTTTGCTTTTTTGAGCAAGAAAATGTGCAAACTCCCTTAATTGTTGGCATGCGCTTTCTGCCGGATGAGAAAATGGCCCTAATCCCTCAATCAGGCTTAAAGAGGTAAAACGTTCGGGGACTACGCCTCCAACCAAACTTGCCAGGCAAGCTCCCATGGAGTGTCCTAATAAATGAACTTTATCGAGTTTTAACGCATTGATTATTTCAATAACAACAAAAATCCCATCAAAAAAATGATAATGACACCCTTCGGGAAGATGTGATGAATGACCATGCCCAGGCAAATCAACTGCTATAAAATAAAAATCATTCTCTAAGTATGAAGCAAGAGGAGAAAAACTGTTTGCATTATCTAACCAACCGTGCAGTGCAAGGATTGTCGGTTTATCAGGGTTTCCCCAAGCGGTACAGGCTATAGAAAAGCCTGGAATGGTGAGATTTAATGTTTTCATTTTATTTACTATTTTTTTAATTATTATAAATAATCATTATATCCCTACTGCAAACAGGAGGGCTATAATTCATTATAAAAATGAATAATGATTTTTGCCTCATTGTTTCAATGATTATAATTACTTTTTCCAGTAATTTCTGAACGATCTGCAGTGAGAGAATAGCAATTTTTTTATGACATTTAGTGTTATGCTTAATACAAGAACTTGAAAAGAGTAAACTATGCAACAAGAAGTACAGAGCGTTTCATTAATAACTTACAATATTCATAAAGGGTTTGGTGTAGGCGGCGCTGTTCGTTTCTTGCTCCCTAAAATGCGCGATGCAATTACCAGCTTAACCCCTGATTTTGTTTTTTTACAAGAAGTACAAGGTGAACATAGAAAAAGACAAAAACGGATTAATGCGTGGCCTGACTCGCCGCAATTTGAGTATATTGCTGAAAACATATGGCCTCACTATGTTTATGCAAAAAATGCCGTATATGAATCGGGACATCATGGGAATGCAATTTTAAGTAAATATGCTTTTGATCGATTTGAAAATATTAATCTTGCAAATATACGCAGAGCCTCGAGGGGAATATTGCATGCACAGTTGAAACTGGATAAAGTCACTATTCATTTATTATGTGTACATTTGGGCCTTTTTAAAACAGAGCGAATGGTACAATGTAATGCTTTAATGCAACGCATAAAAGATGTGGTTCCACAAGATGAGCCTCTATTGATGGCGGGAGATTTCAATGATTGGCGCACCGTTATTTCCAAGCCTCTGGCTGAAAACTTAAATATAGAAGAGGCTTTTGTTTCAGTGGAAGGACAGCATGCACGCTCATTCCCTGCTATAAAACCAGCGCTTTGTATTGATCGTGTCTATTTTCGTGGCATGAAAGTGCAAGAAGTAGCGTGTTTACACGGCAAGCCCTGGCGAATGCTTTCTGACCATTTGCCGCTTTATGCGCGTTTTGAATTGATTAAGCCTCTTTAGTCTTTGATTACTATAAAAAAATTAAGAATGTATCAAGATACAGGGTTATGATTTTTATATGGGGATTGGTTTGTTTCAGTAAAAAAACCTCTCCCCAATAGTATGGATTATTCCATATTGCTATTGTATTCGCCCACACAGGCTAAGCTATTTAAACGGGCACGTTTTAATAAAGCCTCTTGTGCTTTGGCGATATTTGCTTTATTTCCACTCCAGGCAGCTAAACAATCTTCCTGTAATGCTCTGCCGAAAGAAAAGCTGAGTAGCCAAGGTTGATGGTCAATGCTATTGATTGCATTTAAATTTGCTGTAGCTTGTTGCGGTGTTTGGCCACCAGAGAGGAAATTAATTGTTGGTACCGCAGCAGGTACGTTATTACGGAACACACTAATTGTGTAATCAGCAATTTCATCAGGCTCACTGAAAGGGCTGTGTGCTTTACCACAAGTAACCATGCTAGGTTTTAAAATAATATGTTCTAGCTCAATTTGATGAATAAATAAGGCATGAAATAGTTCGTGCAGTACAATTTCACATACTTCTGCACAATGTTCAATAGTGTGGTCTCCATCCATGAGCACTTCGGGTTCAACGATAGGAACAATCCCGGCTTCTTGGCAAGCTGCGGCATAACGCGCCAGATTTTCTGCACCTGTTTTAACCGCGGTTAAACTGGGAGTAAATTCAGAAATTGAATAAACATTACGCCATTTGGCAAATTTTGCACCTAATTTTTTAAAATGCTGCAAACGCTCAGCCAATCCATCCAAGCCTTGAGTTACTTGTTCATTTTCAGTATTGGCGAGATGAATTAATCCTTTATCTACTTTAATTCCAGGAACGATACCCTTATCAGCAAATAATTGAGCAATAGGAGTTCCATGCTCATCAGTTTGGCTAAAGGTTTCTTCAAATAAAATAACCCCGTTGATATATTGTTCTAAATCAGTGGTTGTAGCGAGCAGTAATCTGTAATCTCTGCGATTTTCTTCAGTATTTTCAATATTAATTGAGGTAAATCGCTTACCTATTGTTGAATTGCTTTCATCTGCGGCTAAAATTCCTTTGCCCTCTTGCAGCATTAGCCCCATAGTATTAGATAATTCATCATAACTCATATTGTATTTGCTCCTGATTGTTTTACGTTATCTAGATATATATTTTTCGCGAATAATGTGTTGCATGGCAAAACCTTGTTCTTTTAAAGAGTTAAAAGCCTCGTCAATCATACCGGGATTTCCACATAAATAAATAACATCGTGCTGGGGGTTTAGATTTAATGTAGGAAAGGCATGTTGTACATAGCCGCTATACTCATTTTCATTTAATTCATGTATGGGCTGTCTGCTTAAATAAGGTCTGAACGTGACCTTAGGGTATTTTTGAGAAAATGCTTGGAACTCATTGGCATAGAGAATTTCTTCTCGTCGCTGAACTCCTTGTAGTATGACTATCTCGAGAGCTGAATGTTGCTCCATAAGTGCGCCTAGTTCTTGCAGCATCGCTCGATATGGGGTAATTCCTGTACTGGTAGCGACTAGGATAAATCGATGGGGTATTTCATCTTTGATAATCAATCGACCATATGGGCCACTGACCTGAATAATATCACCAGATTTTAAATTATAAAGCAATTCAGTACCTGGTCCATTTTCAAAATAGCCCGCTGCGAGCTCAATTTGATTATCTTGTTTTGGCGCATTGGCTATACTATAACTACGTTTTAATAATTTACCTTGATGTTCAAAATGAATGGTAATAAATTGACCAGGTAAATAATTAAAAGACGGAGCTACTTCACAAGTAAAAATGAAGTGCTTTACTTTAGGAGAAATCATAAATGATTCTTTTAAAGTGATGGGAAATGTGTTTATTTGCATGACGAATATTCAACTTTACTGTAAAAATCTGAGATTATAACTCTGAACTAAGCTTAATATAAGCAAAAAATTATGCAATATAAGTTTTAACGGCATATAATTAAATTATGACAGCATATAATTAAACTATGAATACACCGGATCTCATTACAATTATAGGCAATCTCAGCCATTCTTTATACCCAGTACAGCATTTAATTACTGGGGGAGCGTATATTTTAGGCATTTTATTTTTTTGGACTGCAATTTCCAAATTCAGAAAAATTGGCGATCACAGAGCGCAATCTTCATCACAAGAAAAGATGTTTAGCCCAATAATGTATTTATTTATGGGAGCGGCGCTACTTTATTTGCCTACGGGATTGGATGTTATGGCCAATACGTTTTTTGGAGCAGGGAATGTGTTAACTTATTCATCCTATAATTCGACAAATATTTACAGTTCCATGGGGTTAGTGGTTCAAACTGCGGGGATATTATGGTTTGTGCGTGGGAGTGTGTTGGTTGCGCATGCCAGTCAACCAGGAACTCAGCATGGACCTAAAGGTTTGGTATTTATAATTGCCGGCGTATTGGCGATGAACTTTGATAATACTATAGCCATGCTGAATTACATTATGGGCAACGTGGCAAATTGGACTATGGCAATTAAAACGAGTCAAGGGTACTAGCTAGCCACCTTCCCCTTGGTTTTCTTCGCCACAGATTCTGAGGTTATTGGCTTTAGCGAAATCAAGAATGGATTGATACAGTAACGGGCTTGATTCTTTAAGCTTTGGATCAAGTAAAATGCATTGGTATCCCTCACTATTTACACTTGGCCGTAATAGAGGAGAATAATGAATACGACTATTTTTAAAGCTTGCCAATGAGCCACTCATACGTTCTGCCCAGTCGCTGGGGCGAAAGGTTTTTCCTTGAGAAGTGATTCCTTCGATAATGATGGTTTTTTTTTCAGATGCAGCCATATCTTTTATGTAATATAAATACAGTATGTTAATTATACCATCATATAATGAGGGCTGTATTGAAATTTATTCATTTTACAAAAATAAATTTGTGTTAAATTTGGTTTTCAAAAGTAATTTTTATCCCTATTATGTCAACATATTGTATTTGGCATTTTTTGAAGGTTATTAGGAATGGAAAAAGAAAGTCATTCTGGTATTTATTTATTGCCTAATTTGTTTACAACGGCCAGCTTATTCGCCGCATTTTACTCTCTTGTGGCATCGATGAAAGGGCAATTTGAAGCTTCTATCATCGCTATATTTATTGGCATGATTGCAGATGGACTGGATGGGCGAATTGCACGTTTAACTCATACACAGACTGATTTTGGTGCTCAATATGATAGTTTATCCGATATGGTCACCTTTGGTGTTGCACCATCGTTATTAGTATATAATTTGATGTTAAGTCAGTTAGGGAAAGTAGGTTGGTTGGTCGCTTTTGTTTATACAGCTGCAGTTGCTTTGCGCTTAGCGCGTTTTAATACTCAGCTTGAAACAGCAGATAAACGATATTTTCAAGGGTTACCTTGTCCACCATCTGCTGCAGTAATGGCTTCTTTTGCTTGGTTATGCTATCAAAATGAATGGCAGAATATGTTTGTTGCTGTATTGACTGCGATCTTGTCATTAACCACTTCGGGTTTAATGGTTTCTAACTTTCGCTATTACAGTTTTAAAGAGGTGGATTTTAAGGGCAAAGTGCCATTTCTTTATGTCTTGGTGATGATCATTTTATTTGTAGCTATTGCTGCTAATCCTTCAGTGGTTTTATTTGTAAGTTTTACTGTTTATGCATTATCTGGATTGTTTATGACTTTATTTGCTTTGCACAAAGTGAGAAAGCAAAGAAAGCACTCCGAGAAATGAAAAAAGGAATTCAATGAGTTTTTGTAAGCACATAGCCCTAACCAAGGAGCGGCCGGATTAGCCAATATTCACATGAGCGACTGAGCACTTAACATATCTTTAGCATGAGCTTTCGAAGAGAATAATTATTCCAATTTTAGTTATTCACCTTCGCCAAAATAATTATTAATCAAATGAGTTAAGGCTTCATTCATTTGTACTTCATCAGGACCATCTATTTCCATAATGAGTTCACTCCCTTTATTGGCTGCAAGCATCATAACACCCATAATGCTCTTCCCATTAACGGTTTGTGAGTTATTGGTTACATCAATTTGGCTTTGGAATCTTGCGGCGGTAGAAACAAACTTCGCCGAAGCACGTGCATGTAAGCCCAATTTATTAATTATTTTAATTTTAGTTTTAATCATAGCGCTACAAATGTATCATGAAATAGGAAATAAGTGTAGTTAAGCTCAGCAAAGTGGATCCCGGAAAAATAGGGTTTCACCTTGCTGTCTGCAAAACTACCGCAAGCGATTATTTCTTAATCATGATGCTTATGGTTTTTCTCTTTATGTTTGGTTAGTTGACGTTCCAATTTATCAATCAACGCATCAATTGCAGCATATAAGTCTTCAGATTCTGAGCTTGCATGCAGTTCACCCTTGGTTACATGAATGGTTGCTTCAGCAATTTGACGTAATTTTTCTACATTCAATACTACGTTAATGGATTTGATTTGATCAAAGTGACGCTCCAGCTTATCGAATTTTTCTTCGGTAAATGCTCTGAGTGCAGGAGTAACATCAATATGATGTCCAGTGATGTTAATTTGCATAAAAATCTCCTAGTTACATAGGGTGTATTGGCAATTCTACTGTCTTGGCCAACAGTGCGACCTTAAGTGCTCCAATACTCACATACTCCATGTATGCTGCATTTCGGCGCTCTAAAATCGCACCATTTTGGCTTAATCTAGCGAATTGTCAACAAACCCTAAATTAATTACAAATTATTTTTCGTTCATTGGATGGAGCAATTCCCATTGCTTCACGATATTTTGCTACGGTTCGTCTTGCTACTTTAATACCCTGTTCTTCCAATAATCGGGTAATTTTACTGTCACTTAATGGTTTTTTTCTATTCTCTGCGGAAATTAATTTTTTTATTACGGCGCGTATGGCTGTAGAAGAGCATTCGTCCCCAGCATTTGTATTGACATGACTCGAAAAGAAGTATTTCAGCTCAAATACGCCACGAGGGGTATGGATAAATTTTTGTGTGGTGACACGAGAAATAGTTGATTCATGCATATCCAGAGCGGAAGCAACATCATTGAGAATTAATGGCTTCATCGCTTCTTCGCCATACTCTAGAAATCCTTGCTGATATTCCATGATGCATGTAGCTACTTTAAGCAGGGTTTCCTGGCGGCTTTGAATGCTCTTTAAAAACCAACGTGCTTCTTGCAGGTTATTTTTCAAGAACTGATTGTCTGCACTATTATCTGCGCGTTGAATCAGTGACGCATATTGGCTATTAATACTTAAATGAGGAAGCACACTTTGATTCAGTTGAACCCTCCATTTATTATTAACTTTTTTAACAGTTAAATCAGGAATAATGTACTCTGTAATGTCTTCATGAATTAAATTACCAGGTCTGGGGTTTAGCCCTTGAATTGTTTTTAATACTTCATTAATTGTTTTTTCAGTAATCTGATGATTTTTCATTAATTGTTTATAATTATGCTGAGCCAGTAATTCAATGTCTTCATTAATTATCTTTTTAGTCAATGCCAAATGTTCCGCATCCAAAGAAAGCTGCTCTAGCTGCACAAGTAGTGTTTCTGCAAGGTTTGTGGAGGCACAGCCTACAGGGTCAAATAATTGCAAGCGATGACGCACTGCATTTATTTCATCTAAATCCAGTGGATGTTCATCACTTGTAAGACTCGCATGCAATTCAGTGAGGCTCATCGTTAGAAAGCCATCACTATTCACTGCATCAATAATAGTGGTTGCTATTACTCTGTCTACATCACTCATAGGAGAAAGCTCGAGTTGCCATCTTAGATGGTCTTTTAAATTAGTTGTTGTGCAATGCAAATTATCAAAATTATAGTCATTATCCTCAAAAGAGGTGCGTTTACTTGAGCTTTGATACAGTTCTGACCATTGAAAATCATAAGGTTCATCATTATTTTGCTGCTTTGCTTCGTTAGGTGCAAATTCTTCTTTATCTTCATTTGGAGTGGCTTCAAGCATTGGATTTGATTCAACAATAAGTTGAATTTCTTGCTGTAAATCAATCGTGGATAATTGCAACAGTCTTATTGCTTGCTGTAACTGTGGCGTGAGCGTCAAATGCTGGCCAATACTTAGTTGCAATGATGGTTTCATGCAAATCCTCTTTGTATTTATTCATTGCTATTTACTATCAGTTTAAACGATTCGTAAGGATTATCCAGTATCTACGGGCGTTAATTTAGGAATCTCCTGAAAAATTTGCATCAGCACAATTGATTTTTTCTAGCGCATGGAGAAAATGAAGTCGGATTGTTCATTATAAGAGCACCTGGTGTCGATTTATCAGAGTAACCTGCTTTTTGAGTTAAGGTGTCTAGGCATGAGACACTAAATGCTCAGCTTTTAGAGAGGGGAAGATATTGCTCTTAAAAAATACATAAAAATAAGACACAAAGCCCCATCAGCATGAGGCTTAAATAATTATTTTACTTTTTTCTCTTTGAAAAGAACATGCTTACGTACTTTAGGATCGTACATCATAAGCTCCATCTTTTCAGGATGGTTTCTTGGGTTTTTAGTTGTAGTTTTATAGTATCCAGTTCCTGCTGTGGATTCCATTTTCACTTTAATAGTGACGGCTGCCATGGTTTATCCCCTTAGTTATACTTTTTCGCCTTTAGCTCTGAGCTTATCCAGAACTGCTTTTATACCTAACTTGTCTACAATACGCATACCTTTGGTACTGAGTTTCAATGTGACAAATCGTTTCTCTTCTTCAACCCAGAAACTGTGATTCTGAATATTCGGCAGAAAGCGTCTTTTGGTTTTGTTGTTAGCGTGCGACACTTTATGACCAGTCATGGGTCGCTTGCCAGTTACCTGACATACTCTAGACATTGCGTTACTCCAAAATAGGTTTTAATTTAGGTTCTGTTTACTTTCGTGGCCAACTGACTCAGCTAGCGAAATACAAACAAACCCTATTGGTCTTTGTAAAATTCTGGGCAAATAGCCGGATGTGAAATACAAGAGCGGTTTTATATCAAAAAAATGCATTAGTTGCAAGATTTTTGTAAGGACATATAATTCCGGCTTTAACAAAATATGAGTGTGATTTATGCAGCGCAAGATAAAAAGTTATGTCTTACGTGCTGGTCGGGTGAGCAATCGACAGCGTCAGGGGTTAGATCTTTGGCTTAAAGATTATGAACTTACTGTAGATGGAAGTCCATGGAATGTGTCACAAGAGTTTGACCGCACTGCAGATACAGTGATTGAAATAGGTTTTGGGATGGGTGCATCGCTGTTGGCCATGGCTAAAAATAACCCTGAACTTAATTACATAGGAATAGAAGTGCATCAGGCTGGTGTAGGAAGCTTGGCTGCTGATTTACATGAATATCAATTATCCAATGTGCGTATTGTAGCTCATGATGCAGTTGAAGTATTCCGTACTCAATTGTTGGATAACTCACTTGCGGGGGTACAAATTTTTTTCCCGGATCCATGGCATAAGAAGCGTCATCATAAAAGACGCCTGATTCAGAAAGAGTTTATTCAATTATTGACAAAAAAAATTAAACCGGGTGGGTTTATTCATTGCGCAACCGATTGGCAAGATTATGCAGAACACATGTTAGAGGTTTTATCTACAGAGCCGACGCTCCAGAATACACAAAAAGAAGGAGGGTATTCACCCAGACCTTTGTCGCGGCCGCTTACTAAATTTGAACAACGTGGCGAACGTTTAGGGTATGGGGTTTGGGATTTGATTTTTACTAAATTGAACGTTTAATACCTATATCAGAAATCAATTTCATGGAGAACTGAGGGCTTGCTTGGCTTTCGCTAGCTTGGGCCCAGAATGGCCTGATTCTCGAGTACCAAAGCGCAGCATCTATACGGGTATGTGTGCGTTGACATAGAAAATCAGGGCAGTTTGGCCTAGATGGTAGAAATATAAATAGGCCCTGATGGGGCTTGTAGAAAATTTAACTATTCTTTTGATCTTCTATTGTCCAATGTGTAATATAAATCCGGAAGGATATTACAGGGGACGTAACATGGAATTTATCACTGAAATAAATGCCGCTATAAAATCAGGACTAGAAGGATTTAATCTATTTATTGAACAAAAGTTGCAAACAGAAGCGGATTATCTTGAGCGTCCATACTGGACGGAAGGTGGCGTTCAAATGACCGTTTTGAATTATCTGATTCAACAGCACCAGGAAAAAAATAAAGATCCTGTTCATGAGGAGAGCTCTTCCGATTTGATAGGGTTTATTGATGTAGTTTTGAGCAAAGTTCGCGATAAAAATGTTGGCTTGCCTTTGCATCAAGCAATTGCTGCCAATAAAATTCAGCTGGCTCTTCATCTCTTGGAAAATAATGTTTTTGATGTTAACAAGCGTGATGAAGAGGCTCGAACCTTATTATCATTGGTTTTACCTGTTAGAAATCGTCAATTATTGCTAAAAATCTTAGCCTGTAAACCTGACGTAAACGCCGCAACACGTCTTACCGAAGACCGTACTCCTTTTCAGCCGTTACACCAAGCGATAGCATTGGACTTTGCTTCCGGGGTGATCAATTTGGTCAGAGCTGGGGCGGATGTGGCTAATCCTGTAGGCGAACTGAAAGATACGCCGGTACTGTTGGCAGCACAACAAGGTAAGATAAAGGCACTTGAAGCGTTATTAGAAGAGTCTCCAGTAGAACAACTAAAACTTGAGGCGAGAAATAAAAATTTTTGGCAAGATCAGAAAACAGGTGAAAATGCAATTGAAGCACTTTGTAAAAAGTTGGTTAATAATCCAAACGACAAAGATGTGCTTCGCGGGGTTGCTATGTTGCTTTGTCGTGGCGCCGAGCCTCCACGACATGAAGAATTGTGTCAAGCATTAGCAAATAAACGTAGTGATTTGCTCAAAGAAATTGATGCTTATATGGATACTAGACCTGAGTTGGTCGATCCTTTTGTGAACCGATGCCATTTAGCTAACAGCGCATTGTATAACATAATTTATGTGGATCATTCTTGGGGGAGCACTTTACGTCAGCTTTTTGGCAGACCAAGTGACGCAGCCTTTGCTGTAGAAAGGTTGGTTACCCGCAAATACAGTCGCCGCTCAGAAGGGAGTTCTGAGGGTTCTTTATTGCCAACAGCTGCTGCGGTACCATTAAAAGGAGATGAGCCTCCATTAAAGCTCTATGCAGAATTTGTACGACGCTATAATGAAGCTTATGAAAATCAAAAAATTACCAATCCTTGGAGTACTATGCGTTGGATGATCGCTGAGGGGAAATGTAATTGGGAAACAGTAAAAGAATATGCTCGTAACCATCCAGGAACCAGGACACAGATTATCTATGATGATATGTTTAAAACTTTGCCTAAAATGAAGGTACATGAGGTAATTGAAAATTCTTCTGGAGAACCTACTCTTAGCAGTGAAGCTACGTTATAAATCAAGATTAATAGCGGAGCTGTTATGGTCTTTTATGATAGAGATGGAAAAACCTTAAATAGAGTATAAAGGAGCCATCTCTATGTTATTATGGATGGATATTATATGAGCATTGAATTAAAATTGTGGGAACGAGTCTATTTTGTTGAGATGTAGTGACTATGAATATTAGCTTGTTACTTTTAATCATGATTTGTTTTATTGGCATGATCAGCCCGGGGCCAGATTTTATACTTGTTACAAAAAACGCGCTTTTATATCCCAAACGACAGGCTTTAGCTACTGCCTTAGGTATTGTTACCGGATGTCTTTTCCACGCTACTTATTGCATTTTGGGATTGGCGTTCATTATTACTCAAAGTATTGTTCTTTATACCATGATAAAATACGCAGGCGCGTGTTATTTAATTTATCTTGGATTAAAAGGCTTAAAATTCAAGCAATCCATGAAAATAAAGCAGGGCTTTTCTTCAGTGAAAAATATAACGGTCTCAAAAGCTTATATTGAAGGCGTCTTGTGTAATGCTTTAAACCCAAAGCTTGCAGTTTTTTTACTTAGCTTGTTTACCCAATTTGTCTCAATGCACGCATCAATTGGTGATAAAGCTTTAGTTGCCGGAGTATTTGTTTCTGAGTCTGCACTTTATTGGCCTTTACTCGTTTTATTCCTGCAATCAGATAATGTTCGAAAAGTATTTACTCATTTTCAAGCAGCATTGAGTCGTGTGTTTGGTGGCTTGTTAGTTTATATAGGAATTCGAGTAATGCTGAGTGCAGATTAGACCTATTTCTTTCTAGTATCTTGGCCAAATTAGCCTATGATTGTTCATATACTAGGGTGTATGCAGCGCTTCGATGCTTGAAAATCAACCTAATTTGACTCAACCTAGCGAAATGTAAATAGGCCCAAGTTTTTCATGAGGAATAGAATGTCAAAGACAGCCTTAGGTCTAAGAAAAACAGAGTTGGATACCCCTTGTTTATTAATAGATAAAAATATTTTGCAATCCAATTTAGAGGCCATGCGCCAACACTCTATTGAAAATAATGTACATGTTAGACCTCATTGTAAAACCCATAAGTGCTCCAAATTAGCTCGTTTACAGATTGAATATGGTGCAATAGGTGTTAGTGTCGCGAAAATCTCGGAAGCTGAAGTTTTGATTCAGAATAAAATACCCAACGTATTGATTACTTCTCCAGTTGTCACAAAAAATAAAATTTCCAGACTTATTTCATGTCTGGAGAAGGCTCCCTCTACTCTAATAGTCGTTGATAATAAAGAAAATATCATTGCTTTAAATGAAGCTGCGGCACACAATAAGAAAATCATTCATGTGTTAGTGGATGTGGATCCAGGAATAGGGCGCACTGGCATTAAACCAGAAAGTGCTTTAAATTTTGCATTGGAAATTGAGCAATTACCCTGGTTAAACTTGATGGGAATTCAATGTTATGCGGGTAATTTACAGCATATTTCTTCCTTTAGTGAGCGGAAAAGTAAATCATTGCAAACGATGCAAATGGCAAGCAATCTTGTAAAAAGCTTTAGAGAAAACGGTCTTAATTGCCCTATATTAACTGGAAGCGGCACGGGGACTTATGATATTGATGTTGATGCGCCGGAAGTAACTGAAATTCAACCAGGCTCTTATACCGTTATGGATGTTCAATACGCTACTATTGGTTCAAAAAGTAACGAGAAGCAATTTAACACATTTAAGCCGGCAATGACCCTTTTGACCACAGTCATCAGTAATAATAGAACAGAGCATGTTACAGTAGATGCAGGTACAAAATCCATTTACGTAGATCAACAAAAGCCCCAGATAATCAGTCATCTCGGGTTGGAGTATGATTGGGGTGGGTTTGGTGATGAGCACGGCAAAGTTACTTCTGTAAATGGCGCCCAATTACCAGCATACGGGGAGGTTTTAGAACTTGTTGTTCCACATTGCGATCCAACCATTAACTTATTTGACCAATTTTTTATTACTGAAAATGAAATTGTAGTGGATATTTGGGATATTGATCTTAGAGGCAAATGTCAATAGGAGCTGCAGGATTTAACTCCTTTACTGCATCCGTTTATCTAAGGCAATGCATGTTCTGTGAAAAAAATAAGAATCCATATTGAGCTAATTACATTCGGAGAACTTGCTTAAACTTCATATACCCCATAGAATCCTAGTTTTCTTAGAATTTGCCAGGAGAGTAGTACATGGGGTGGAATGAGCCAGATAAAGGCAAAGATCCCTGGAAGGGTAAAAATCAACCTCCAGATTTGGATGAAGCTCTTAAACGCGTTCATGACAAATTGAAGAAGTTGTTTGGAGGGGGTTCTGCTAAAACAAGTAATGAACCGTCCAAAAAATCAAATGGCGGTTTGATGACTCTAGTAGTTATCTTAGTTGCTTTTATCCTTTGGGTACTTTCTGGCATCTTTATTGTTGATCCTGCGGAGCAGGCGGTTATTCTTCGTTTTGGCAAATACGTTGAAACTGTAGGCTCAGGACCACATTGGATACCAAGAATTATTTCTTCCAAAATCATCATGAATGTGGACAGAGTGTTGGATTATTCCTATTCTGGACAAATGCTTACCAGTGATGAAAATCTGGTTTCTGTATCTTTAGCGGTACAATATCGCATTGGTGATCTCGAGGATTATTTATTTAATGTGGCTAACCCCGAAGAAAGTTTGCAGCAAGCCACTTCAAGCGCCCTAAGACAAGTAGTGGGAACAACTACGCTAGATCAAATGATTACTGAAGGACGTGAAGTTTGGGGCAACAAAGTACAAGATACTTTAATAAAAACATTGGACTTATATAAAACTGGTATTTTGATTGTTAATGTATCACCCCAACCAGCACGTGCTCCTGAAAGTGTACAAGATGCTTTTGATGATGCAATTAAGGCACAGGAAGATGAAAAACGCTTTAAAGAGCAAGCTTATGCCTATGCAGCGAAAGTAGTACCGATTGCTGAGGGGCGGGCCAGTCGTATCCAGCAAGAGGCTGAAGCCTATTCCAAACAGGTTGTGCTGAATGCCCAGGGGCAGGTTGCTGAATTCTTAGCCTTACTTCCTCAATATACTGCAGCTCCAATAGTTACAGCGGAGCGTATGTATTTGGAAACAATGCAACACGTATTAAGTCAGAGCAGCAAGATCATTGTTGATAGCAAATCAGGTAATTTGTTGTATCTGCCTTTGGATAAATGGTTTGAAAAATCTTCAGGTTTCTCTCATGAGACTGCCAAAAATGGCAAAGCGGAAGATGATGAATTCAGTGAGACAGAGAATTTGGTCGATGGTCGTGAATTTACCAGACCTATTTATCGACAAGGGAGAAATTAACAATGAAAACGATGGGTAGAACCCTTGGCATTTTGATCTTTTTAATACTTCTCTTTTTATTGACCAGTGTATTTACCATAACACAAGGACAGCAAGGTATTCTTTTGCGTTTAGGTCGCTTGGTCAATGATGAGTCGACTAATAAAGTTAAAGTCTTAAATCCTGGATTGCATTTTAAAGTACCGTTTATCGAAAATGTTCGCATTTTTGATACACGTATTCAGACAATGGATATTAAATCGACCCGTATTGTTACTAAGGAAAAAAAGGACGTAATGGTTGATTATTATGTTAAATGGCAAATTACTGATTTGGCTCAATATTTTAAATCAACTGGCGGTAGTGAATTTAAAGCAGAAACATTATTGGAACAACAATTAAATACTTTGTTGCGTGCTCAGTTCGGTAAACGTACTATTTCCGAAGTCGTATCAGGCGGACGTGATGATTTAATGGAATTGCTGCGTCAAGCTGCCCAAAAGCAAGCAGGCGGATTAGGTATTATTGTTGTTGATGTACGTATTAAAGGAATAGAGTTGCCAGCCAATACCAGTAATGCAATCTATCAACGCATGCGTGCAGATATGCAAAAAATCGCGAACAGACACCGCGCTGATGGTCAAGCAGCTGCTGAAGAAATAAAAGCAAAGGCTGACGCTGATGTCACGGTCCTGTTAGCAAAAACTCGCAGTAACGCACAAAAGGTAAGAGCAATTGGACAAGCACGAGCAGCAGCAATTTATGCGGAGGCATATAATAAAAATAAGGATTTCTTTACTTTATATCGTAGCTTGCTCGCATATGAAGAGAGTTTTAACAGTAGAAAAGATATTTTGGTTCTGGATCAAAGTAGTGCATTTTTTGATTATTTTAAAACGGCCACACCAAAAAATGATGGTGTACCTGCTAAAAAGTAACTATAATGTCAGATTTTGGTAACTATTCATCCCTGTATTAAAATCGTGGAGAACGTCCAGATTTGAATGCAGCTTGAGTGAAAAATATTCTGAAAATGCATCATATCAATGCGATGCACGTATTTTCGGAATATTTTCCATTTAAGAAGAAAGCCCTTTATAGGGTTTTGAGTAGGGACCTTTTTTTATTGAAATTGGTTTAGTGATTCGCAATTTAGAGCGACAAACAAGCATTGTGCAAATTAAGGTAGATCATGGGTAAAAACGTTGTTGTTTTAGGAACGCAGTGGGGCGATGAAGGCAAGGGTAAAATTGTCGATTTATTAACCCACGATGCGCAGGTTGTTGTCCGTTATCAGGGCGGTCATAATGCAGGTCATACCTTAAAAATTAATGGGGTGAAAACAGTTCTTCGTCTTATTCCCTCTGGCATGTTGAGACCTCACGTTACATGCTACATTGCAAATGGTGTAGTTCTTTCGCCCGATGCCTTATTGGGAGAAATTAAAGAATTAGAGCAAAGTGGAATTGATGTCCGTTCCCGCTTACGCATTAGCATGGCTTGTCCACTGATCCTCCCATGTCATGTTGCAATGGATAAAGCGCGTGAAGCGCATATGGGCGATTCAGCGATTGGTACAACCGGACGTGGTATAGGTCCTGCGTATGAAGACAAAATTGCTCGCCGTGCATTAAAGGTCAGTGATTTATTTCATCCTGAGCGTTTTGAAAAAAAATTAACCGATCTTTTAGATTACTATAACTTTATTTTAACGCAGTATTTCAAGCAGCCAGCCGTAGTGCTTCAACCTTTGTTGGATTCTGCTTTACAATGGGCTAAAGAATTACAGCCAATGGTTTGTGATGTTTCTGCTTGTTTGCATGAGCATAGAGGGCAAGGAGATAATATTTTATTTGAAGGAGCGCAAGGGGTCTATCTCGACATTGATCATGGCACCTATCCTTTTGTTACTTCATCAAATACGTGTGTGGGTTCAGTAGTTAATGGCGCGGGATTTGGCCCAAAATACATTGACTATATTTTAGGAATTACTAAAGCTTATACTACGCGTGTTGGTGGTGGTCCTTTTCCAACTGAGCTTTTTGATGAAGTGGGGAAACAGATTGCTGAACGTGGTCAGGAGTTTGGGGCTGTCACTGGGAGACCTAGGCGCTGTGGATGGTTTGACGCCGTTCTGTTAAAACATTCAATTGAGTTAAATAGTATTACGGCATTATGCATCACGAAACTGGATGTTCTGGATAAAATAGATGTATTGCGCATTGCTGTTGCTTACAAAGACGAAAAAGGCAATTTAATTTCTCGTCCTCCTCAATCAGCCGCTGATTTCTACGGTTTAGAGCCTGTTTACGAAGAAATGCCTGGTTGGCAAGAATCTACTGCTGATATTACAAATTTAAATGATTTACCTGCAAATGCTCTTGCCTATTTAAAACGAATAGAAAATCTGCTTAATGTGCCTATTGATATATTATCGACTGGTCCAGAACGTGATTCAACGATTATTTTGCGTGACCCATTTAAAGCTTAATTGTGTCTGGTTACACAAAATACCAGGCTATAATATTTTTAGAGTGTATTAACAATTATTTCCCCGTCTACGTAGACGGGGAAATAATTTGTCAAAACACTTTAGTTTCAGTCTGAAAAATTTAGATATTTAAAATTTATTTTCAAATGCACGCAGTTTTTGTTCTAAATCCCATTGTAATTGTGCTTTCTCGTTTGCTTTTATAAACTGCTGGCAGCTTTTACTCGCTAAATCTTGACAATCAGGGATTAATTGGGCTTTATCTGCATCCAACCATATGCTATTTCCAGGTAAAAATGCATAAGTTAATGCATTTCTATTGATTTGTTTTAAGCTTTGATAATCCAGATCATGATTCAATGCAGCCTCTACATATTGCTGGCTTAAATTGGTTCGCAATATACCTTCATCATCAGTAGATAAAACAACAGGAACTTTGTGCTTAAGATAAAAATTCAGCGGATGACTGCGACCTGCGACCTTTAATATTTTAAGGTTACTGATTAGATTGATTTCTACTGCTTTATGATGTTTCGCCATGTAATTTAATGTATTTTTCACATTATTTTCATGGGCAATATCTACCCCATGCCCGATTCTTTGTGCTTGGCCGGTAAAAAGCGCATCATGAATGTGATAATCCAATTCTTCTGGAGTAACAATTTCCTGAGTTATTTCGCCTGCATGCAATGCAATATTGACCTGTGGATATACCTCATGCAGATACTGATACATTTGCATCTGTTTGCGATAATCGCGTAAAGAAATAATACCATCTTCAGGTTGCACCAAATTAACGCCAACAAGCGTACCTTTGCTTTCCATGGATTGGCTTACGGCTTCAAAAGCATTCAGGGTTTGTGCAAAAAGGTTATCTAAAGATTGTTCTCTAAGTGAGTAATACAAAAATTTAACTTTGATTTGGCAGGCTTTTTTTTCTGGATTGGTATCGCAGCCTAATTCTTGGTGTGCCTGTTGCAGTATGCGATTGGACTCTATCGCAGTATAATTGACGTTACTTTGAAAATCCTGATTCGCTAATAAAAGCTTTCTTTTTTGGCTAAATGAAGTTGTATCTTTAAGCATGTCACCAAAGCTGGCTGAATGAGCGTTATCCGGTAAAATCATTAATTCCATGTAGTGCTCATTTTGTTGCGCTGCAGTTTGTAGCACTGCTGCAACTAATTCAGGCTGATGATCAGCAACTATTGCATTGAATTTGTAGAATGAGCTGAAAAAATGATCATGCCCAGATTCTTTCCTTGGAACAAAATCTTTCATAGACCAGCTCTTGACGGTATTTGCATAAAGCTCGGGATGATTAAGCAGGTCTTTTGTATCTACACCATGACATACAGCAGGGTTTTTACTGACCACCCAATTGGTTGTATTCAAGCAATAATTATCCTTAGATGCGAGTTCCAGCATGATTTCTGGATATGCGCCTCCAGCTAAATGATAATGTAATTCTCCTCCTTTAGGCATGCTCTTAAAAAAAGTATATAAGGCATTAGGATCATTTTTTATTTGGTCAAAATAGGATTGAACATTAGCTTGAGCAAAAGAGAAAAAAGATAGACCGGCTAGGAACGAAATTGATTTAATATAGTTCATTGTATTCGAAAATATGTCACTTTTATGAGGATTATCGCACAATTATTATTAAATCCCAACCATTGTATTTAGATTCTATTCATAGCAGAATAATTTTACTGCTCTTCGAGACAATCGAATGAGCTCTTGCTGCACAGTTATATTCTGCCTATCAGCAGAGTGTATTAAGCGAGGATTAAGCGCGAAAAGATTAAGTCTAATCAATTAGGATGATGAATATGAACTATTTTTTATCAAAAATTTATACTGTTTTAGGTGCTTTTTTTGTATTACTCGTAGCAGTAAGTTTTTGTGACGCAGCACCAGGTATGGATGAAGCTCAAGATAAAACCAAAATGACAATTAATGTTGGTATTTATGCTCCTTTTTCCAATGAATCTGCTTATATTGGTAGAAACATGCTAGGTGCAATGGAAATTGCGCGTGATCAGTTAAAGTCCTCGGAGATTAATTATGAGTTTTATACCCTGGATAAAATGCCAAATAATGCTCGTACAGCAAAAACCGTGCAAAAATTTATTGAAGCACATCATATTAATGTATTATTGACTGAAGGAACTGAAAGCGGCACTTTAGTTGCACCTTTAGCGAAAAAAAATAATATCATTCATTTTTGTCTCACAGAGGACACAATTATTGCCGATGGAAAAAATAATTTTAAAGCACAAAGTCCAAATCACAAACAGGCTGCTGTTTTGACTCAATCAATGAAACCAGAGTTTATTGCTCAATTTAAACAAGAATACCTTAGTCATCCTGTCAGTGAAGCAGGGTATGCTTTTGATCTATTCCATCTGCTTCATAGTAGCGCTTTGCTTGCTCTGAAAACGCATTCTGATTTTTCCAGTCAGGCAATTGCAACCCATTTGTTGGCGCTTGAATCTGGGATAGGGGTAATGGGTAGATTTAATTTGGATAAAAATGGGGTTTCTTATAAGAAGCAAATACTTACAGCCTAATCCCATTTAAATTACTCCGGATTGACGACAAGCCTGGGTGCAGCAAAGCGAAACTGAGTTCCGTTTTGCTGCACCTAGGCTTGTATCTTTAATCTGTAAAAGAAGAGGGGCTTGGGGAATTGGTTTAAACCAACCTCGTTAGCTCCTCTTTATTTAAGTAGTAAAATTATCTGTTAGCTAAAGCCATACCTTCTAAGACTGTCAATGCAGCATAGAGCTGATAATCATTATGCATTAGATCATCCAATTGCGCTTTGATATCTTTAGCTTTAGTAGTTTCCGAATTATTTTTATTCACTAAATGTCCATTAAGGTTTGCTTCACTAAATCCAGTGAGATCAGAAGGCTTCGCAGCAGTTTTAGGGATTTCCACTTCATTTACCACGATATCAGGTATAATTCCTTGAGCCTGAATTGATGTTCCTGATGGAGTGTAATAAAGAGCAGTAGTTAATTTAATGCCTGTTTTATCATCTAGTGGTAATACGGTTTGTACTGAGCCTTTACCAAAGCTTGTTGTACCAAGAATAACAGCTCGTTTATTGTCTTTAAGTGCGCCGGCTACAATTTCGGCCGCAGATGCAGAGCCATTATTGATTAATACAACCATTGGGGCATTATGTAAGACATCAACTCCCTTAGATATGGCGGTAAAGTCTGATCCAGGTAGACGTCCTTTAGTTGAGACAATTGTTTCTGGCTTACCTGATTTGTCTTTACCAAGAAATGCGTCGGAAACCTGAATTGCTGAATCAAGCAATCCTCCTGGGTTGTTACGTAAATCCAGTATTAGACCTTTTAAATTTCCGCCAGATTGTTGTTTTAATCTATCAATGGCTTGCAACATATCTTTTCCAGTTAATGCTTGGAATTGAGTTAAGCGAATGTAACCATAGCCTGGAGAAAGCATTTTGCTTTGCACACTTTTAATTTGAATAATTTCTCTTATTAAATCAAAAGTAAGTGCTTTGTTAACCCCTTTACGGAGCACAGTCAATTGAATGGTACTTCCAGCTTTACCACGCATGAGGTTGACCGCATCCTTAAGAGAAAGACCTTGAACAGATTCTTTTCCTAATTTAATAATGTAGTCGCCAGATTTGATTCCTGCTTTAAAGGCTGGGGTGTCAACGAGAGGAGTAACTACTTTAACAACACCCTCTTCCATTGTTACTTCTAACCCCAAACCACCAAATTCACCGCTCGTTGATGTTTGCAGCTCTTTAAATTCTTCTTCATCCAAGTAGCTGGAGTGTGGATCAAGGCCACTAAGCATACCTCGAATGGCATTATCAAAAAGTTCTTTATCATCAATCGGTTTAACGTAATATTTTTTAATTTCACCTATAGCATTAGAAAATCGTTGTACATCTTCTAAAGGAACCGCTTTAGTAGTACTGGAGCTTGTAGAAGTATCAGTATTAGCCTCATCATCTGCAAAACTTGTCAGAGGTAACATAAGAGTAAACGCATATACTATCGCAAGCGAGCGTGGATATAGTTTTCTTATCAACATAGCGATCTCCTCAGATGCAAGGCTACAAAATAAGCCATCTTCTTTATTATAATTTTTGAAATGCAATTAAGGTGCCAGGGTTAACCTACGACAACCAATTAAGTGGTGGAATAGCTTTCCCCCTTAGTCTTATTTCAAAGTATAGACCGTTTTGTTTAATTCCGCCGGTATGACCTACACTTGCAATTTGTTCATTTTGGCGTACATATTGGCCTTTGCTTTTAAATAAAGATTGATTATGAGCGTATAAGGTCATAAAACCTTGTCCGTGATCAATGATAAGAAGTAAACCATATCCTTTAAGCCAATCGCTAAATACTACCTTCCCAGGATAAACGGCAGTAACTACCGTTCCTTCCTCGGCAAAAAATGTCACTCCTTGATTCATTTTGCGTAGAGAATGGCTCTGACTCTGGAGCGGCACCGGCAATTTTTTGCGCATCTGACTAAAGGGAGTATGCGCTTGGTTAAAAGGTTTGCTTGTTGGGGCGCTACTTTGTTGCGCTAATGATTTGAGCAAGCGTGCTAAATTCTCTTTATTTTTTCGCACCTCACGCAAAGTTTTTTGTTTATCTTGAATTTCATGATTCAATGATTGAATTAAAGTAGTATGATAACTTTTATTTTGTTGTAGTTGTTGTTGATGCTGGGTAAGCTCTGCTTTGAGTTGTTTGTTAGCGATAAGTTCCACCCGGAGTTTTTCTTTACTCTCACTAAGACTCACGCGTGTTTTATCAATTTTATCAATAAGTTGTTGCCGTGATTTAACAATATATTGGTAGTAAGTAAGAATTCGACTCACTTTATTGGGATCATCCTGATTAAGCAATAATTTAAGCGGCTGATATTCTCCCATTTGATAACGGGCACGAACATGGTTAGCTAGTAATTGTTGTTGGGTAATCAGCTGTTGATTTAATTGATTTACCTGCTTTTGTAATTCAGTTATTCTATTTTCTTTATTCTTAATATCATCTTGTATGGAATGTAGCTTATGAATCCCTTCCCCAATTTGCTTTTCAGTTTCTGACAATTCCTTATTTAAAACACCTCGTTTATCGTGGGCTGAGTTTAAGTTTTGTTGAAGACTGTTAATTTGCGCATCCAATTGCTTTAACTTATTTTGCGTTTGCAGCACAGCAGAAGTCGACTCTGCATGTACTGTAAAGCAAAAAAATATACTAAAGACCAATCCGGTAACATAGGTTCCACGCCCGATATCTCTTTGACCTTCTTTCACAAGTTTCAAAAGAGATCTGCCATTAAATTTTAATTTTTGTCTGATTGCTATAACACTGTGAATGCAGTAATGTTTAACTTCAGAGCAACATAAATTATAAGAAACAGTGTAATTCCGTTTATTCATGAGTATTTTTTTCTAACAATTGATGACCTGTCATTTCCGCTGGAGGAGTAATACCAAGTAAAGCGAGCATCGTTGGTGCGATATCAATTAAGCTTCCTTCGCTTCGGGAAAAATGCCAATGGCCACCGACGTATACTAAGGGTACAGGTTCACTAGTATGAGCAGTATGTGCTTGAAGTGTTGTTTCGTCAAACATTTCTTCCGCATTGCCGTGATCTGCAGTAATAAGTAATTTCCCGCCTTGTTTTTCCAGCGCATTCCAGACTTTACTCATGCATTGATCAAGGCATTCTATTGCGCGAATTGTCGCCTTAAAATCTCCGCTATGTCCTACCATGTCGGCATTAGCGTAATTACAAATAATGACGTCATAAGCGTGACTGTTAATCGCCTCGATCAAGCATTCTGTTAATTGGGGGGCGCTCATTTCAGGCTGTAAATCATATGTAGCGACTTTGGGGGATGCAATTAAGATTCTTTCTTCGTGAGTAAAAACATTTTCATTTCCACCATTGAAGAAAAAAGTTACATGGGCATATTTTTCTGTTTCTGCAATGCGTAATTGACTTAAGCCATGGGCTGCAAGCACTTCCCCTAAAGTATTATTTAAAGGAATAGGGGGGAACGCTTGAGTTGTGGGCAAGTTTTTATCGTATTGAGTCATACTGACAAAATAGGATAATTGAGGTTGCGCAGAGCGGTTAAATTTTTTAAATGTTGGATCAATAAAAGCAGTGGTTAATTGCCGGGCTCTGTCTGCTCGAAAATTAAAGAAGAAAACGGCATCCCCATCTTCGATTGGTTTCTTTTCACCTATAAGAGTAGGAGGTATGAATTCATCGGACAGATTTTGTTGGTAATAAGACTTTATCGCTGTTTCTGCATCCGAAAAATGATGCTCACTGTTGCCTTGCGTTAATAAAGTATAGACTGGCTCTATTCTTTCCCAACGATTGTCTCTGTCCATAGCATAATAGCGTCCGCTAATCGAACACACTCGAGCTACCGGATGTGTTTTTAACTCTGCGTTGAGGCGCTCTAAGCTGTGTAAGACACTTTGCGGTGGAGTATCTCGTCCATCTAAAAATAAATGCAAATACACAGAAGTAAACTTTTGTTGGGCACATAAGTTGAGTAGGGCAAATAAATGATGTTCGTGGCTGTGGACTCCTCCTGGGGAAAACAATCCCATGATGTGTAAGGATTTTTCAGTTTTCTGCAAGGTGGAAATTACATCATGGAACACTGGATTATTGGCAAATTCACCATTCTTTATACTCTCGTTAATGCGTGTGTAATCTTGTTGTATGACTCGGCCTGCACCAATATGCATATGTCCTACTTCTGAATTACCCATTTGCGCATCAGGTAAACCGACTGCGAATCCAGATGCTTGCAAAAGAATATGGGGGCAGTTTTTCCACCATTCATCCCATTGAGGTGTGTTGGCTTGGGCAATCGCATTATGTTTATTATTTTCGTTATAGCCCCAGCCATCTAAGATCATGAGTAACAAGGGTGCTTTTTTTTGCATGCAATTCTCCGTAGAATACAGTCAAATTTGGTAGGTGGATTATACATTACTTGGTAGGTATTTCGGAATGTATTCACTTCTTTCAGAGTTTATTGAGCAACAAAACTGAAGGTATGTCCACTCGTTTTAGTACATCGCGATATCGTGTTTTTTCTACATATCGCATTCCATTGTTAACTTACAAGGGTGAATAGTGACATTTTTGTATTAAAAAGGTTAGACTATGCACCATTTATTAGATTAGGAAGAGTAGTTTGGAACAAAAAATTCCTCAGCATGTTGCCATTATTATGGATGGAAACGGCCGTTGGGCTGAAAGTAGAGGACTACCGCGTATTGAAGGTCATAAAGCAGGTGTTGAATCAGTAAAAAAAATAATTCGCTGTTGCATGACTAAAGGAATTCCTTGTCTTAGTTTATTTGCTTTTAGCTCTGAAAACTGGTGCAGGCCAGCAGAGGAAGTTAATTTTTTAATGGAATTATTCCTAGAATCCTTACGCAAAGAAATTTTTGAATTGAATCAGCATGGAATACGCATGCGATTTACCGGAGACCGTAGTGTGCTTTCACCTGTATTGCAAAAGCAAATGCGGGAAGCTGAACTTTTGACAGTAAATAATGAGCAATTAATTTTAAATGTGGTTGTAAATTATGGTGGTAAGTGGGATCTGGTCAATGCAGCAAAAAAAATAGCCCAATCTGTATTGAATGATGAATTGTCTCTAGAAGAGATCAACGAAACCAATTTTGCTCATTATTTGGATACAGAAGGATTGCCTGATCCTGATTTATTTATTCGTACCAGTGGGGAGTTGCGAATTAGTAATTTTTTCCTCTGGCAGCTTGCCTATACAGAGTTATACTTTAGCGAAGTTCATTGGCCGGATTTCGGTGAACATGAACTGGAGTTGGCTTTAGCTTCATTTAATAAAAGAAAAAGAAGATTTGGGCAAATTTCCTAATTAATTTTAACATGAAGAAGGGCGAAATTATGTTCTTGCAACGCTTAATTACAACACTGATTTTAGTGCCCTTAGTTTTATGGCTTATTTTTTATGGCAATCAGTGGCTTTTGGCAGGAATTGTTTTGCTTGTTTTTTTTGCTGCAAGCAGGGAGTGTCTTCAATTAATTCCTTTGAAAAATTGGGTTTTTCAAGCTGGATTTTTAATGTTGATGTTTTTTTGCTTATGGGCATGTAATTATTTTTTTTCTTATTGGCTATATGCCGGATTAATCATTTGGGCTTTAAATATTCTTGCTATTCTTTGTTTTCCAGAATCTCAAAAGTATTGGGGCTATCCTGTTATTGTAGCGGCTGTATGTCTGTTGCTCTTACCTTTATTCGTGCAAAGTCTTATTCACTTATATTATTTACCTCATGGCAAAACCTTACTCGTTTATTTATTGTTTTTAATTTGGGTTTCAGATACAGGGGCGTATATTAGCGGAAAGCTTTTAGGGAAACATAAATTAATTCCGCGAGTTAGCCCTGGAAAATCTTGGGAGGGCGTTGCTGGAGGCGTTATTCTATCCATGCTTATTGCTTGGATTGGTTATAGTTATTTTAACCCAGCTGCAGCAGTTTATTGGTTCGTTTTAGCCATATGTACTATAATTATTGCGATCTTTGGTGATTTATTCATCAGTATATTGAAGCGTCGTTGTCATTTAAAAGATACAGGCGCTATTATTCCTGGTCATGGGGGTATTTTAGACCGTTTGGACAGTTTAATTGCAGCTTTACCTTTATTTTATTTCGGACTTACTTTATTTGTAAGTATGAAATAGCAGGAAAGAACTTTTACCTAAATCTCGAAGAATTTTAGGGAATAATTCTCGAGTATACTTCATTTGGGATTGCACTATGCTTTCAACATTGCTGTATTTTCTTTTGGCCTTAGTCTTGTTAGTTACAGTCCATGAATATGGTCATTTTCAAGTGGCGCGTTGGTGCGGTGTTAAAGTACTCCGTTTTTCTTTTGGTTTTGGCCCTATTTTGGCACATTGGCGTGATAAAAAAGGAACCGAGTATGCTTGGTCTTTGTTTCCTCTTGGCGGCTATGTCAAAATGCTTGATGAGTCTGAAGGAGATGTTGCTGAAAACGAACGTCATTTGGCCTTTAATAATCAATCTCTTTGGAAAAGAACTGCCATTGTTCTTGCGGGACCTTTTTTTAATTTTCTTTTCGCTTTTGTCGCTTTATGGTGGGTATTGGTTATAGGAATGCAGTCTTTAGCGCCTATGATTGAATCGGTGAAGCCTAATAGTATTGCAGCACACGCTGGAATAAATGCCAAAGAAGAAATTGTTGCGCTGAATGATACTAAGATCAACAGCTGGCGCGATTTTCAATATGCGATCATGCCTCTTGTAGGTTCTCAGGAAACGATACAATTAACGCTGAAATCCATGGTTGATGGACATCGACATCAAGTTTCCCTGCCTTTGGCTAATTGGCAATTAGATAGTAAAAAGCCAGATCCGCTCCAAAGTTTAGGGATTGAACCTTTTATCCCTTCAATTCCTCCTATAGTTGGTGAAGTCGTCCCGAATTCCCCAGCAGCAAAAGCAGGATTAGAAAATGGCGATAAGATATTAAGTGTGGATGGAAAGCCTTTTGACGACTGGTTGTTTTTGGTTAGTTATGTGCAAGAACGCCCAGCGAAACAGCTGATCTTATCTATTAATAGAAAAGGCAGTATCCAAAAAGTTATAATACAAACTGGCAGTCAGGAAAATAAAGGGAAAGTGGAAGGGTTTTTAGGAGTACGCTCACAAAAAGTCAATTGGCCGGAACATTGGTTACGGTTAGAAAGACAGGATCCTTTAACCGCTGTAGGTACTGCATTAAAACAAACAGTACAATTGACCGCTACCACATTTACGTTAATGGGTAGATTGGTTACTGGAAAATTAGGATTAAATAGCATTAGCGGTCCAGTGGGTATAGCTCAGGGAGCAGGTGATTCTGGACGCAGCGGGTTAACTTCCTATTTATTTTTTCTTGCTCTGGTGAGCATCAGCTTAGGTGCATTGAATTTGTTACCAATACCCATGCTCGATGGTGGACATTTGCTGTATTATTTATTGGAAGGAATTCAACGTAAGCCTTTATCTGATAATTTAAAATCGGCAGGAGCCTATTTAGGTTTATTGCTATTAGCCGCTCTAATGTTTATCGCATTGACTAATGATTTATCGAGATTGGCAGGATAGTTCCGTCTCTTAGTCGCAAGTTAAAAATCTTGGGGAAAAGTCCGATTTGAGTGTCAAATGTGGCTTTCGGTGTGTAGAAGATTCAGCAGAATAGTCGGAATATTAATTAGGCCGCAATCGCAAAGTATTGGCAAAGTCTGGGAACAAAAACTTGACAGTAGTTTCTACTTCCTATAAAAAGTGTTTCAATTTTAGGTGTACAGAATTTGGTTATTAAAAGTACACGTAGTACTGGGCGTAAAATAATAATGAAAAAAATCAGCAGTAAGTTAATATTAGGTGTTTGTTGTTCCTCGCTCATAGCCTGGTCTTCACAAACGATAGCAGCAGATACTTTTGTGGTCCGAAGTATTAAAGTTACCGGTTTGCAACGTGTTTCTACGGGAACAGTACTTAACTATATTCCTGTTCAAGTTGGAGAGGAGATAGGTCCAGAATCAACTGCTGAGATCATTCGAACCCTTTACGATACTGGTTTTTTTCAATCTGTTTCATTGGAGCGTCAGGGGAATGTTTTAATTGTCAATGTAATTGAAAGGGCAACAATAGGTTCAATTACTGTGGTAGGAAATAAGGAAATTCCTAGTGACAAGATGAAAGATTTTCTTAAAGAAATGGGCTTGGTCAAAGGTCGTGTCTTTCAAACATCTACTTTGGAACGATTGGAAAAAGAATTAAAGCAAGCTTATAACGCCCGTGGCAAATATAATGCGCGAATAGAAACTCGTGTTTCTCCTTTAACTGATAATAGAGTGGGTATTACCGTTACAATTTCTGAGGGACGAGTCTCACGAATTAAACAAATCAAAATAATAGGGAACCACGATTTTTCTACCAATGAATTGTTACCAGAATTTGCTTTATCACGATCCAGCATCTTTACCTATTTTACTAAAAAGGATCAATACTCCAAGTCGGGTATGGATGCATCTTTAGAAGCATTACGCTCCTTTTACATGGACAGAGGCTATTTAAAGTTTAAGATCATATCGTCGCAGGTATTGCTGTCGCCAGATAGAAAAGACGTTTACATTAATGTTCATATTGAAGAAGGGCCTCAATATCACTTTTCAGGCTACAAAGTAGTAGGAAAGCCGATATTGCCACCGGAAAAAATTAATTCGTTAGTGCAAGTCAAAAAAGGTGCAGTTTTTTCACGCAAAAAAGTAACTGATTCAATTTCTGCCATTGGTTTGGCTTTAGGAGATGTAGGTTATGGTTTCCCTGCGATTAACGCAGAGCCTCAAATCGATGAAGAGAACAAGACCGTATTCATTAATTTTATGGTGCAACCAGGCCGGCATGTGTATGTACGCCGTATTAAATTCCATGGTAATACTAAAACGAGTGATTATGTACTGAGAAGTGTAATTCGTCAGGATGAAGGCGGGCTGTTGTCTCTACATAACATTAAAGAGTCTGAACGACAATTGCGCTTATTAGGCTATTTGAAAAATGTGGATGTTAAAACAAATCCAGTGCCGGAAGCAAATAATCAAGTTGATTTAGATGTGCAAGTAGAAGAAGCACCTTCTGCTGAAGCGAGCGCTTCTATTGGCTATGGTACTAATGGTTATCAATTAAATGCTTCAGTAAACCAACATAACTTTATGGGTACTGGACGTTCGATGGGTGCTGCGTTTACTGCGAGTAAATGGGGACAAGATTATACTATAAACTACTATAACCCTTTTTATACCGAAACAGGCATAGGACGAGGTCTTAATCTTTATTATGCGCGTGTCGATCCCAGAAACCTCAATGTAAGTACATACAGCTCGAACCGTTTTGGTGCTGATGTGAATTACAGTATACCACTCGGTGAAACAAGCAGATGGCAATTGGGATATGGTTATCAAGATGTAGATATCAAAAGTGTTGGAAATGTAATAGCCATTAAAAATTTTGTGCAAATGTATGGAAGCCATTTCCAGGAAATTCGCTTATCTACAGGATGGAATCGAAACAGTTACGATCAATTTCCCTATCCTACAAGAGGGATTAATCAACAGCTTTCGGCTGTAATTGCTTTACCTGCGAGCTCGAATTCGTTGTCTTATTATAAGGGTTCTTATCAAGCACGGATGTATCAACCTATAACACGTGGATGGATTTTCTCCGTACAAGGGTTTGCAGGTTATGGAAATTCCTTTAACAATAAAGGCTTGCCATTTTTTGAGAACTATTATGCAGGGGGTACTGCACAACCTGGACAGGTACGCGGATATGACAGTTATTCTCTAGGTCCATTAGATAATTTCCATAATTCCGTGGGAGGTAACTTATTACTTAGTGGAACTGCTGGAATTATCCTGCCTTATCCTTTGAGTCGAGACAACATGCGAACAATGGCTTTTGTTGATGCGGGTAACGTTTTCGCTGTCAATACTTTATCTACTTTGACTGGAAAGTATGAAGGTCCTCTGAGATATTCAGCGGGTGTTTCACTTGAATGGCGTTCTCCTTTTGGACCTTTGGCGTTCAGTTTAGCTAAGCCATTGAATCCACAGCAATTTGATCAGAAGCAACTCTTCCAGTTTGCTTTATCTTCAGGCTTCTAACTTATAATATTTAATCCATTCTTCTCCAATTAGGAGAGGGATGGAGAAATTCTTTTATTTATTACAAAATTATCGAAAATCACGCTGTATATATCGCAACCTATTTCGAATTGTGCTAGCATCATGCTCTTTAATTTAGGAGATTAGTTATGAAACGGTTAGGTCTGGTCTTAGTGGCCTTTGTTTTCAGCGTCTTTGGCGCAAGCGCGTTTGCTGATGCAGCAAAAATTGGCGTAGTTGATCTACAAAAGATCATGCAGACTTCCAGTCAAATAAAAGAAATCCAAAAAAAATTGGAGAAAGAATTTAAGCCACGTCGTGATAAGCTCGTTGCGATTGAAGCAAGCATTAAAGCGGATATGGAAAAGTTCAAACGTGACAGTGCGATTCTAAGTGCTTCTCAGAAAAAAGAGATGGAGAAGAAAATTGTCAGCGCACAACAACAATTTGAGCGTGATGGACAGCAATATCAGCAAGAGTTAAGTACAGCAAATAATGAAGCAATGGAAGCATTATATGCTAAAGTTCGTGCAGCAATTGCAAAAGTAGCTAAAGATGACAAGTACGATCTTATTGTACAGAAAGATGCCGCTCCTTTCAGTGCAACAACGCTTGATGTAACTGATAAAGTTGTAAAAGCAATTAATTAATTCGGCGATGTAACATTGCTAACTTTAGCAGAATTAGCAGATCATTTAGGTGGCGTGTGGCATGGAAATGCCAATCACGCCATTTTTTGTTTTGCTTCTCTGGCCCGAGCTACATCACGGGATGTTGCTTATTATGATAATTCAGTAGTACGCGAGTCCCTGGATACGACATTAGCAGGTGCGGTGATACTCAAAGCAAAAGATCACCATTTATATCAGGGAAACTGTATTGTTGTATCTAATCCTTTTCAAGCAATGATGCAGGCTGCCGGGCTTTTATCAGCGCCTGTACTTTCAAGATCTGGCATTGATCCTACAGCCATAATTCATCAATCTGCTCAATTAGGTCAAGGTGTATCAATAGGTGCTTACAGTGTGATTGGTGCAAATACTCAAATTGCTGACGGGGTTACAATAGGTGCAAATACTGTTATTGAGTCTTCTGTACAAATTGGTCAAAACAGTCAGATTGGGCATAAAGTAGTGATCCATGCAGGGTGTCAGCTGGGTGCTTATGTAGTTATAAACGCAGGCTGTATTATTGGCGCTTCTCCGTTCAATTATTTAAAAGAGCATGGGCATTGGCAACAAGGTTATAGTGTTGGTGCCGTTATTATCGCAAATCAAGTACATGTAGGTTCTAATACCGTGATTGATAGAGGTTCTTTAAGCGATACCTATTTGGGAGAAGGGGTTTGTATTGATAATTTGGTGCAGATTGCACATGACGTATTAATTGGTAAAAATACAATCATTGCGGGATGCGCCGCTTTAGGTGCGTATGCGCAAATTGGCGCAGATTGTATTATTGGTGGTGCTAGTTGCATTGCGGCTCATGTACATTTAGCAGATGATGTCGTGATCACCGGGATGTCCACAGTAAGTAAATCTCTTGCCAAATCAGGAATTTATTCGTCCGGGACTTTAGTACATGAACATCGCCGTTGGCGTCGTAATGTAGCGCGATTTCGACGATTGGATGATTATATAACGAAGCTTGGTGCTTTAGAGAAAAAGTTAAGCCGTATTGAATAGGGGTTTGTTTCCATTTCTACTAGCTTGAGTCAAACTGTCCTGGTTTTTTGTGCTCTGACGCTCACATACTTGAGTATGCCACGCTTCGGTACTCGAAAATCAGACCATTTTGGCTCAAGCTAGTAGAAATGGAAGCAAACCCTAATAAGATAAGGATAAGTTTTTAACATTAACAATTGATTTGAACCAGGTAAATCAGGATAATGTTTTTTCCTTTGGACCTCACTTTTGGACCACGAAGCATACTTATTTAAGCGAGAAACTACGTATGAGTGAACCAGTAGATATAAAACAGATTTGTAGTATATTACCGCACCGTTACCCCCTGATTATGGTAGATAGAGTACTGGACTACAAACCATTTGAACATTTGACGGCTATAAAAAATGTCACCATTAACGAGAATTTTTTTACCGGTCATTTCCCGGAAAATCCAATTATGCCTGGCGTATTGATGCTGGAAGCATTAGCACAAGCCTGTGGGCTTTTAGCAGGATTATCTCAAACACCCGAAGAAAATGCTGGAATTCTGCATTTTTTTGCAGGTATAGATAATGCAAAATTCAAGCATGTGGTTACACCAGGAGATCAATTACGCTTGGAAGTAAATTTAATAGCAAGAAAAAGAGAGTTTTGGCGTATGCATGGCGAAGCTTATGTAGGTGATAAACTGGCCTGTTCCGCGGATTTATTAAGTGCTGCAAAGGAAATTCAAAAGTGATAAGTGAACGAGCAATAATTCACCCCTCTGCAAAATTGGCAAAAGGGGTATCAGTAGGTCCTGGCGCTGTAATTGGTGCTGATGTAGAAATTGGTGAAAATACATGGGTTGGCCCTTATGCAGTAATTGAAGGACCAACAACTATTGGGAAAAATAATAAAATATTCCAATTTGCTTCCGTAGGCGATGAGCCCCAAGATATTACTTATAAAGGCGAATCGACTCGATTGGAAATAGGCGATGACAATATCATCCGCGAATACTGCATGATTAGCCGAGGAACTGCTAAAGGGGGTGGGGTAACCCGTATAGGAAATAAAAACTTTTTAATGGCATATTCTCATGTAGGACATGATTGCATGATTGGCAATCAAATTATCTTGGTAAGTTATGCTGCATTATCAGGGCATGTAACTGTCGGTGACTATGCAAATATAGGTGGTTATGCAGCAGTACATCAATTTTGTTACGTGGGCGCCTATGCTTTTATTGCGAGAGCTTCTTATGTAGCTAAAGATGTGCTTCCTTATCTGATGATTTCTGGCGATACAACTTCTGCATGCGGCATTAATACCGTGGGGTTACGTAGGCGAGGATTTTCATCTGAAGCAATCGACGGATTACGGCGTGCTTACAAAATAATTTTCCGCAAAGGGTTAACAGTACAACAGGCAGTTGGTGAATTAGAGTTGATGCAAAATGAATGCCCTGAAGTGGTTTTAATGATTGATGCATTAAATCAATCCACGCGTGGAATTGTTAGGTAAATTGATTACAAACAAATTTAATTAGTTAGAGTGATATCCTATGCTAGACATTCAATTATTACGGGATGATCCGCAATTTGTTGCTACGCAGCTGTTAAAGCGCGGTTTTAAGTTTGATGTCTCATCTTTTACCGCTTTAGAAGAAAAACGCAAAGCACTCCAAGTTGCAACACAAGCATTGCAAAATGAGCGTAATTTGCGCTCTAAAGCTATTGGTGAAGCAAAAGCTCGTGGTGAAGATATAGAGCCAATGCGTGAAGATATGAATCGTCTTGCTAAGGAGTTAGAAGAAAAAAAAGCGGAGCTGGAGGGCTTATTACAGCAAATTGAAGCGATTGCTTTAAGATTGCCTAATATACCCCATGAATCAGTTCCTGTTGGTGAAGATGAGCAGCATAATCAGGAAGTAAGGCGTTGGGGTAAAGTTTCTCCTTTTGATTTTCCAGTTAAATCTCATGATGAGCTGGGGGATGGTTTAGGTCAAATGGATTTTGCTTTGGCTGCGAAACTTACAGGCAGCCGCTTTGTGGTTATGAAAAATCAATTGGCCAGATTACATCGAGCCCTGATTCAATTTATGTTGGACATTCACACCCAACAGCATGGTTATCAGGAAATTTATGTGCCTTATATGGTTAATGCAGAGAGTTTATTGGGTACAGGTCAATTACCAAAATTTGAAGAAGATTTGTTTAAATTAACCGGAGAGCACGGATATTATTTGATTCCTACGGCAGAAATTCCTGTCACCAATACAGTGCGCGATACTCTTTTAAATGAACATGTTTTGCCTATTCGTTATGCCTGCCATTCGCCTTGTTTTCGTAGTGAAGCGGGTTCTTACGGTAAAGATACCAAGGGAATGATCAGGCAGCATCAGTTTGAAAAAGTGGAACTGGTTTGGATTACCAAGCCTGAAGATTCTTATCTTGCTTTAGAGCAGTTGGTTAACCATGCAGAAACAATTTTACAGCGTTTAGAATTGCCTTATCGAGTGGTAACCCTTTGTACAGGCGATATGGGCCCTAGTTCAGCAAAGACTTATGACATAGAAGTTTGGTTACCCAGCCAAAATACTTATCGAGAAATCTCCTCTTGTTCTAATATGGAATCGTTCCAGGCACGCCGTATGAAAGCACGTTACAGACACGAACAAACACGCGAGATTGAATTGGTTCATACACTAAATGGCTCTGGCCTTGCTGTAGGCAGGACATTGGTTGCGTTGATGGAAAATTATCAGGATAAAGAAGGAAATATTCATATTCCAATGGCCCTAAGACCCTATTTAGGGGGAATGGAATGCATTCAACGCATCATTTAAAAAATCGTACTATTCTAACCGCTAACGAATAGCTTTGTTGCAGCGTTGCTGCAACAATAATCAATCATATCTTTTAACACCCTGCTCTAATATTATTTTCTGTTTTTTGTTCAGAGAAATTAAAGAGTGATCCTAGAGGCATAGATTGTTCGCTTTTTTGTGACGGCGAAAAGAAAGTGAGATGACTCATAAAGAGACTGTCTTTTGTATTAGTTGATGCGATGCTCACATCCTCATGTGACTGGGCGTACACCCTGGTTTTTTGCTCTGTATCTCCTTGCATTTCACATTTCTCTGCGAGTTTGAAAAGAGGTCTACCTATGGGTTTTTCTGTACTTTGTATGAAAAAACTTAAATTAATATCACTATCTTCTGTTGATGCATTATGTGCTTTTTCTAAGTCGATTTCATCGAGTAACTCATAGATCCCTTGCATTAAATTTTCCAGTTCGTCTATAAGTTTCATAGAGGCAGCAATCTCATCCTTATGGTTTTTTTCTAATTCTGCGCTTAAATGGCTGCACTGATTAAAAATTGAATTTATTTCCAAAACATCATCATGTAATTGCTTCCAGGTTTGCAGGATGAGTTCAAAAGTTTTAGGTGTTTGTGTATTTTGATTGATGGGACCTATGAACAATGCTTTATTTTTTGATGCATGTCGATGAGCCGTTGTTATTTGATGTAGTAAGATCTTTTTAATATGAGATTGCAGATTTGGATTGGTTTGAATTGCTTTTAAAATTTTTCTTAAAAGCTCAATTTTACTGATGTATACCAAATAAAAAATTTTTATTCTTCTAACCGTGTAGGCAAATGATAATTGGTGGGTTTGTTTTATATCATGGATGAATAGGCCTATTTTCGGCAAGCAATACGCATTATATTTCTGCTCTTGAGTGTGGCTCTTCGCTTTGGGTAGACATGTTACTTTTAAGAGTGGGCTCTTTTTTTGTCTCATCTTATAACGCTCTTTTTTAATTAAAGTGATTAAATGGCGTAATTTTGTTGTTAAAGATGGGGTTTTAAATAATTTTTCAATGACATTAAATTGCCCGGTAACGGTCAGAAAGAATAATAAGTTGCGTTTGCATAAAAATTTGAATTCACGATTTTTTTGTTCATTTTGGTGCATCACATCGAATGGATTCGGGCTTGCCTTAATTTTTCTGAGCCAGGTGAGATACGATATGAGCAAAGGATAGGTTGCTTCGGATAATTCTTGTTGTTTGCAAAAAAATCGTTGTGAATTGTAAATAGTCCTTTTTAAATGTACATCCAGAGCTAATTGAATGGCATCCATATCACTCAATTCCTGTTCGTCCAAGTTTTAAAAGTATAGTAGCTTTTGCAAAATGTGCATTTATTTTGGTCGGATTGATTTTTTGATTATCTTTCAGTGAGGTAAATAACCTTTTGACTCAATGAATATTTATTTTTATGATGTGTTTTTTATTCTGTTAAAGAAAATTATGCTTATCGATTCCTCAGAGCTGATTCAAGCTGTAGAACTTTATTTATACCATTGGTTTTCATTTCCAAGAGATAAAGTATTTGCTCAAGTAACAACAGTTATGCATCAAAAACCACATATCAGAACCATGGATCTCTATCATGTCACTCCCAACGGCTCACTTATTTTTCTGACTGATACGCGTTCACCCAAATGGGCTCATTTAAATCATTGTCCTAATGTAGGAGTTTGCTTGGCGAATCCGGAGCATGGCCAAATTATTGTAGAAGGAATAGCAGTATTGCATACAAGTCAAAACAATCTGCCATTGGCGAGTTTATATTGGCAAAATTATTTGGATGAATATTGGCGAAATTATTATTTGACTCACTCTGATACATCCAATGGGATTTCATTATCTTTTGGCGTCATACAGATCATACCCGCTCTGTGGCAAGTTCTTGAAATTAATAAAAATGACTTCTTAAAAGGTTCAAGAATGGAATATAAATTTAAAAATGGTATGTGGATTAAAAATCAATTACCCCTTTTTTAAGTGAATGAGCAGCCGAATTTCATTTTTAACGCTTGTTTTGAGAAAAAATAGGAATGCACTTGTGAAAAAAGGATTTTTTAAATTTTTAATTCTTCTCCTCGGTATCATAGTGGCTTTTTCTCAAAAGACTTTTGCAGGGTGCTCCCTCATCGACTCGTCGGGCCAAACTGCTGTGCGAACCCATGATGCTTTAGGGTTATTATTATCTGAACACACATGTCCAAAAAATGTTTTTGAATTACGCCAGCTTTTCAAAAGCTCAGGTTTGCGATTGGAAACTACATTGGTTGCAAATCGAGGATTTCATAATCCTGCTCAAGGTAGTTTTAGTTTATTCGAGATGGTTTTTGGAAAATTAAAAACACCGGATAATCATCTGCTCATTAATGCGGGTGATTTTTTCTTCGGACATTTTACGGCAATCAATTCAGAAGGCGAGTTAATTGCGGATCAGAATCCGGAAAAAAATTCACTGATGATCGAAGCCTTTGCTTGGGATCCCAACAAAGAAGTATTTAATTTCTATGAACTACGCGGTGATGGCACACAAGGTCAATGGTTTTACCGAGGAGATTCATTTGATATCGTTGCTGACAATAAATTACTCCATCGCCAACCCGACCCACAGTATCCCCAGTTTGGCAATCGACTCCGTTGTTCTGGCTGCCATAATGCTGGAGGTCCAATTATGAAAGAACTGGATAAACCTCATAATGATTGGTGGGAACCAGTTAGAGGACTGGATTTTGGCGGGAGAAAGCCCGATACCTCATTACAAGATATTTTAGAAACTTTGGTTTCTTCAGAAGAATTAGCTAAAAATGTCGTAATAGGACTTAAAAGGTTGGAGCAAAGTAAGACTTTATATCGAAAACAATCGGGTTCACTGCAAGAACAACTCCGCCCTTTATTTTGTCCTCTTGAATTAAATTTGATGTCGGATATTTTTCCTAATGACGCACTGCGCCCTGAAATAAGCATTCCTGCTGAATTCTTCCTTGATCCAAGATTTTTGCAGGCCGAAGAAAACCAGGCAATTATGATTTCTCGGACTTTTTATAACATCGCATTAAATGAGGTAGGCAGTTATTTTCCTGAAACTGATTTAAATGATGCTGATCATGCTTGGCTTACACCAGTTAAGGCTACATCAGATCAAGTGGCAGTAGATAATTTAATACAACACGGAGTAATTGATCAGAAGTTTGTATTGGATGTTTTAGATGTAGACAAGGGTAATCCAGTATTTTCATCAGCACGCTGTGGTCTTTTGCGTTTGCTTCCTGATGCAAGTACTTCTAATTGGCGTGAAATGTTTATGATGAATCTCGATCAGTCTCAGGATTGGGCTGCTAAAAAGTTGCTTAAAAATCTTACCTCTCCGCAGCAAGACGCCGAATTTTACATGCGAAAGGCCAAAAGGTTTCTTTTGCAATGTCAGTTGAAACTGCGAGACAGCAAACAGGTGGTGAAAATGTATCATTTATTGATGCAAAGACGCGCCGAGGTTCGTGCATCTGAAATTTCATTGAATCCTTTAGGGCAAATTTTGGAACCTGGATTTCGTGTTATTTTTCCTGAAAATAAAATCACCTCCCGGCCAGGGGCATTAAAACTTACCTCTACTTGCGAAGTAGTTGCGGAAACATTCCCTTGATTTTGTCTTTTAATGGGAATTTATTATCCAATAGAGGTGATATTTGATCTATAGTGTTAAATACATCCTAATATAATTAACACTAAATAGTATTATTAAATCCATAAAAAAATCGATAGAGGTTTTGAGATAATTAGTATAACGCATAAGGGAATTTTGCATGGAAAAGGGAAAGGAGCATTATAAAAATCAAATTATTATGATTGGGTTTGGCTGCATTGGCCGCGCATTATTGCCCTTACTCATTGATAAATTGAATATTAAACCCGCACAGATTACCGTGATTACTAAAGGGGATGAATCAATTGGCCTCGCACAGAAATTCGGAATAAATTTTCAAGTAACAGCAATTACACGCACGAATTATATCGAAATCATTGGGGAGCGATTACAACCCGGAGATTTTGTAATTGATGTTTCAATTACTCTGTCTAGTTATTGCATGTTAGCTCTTTGTGAACAAAAGGGGGCTTTATACATTAACGCGTCTACCGAGCGATGGGGTGAGGAATTTATTTTAGAAAATATATCTCCTGAGTCCCGAACTAATTATTTGTTACGGGAAGAGGTGCTGAAATTAAAAGGAAAAACCAATAAGACAGCAATTATAACGCATGGTGCCAATCCTGGTTTAGTGTCACATTTTGTAAAACAAGCATTATTAAATATAGCTCGAGATAATCAGATCACGACTCAACCCAAGACACGTTTTGATTGGGCTAAGCTTGCCTATACACTGGGTATTAAGGTAATTCATATCGCCGAACGTGATACGCAAATTGCTTTACCTTTTAAGGCCGTCGGCGAGTTTGTTAATACGTGGTCGATTAAAGGATTTATTGAAGAGATAAGGCAACCTGTTGAGATTGGTTGGGGAAGCCACGAACGTCACGTACCTGAAGGAGCGAAATCCCATAGTGTTGGACCTAAATGTTCTATTTATCTTGAGCGTCCAAGTGCAAGCATTAAAATCCGCTCATGGACACCAAGCTTCGGCACATATCATGGGTTTTTGATCACCCATCCCGAAACCACGTCTATTTCGCATTTTTTGACTTTGCAAGAGGGTTCAGAACTATACTACCGACCTACGGTGCTCTATTCCTATTGTCCGTGTCCTGATGCCATTCTCTCTCTTTATGAACTCCACGGAAATGAATGGATTCCTCAACAAAAGAGTCGTTTAATTGTCGATGAAGTGAAGCAAGGTGTGGATGAGTTAGGGGTTTTATTAATGGGAAACCCCAAAGGAGCATATTGGTTTGGCTCAACTTTATCCATTAAACAAGCACGTGCATTGGCTCCACATAATAATGCAACCAGCTTACAAGTTGTGGCAGGGCTATTTGCTGGGATTGTTTGGGCAATGGAGCATCCCAATCAAGGAATTCTTGAGCCTGAAGAGCTGAATCATGAGGAGATTTTGAAGCTTGCTTTACCTTATCTCGGTACTGTAGATGGATATTATACAGATTGGACTCCATTACAAAACAGAGGTTGGTTGTATTTAGAACATTTGGATGTTCATGATCCATGGCAGTTCGTCAATACTCAGGTTTGAACGATTGAAATAAAATTGTATTAAACCCTTTTGCTTTTTACTGTAAAAAATTTATTTCCTATCTTGTTTTCTCTACTGGATTAACACCCAATTTAATTGTAATCTTCGTAATTGCCTAATGCGATATTATTCTAATTTTGATTGTAAAAGGTCACATCTGCTTACGTCCCGCGGCTTGTCCGCGGGATCCGGCTCCGGTGGCTCATTTATGGGATGCTGCGGCATGTCGGGAACTGGAGTGATATTACTTTTGATTTTAATTTAGGAAAGAACATGGTTCTATATGAAGTAAATTTAGCCATTGATGAAGCTGTTTATCCTCAATTTCAATTATGGTTAAAAAAACATGTCAAAGAAATGCTCCAGCTCCCAGGATTTATGCAAGCACGTATTTTAAAATCTGAACATGAGAGAACAAAGGAGCAGGAGAAATTAACAGTCCAATATCAATTGGAAAATAGGGAGTTTTTAGACGTATATTTCGCTGAATTTGCACCTAAGATGCGTGAGGAGGGACTTAATCTCTTTAAAGATAAATTTTCTGCTCAAAGAAGAATTTTTGAAATTCATGACACTATCGTTAAATAAGGATGTAACAATTTATATTGGAGATTTTGGAGTTTTCATCCATTGGATTATTAAATCAGAATTTCTTAAGGGCTAAGGATACTGCCGATATCGTATAGATTAAATTATAAAAAATTTGCATCGGCTATATGTTTTCATATAGCCTTTCGACTTGTGCAGAAATCATTGCACTTTGTCCTTTGGATTAATATAGGATATAGAATGAGACAGATAATTAAATTTGGATTTATATTGGGGTTGATGGCTAGTAGCAATGCTTTTAGTGCAGATCCTGTTGAAGGGCTTTATTTGAACTTACTGGGGCAGATAAGTCATGCCTCAAGTCCTGATATTAATTTTACAATTAACAACGTCGCTTCTTTAGGATCAATCCAGTTAGGACCTGTTGGCGGCGGGATGGGAACTGCTCTTGGATATAAAATAAAAAATTTTCGAGTGGAAGGGGAGTTTCTTTTTAATATAAATAATTACGGTTCGCTCAAGTCAGGTTCTTGTACGCTTATTAGTCCTAAGGTATTAGGCCCTGAAGGAGTATGTCCAGATGCTTTTGTGCAGACTGGCCTGGGGTTTAATGGCAATGTGATAGGGCTTTATGGGCTGGTCAATGCGTATTATGATTTTCAATTCACTAATGATTCCGGAGACAATTCGAATTTTGTTCCTTATCTAGGGGCAGGTTTTGGTGGGGCGATGATTCGACATCATGCATCCTTCCAATCCAATAACCAATGCATTACCTTGGGCACTTGTGCGCCGATCATCAATGAAAGTTTCAACACGTCAAACACAGGATTTGCTGCTCAAGGGATTGTAGGGTTTTACTATTATCTTGATGATTTTACTACTCTTGGCCTGGATTTTCGTTACGTTTCTACGCTTAATTTTAATAAAAATAATACTTCTTCAAATGCGGTCGATGATACTTTTGGCATAAGTACCATAAACATTACCGCTAATTTTGCCCTTACAAAGGCAGACTAATAATTTATTTGTGGTTTTAAATAAAATGCCGTGATGTTTTTAATCATGGCATCAATCAACATAGATTGCTTTTTTATTGTCGGTATTTATTCTCGAGCTGCGAATTTAAAAAAACATTTTTTCTTAACTGCTATTATCGTTTCAAGTGTTCCAGTTTAAGTGTTTTCCAAAATTTCAGATATTAGAGTTTGTGCATAATCTATTTGCTCAAGATAACAAAAAAACAGAGCCTAAAGCCAGGAGGATGTTTCAAAATAAGATGTTTTGCTTCTATAGTTTATTAATATGCGCGTTTTAATTGAAATATTAGGGAAAAATCATGACATTAAAATATGATGTGATCATTTTAGGCGGTGGTAAAGGTGGTAAAACTCTGGCTGTCGATTTAGCAAAAACGGGTCAGCGAGTTGCTATGGTTGAAGACAATCAAATTGGTGGTACTTGCATTAATGTAGCATGTATACCAACAAAAACACTCGTACAATCAGCTAAGATAGCCCACTATTGTCGTTCAGCAACAGCATATGGTTTAGAGGCTGCCCTGGCCCCCATTGATTTTAAAGCGGTTCGTGCCCGTAAAGACGCTATAGTCAATGCGATGCGTGAGGCGAATTTAAAACAATTTTTAGATTCAGGAATGGATCTGATGCTGGGCCGTGGACATTTTGTAGGACCTAAGACCATTGAAGTAAATTTATCCTCGCCACGAGATGGTCAAAAAGTATTAGAAATTACTGCAGATAAAATTTTTATTAATACCGGAGCCTTACCTTTTATCCCCCCCATTCCGGGGCTTGATAAAGTAAAATATTATACTAATGACAGTTTAATGAATGTTGATAGCGTTCCGAAGCATTTGCTTGTAGTTGGAGGTGGTTATATTGGTTTGGAGTTTGCTCAGTTATTTCGTCGCTTGGGTGCGGACGTCACAGTGATTGAAGCGGACAGCAAGTTTATTGGCCGTGAAGATAGAGATATTGCTGAGCAAGTTCTTGATACGCTGACTAAAGAAGGAATTCATTTCGCGCTTAATACTAAAATCAATAGTATTCAAGACGCTCAAGGCGAAGTAATTATCAATGCAAATCAAGATGGAAAATCCGAGCTTATTCGTGGAAGCGATATTCTTATTGCTGTGGGACGTGTCGCAAATACAGCCGGATTAAATTTAGATAAAACGGGAGTTGAGCTTGATGAACGTGGTTTTATCAAAGTAAATGAATATCTAGAAACCACAACCCAAGGTATTTGGGCTCTGGGAGATGTAAAGGGCGGCGCACAATTTACGCATTTATCCTTAGATGATTATCGTTTAGTCAAACATAATCTACAAAATCCACAGAACAAACACTCAGTACAAGGGCGGCTTATTCCTTATACAGTATTTCTCGACCCAGAACTTGCTCGTATTGGAATGACAGAGTCACAAGCGCTTGCTCAAGGTTATTCTCTAAAAATAGCCAAAATTCCTGCTGCAATTGTTCCTAGAGCAAAAACACAGGGTGAAACAACCGGTGTTCTGAAAGCTGTTATTGATGCAAAAACAGATCGTATTTTAGGTGTTTCCATTTTTTGTGCCGAGGCTGGCGAAATCCTTGGAGTAATCCAATTGGCTATGGAATTGGATATGCCTTATCAGAAATTACGTGATGTTATGTTTGCTCATCCTACATTAGTTGAAAGTATTAATTTGTGGTTTGCAGCAGTGACAGAAAAGGGCAGTTCTTAAATGGTTTGATTGCGCACAAATGGATCATAGTGTATCCATTTATGTCTTATAATCGACTACTGATATCATTTTGCGGAAGGGTTTTTTTGTTCTTTTTTAATAAAAATAGAGTTATTTTTTATTAAATAGATTTAATTTTGAATTAAAAATACTAAAAAGTGTTGATTTCAATTTCATCTTATGTAAACCTTGCGCAACTATGAGTAGGAAATTAATTTGCACAATAATTGGTATTAGTTGTCTTACATTCGGTATGATCGGATTGGCACTGTATAAGAAAGCCGAGGTTCATACAAAACCACTACATCCTAAAAAAGAAGTTCTTAACACCAAAAAAGAAATTATCAATAACACAAAAGAAGTTATTAAAACCGAAAGTGTAAGAAACGTTACAGCAAACAATAATGCCTCACATAAGAGCGCTGAAAAAATAGCAAATATGGCACCTAAGAGTGCACATAAAGTCGTGGCTGCAAGAAAAAGCCCTCGGCCTAAGCACACTCCAAGAAAGGTTATTATGAAAAGCAGAAATATTGCTTTAACAAAAGTATCTTTTGAGGAATTGCCTGGTTGGGATACTGCTGATGTTAAAAAGTCTTTATCAGCATTTCAGAAGTCGTGTGAGACGTTTTTGAAACAGCCGCCATCTCATACGATCAGGACACAACATATCAAGCTAAAAGCTCGGGATTGGCATCCAGCGTGCAAGGCGGCTTTAGCTCTAGATTCAGTCTCTGAGGATTCAGCAAAAGCTTTTTTTGAAAAGTGGTTTCGTCCTATTGAGTTTGCACAAAAAAAACCAGTTCATGGTTTATTTACGGGCTATTACATGCCAAAAATAAAAGGAAATTTAACAAAAAGTACCAAATACAATACGCCAATTTATGGATTACCAAAGGGAAAATATTCAACCTCCTATACGCGTGAGCAAATCGATAATGGCGCCCTTAAGAAAAAAGCACCGGTGATTGCCTGGATCCATAGCCCTGCTGAACGGCTTTTTTTAGAGATAGAAGGTTCGGGTGTTATTCAATTGCCTAATGGTGAAAACATATACCTAGGCTATGCAGGGGAGAATGGTGCTCCTTACACGTCAATTGCCAAGGTAATGATTAATAAAGGGATCATGACACGACATAATGCATCTAAAGCAGCAATTATACGTTATTTAGAGAGTCATCCTGAAAAAGCAAAAGCGATTATCCAGAAAAATAAGTCCTTTGTATTTTTTGAGGATTTAGGGGAGCCTATGGCTCTGGGAGCTCAAGGTATGGCACTTACACCAGGCTATTCTTTAGCTGTGGACAAGAAGTGGATTCCGCTTGGGGCACCACTGTGGTTAGATACGAAACGGCCTGACAAAAATCAAGCAAACGAGAAACAATTTCAGCGTCTTATGATTGCGCAAGATACGGGCGGTGCGATTCGTGGTTTTATGCGCGGTGATATTTATTGGGGCTCAGGAAAACTTGCAACATTTCTAGGTGAACATATGAAAAATGAAGGCCATTATTGGTTATTGCTCCCTAAGCATATTTTAAATCGATTGGCCAAAAAATCACTTTAATATCTTGCGCAGAGCCTTCCTAATACGAACTCCGTAATTTTTAGAATTAAATATGAGTATTATTCTACCAATAAACGAAGGATGGAAAATATAATTATTGTTGGACTAATTTTAATAAATAGATAAGCTCCCCTCTAGTCGATTTTTTCATGTTGATTGATATCTGTGAATGAATATTTAGCAGGAATATGTCTTTAGCCATTATAAGGAAGAATTCCGTGAACGATGTGGGCGATTAGCATCTTAAAGCCAAGTACTACAGCACAAGATGAAATCAGTGAAGTAGTAAAACAGATATAATAAAAATGATTTAAAATGGGGTTTTACAACGATAGTGAATCATTCGTGGGGAACAGGCAGGGCTTCAGCTACAGGCTAGGCAAGTAAATAAACGAGCTGTTTTACGTGCAAAAATCAGATATGTTTTCTGTAATCTTGGTAAGCGATGAAAATGGAATATATATTTTGAAGAAAATCATTTTACGCCTTATAGAAGGATTTTTTGTTGGGATCTGTTTATGGTTGTTTTGCAATGCGATCTTTAATATAGAACTGATGCACAGCATCATGTTGTATTATTTTTGTCTTTTTTGTTACGGATTAATTATTGGATTAATTTTCAAAGAAATGTTTTTGTCCTCTTATATTGGTATTGTTTTAGGTCAATTTGTTTATATAGTTTTTCTGGGAAAAATCAGTTCATTTATCTTAATAGAAATAATTTATATGTTCATTTTTTCAATGCTTGTGATTTTTGGCAATGCGATTGGAGTTACAATTGCTACTAAGAAATAGAAAGGAAAAGTAGGCGTCATTTGTCTTGTTTATAAAGGAAGAGTTTTTTTATCTTCAGGAGGAGGCGGTGCAGAATTAAGAACATATACAATGAGTAGAATAAAAAATGCAGCTAAGGAAAGATAGAGAATGATTTTTGCTAAAAGGGTTAGAGTGGGATTTGTTCCTGTAAATCGATAAATAGCTGCGAGAATAGCGATTACCAAACACACAAAAGAGCCTATTAACATTATCTTTCCTTGAATTAAGTTTCCTCCATCATATAGTAGTACAAACTTGCTGACGGTGCTGTGCTTTCCATGAAGTCATTATTTATTGAAGAAGGGGTATACTACGCAAATTAATAAATTATATTATTAAAGGAACAGTAACTAACTCAAAATTAATTCTCATTAAAGATCCTAATAATTCTGAATCACTATATAGTAGCAAGCGTAGCCTTGATGGAGCCGTAGGCGGAATCAAGGCTACGCTTGCTGTATTTTCCCTCACTGCTTTGACAGGAGACGTGTACTGTAATTACATTGTCATTGTTGCACAACATTTTCTTTAATTGGATTGGACAAACCCTTATCATCAACTCGAGTAGCTGCATTGATAAGCTTTTGATAGTCAATATCTTCACATTTTATGACCGGAGTTTTATTATCAGATCGTCGCGTTAAAGTGACTTTTGCTGCCTTGTTCGATTCCAGTTCAGAAGCAATTTTTTTAGCATTTTCCATCTCTGGAAGTTCTAACCATGTGACAAATCCTTTTTTTGAATTATGTTTCCAACCAGTCTGGCCTGATATTTTTTCTAAGCTATTTATAACAGCACTTATTTGTGTACTATCTAAAGTAGCAGTTGAAAATAAAGTAGGTTTCTTTTTCTTTTCTTGATCTAATTTTTCAGCTATCTGAGAAAGTTTGTTGATACTCATTGAGAGAACCAAAATTGAGGCTTCTGTCTCATCAGCTATTTGCATTGCGAATAAAGTCTCTGGAGAAGAAAATAACCGTTTTTGAAACAAGCTTATATCAAACGTTGGATGTTTTGATTTAGTCTCTTGTAATAAGTCACTTAAAGCAACTCGCAATACAATCAATTTTTTTAGTTTTTCATTCTCAAAAGTTTTTTCTTGGGCTTCAATCACGCGAGTAGAGATAAGCTCTATTAATGGAATTAAAGAGGAATCAATTTCAGCAAATGCTTTTTGGTAGAGACTATTTTTATTTTCTCTTTCTCCAGGGTGGCGTAATACAATGCTAGGATAACCAAATGTACGAAGGAAAATATTAGTAAGGCAGGTAGCTGTTCTTCCATTTGCATTACCGAAAGGATGTACTTCTGTAAGCTCATAAAAAGTATTGGCTAGAAATTCGGAAGCATTTTTCAAATCTTTAGAATCACAAGCCTGTAATTGTTTAATAGTATTTTGCGCCCATTGATTCATAGCTTCAGGAATAAGAGGGGGAAACATACAAATTTTTACAATTCTGTTGACTGTCCCTTTCTCAGAATTACTCAATTGATTGAGATTATAAGCACTTGCCAATTTATTTAGTACCAGAATTCCTTTTATTCCGGGACTTGAATAATCGATAAAGGGTTTCAGTGACCCATGAATTGTATATCTTTCATCTTTGGTAATTTTCTCTAATAAAGAAATAAAATCCAAAGCAGATTGATAATCCATATCAAATTTTTTATTTAAAAATTTTGCAAGTTGTTGTGGAGACTTATATTCATGAAGGCCAGAAAGATAAAGAATAAAATGACCACCTAATTCAGCTCCTAAGTGCCATCGTAAAATAATTTCATTAGTATATTCTCCAGATTTCCTATCGTGAGCTTGCATTAACGAGTTTCCAATAAAACCATGAATAGTTTTAACCCACTCAATCAACATATCTGGAGTAATATTGGGTAAACCTATTTTCTTTATTTGCGGAAGAATGGTTTCTTGCGCATAAAGATAAGCATTTAACATATCTTGATGCTGACCCGCCTCTGGAAAAAGTGCATCTTCAAATGTTTCTGAACCTGCCAAACGTCGAGGACTAGATTCAGGTTCGAAGCCATATATCAAAGCATGGTTAAATTCAGTCAGTCTAGATAAATCAAGCATAGTCGGTATATCAATTAATTAAAACTGGCTGAATATTATCAAAGGTGCTTACTAATATCCACTTAGGTATTTAATTATAATTATATTTTTTGACCGGAACCCATTCAGGCTTCTTTAGCCATTCGATGTATGGAATTCGGTTTTTGAAAAACTTCAAAGACTTTTGATGTCATTGGTCTGACGTGGTCAATTTTACTTGACCACGTCAGACGCTAAAATTAATAGCTTCGTTGCAAAGCCAGCGTAGCCTTTTCAAGGCTTGGCGAAAGTCGATTAAGAAAGGCTCTGTACATGGCTGCTTTAGTCGCTAAACGGTCCAATAAATCTCTTCTTCCTTTTGCCAATAAACTTCAAGCTAAAGCTAAAACACCGAAAACAATCATTTGTGCTGTGATGCGTAAATTGGCCCATATCATTTTCGGTGTCTTAAAAAATAAGCAAGCTTTTAATGAACATTTAACTTGCTTTTAAAGACAGTATCTACGCTTGCTCATGAGGATAAGACATGCGGCAAATATGATTTTTTGTATCATGGGTACATCTCTTAAGTTGATTGCATTTTGTGATTCTACCTAGCGAGTGTTGGGGTGACCAATAGCATGTAGGCAAATGAAACGATGAGATTAGTTTTAATCAGTGGTAAAAGGTTTACCTTCCAAGAACAACAAACAGTAAGAATTATTTTGATAAATTATTTGAGTTATAAATCATTGTGTCAATAAAGAGTGCAGATGTTATGGGTTTGATTCTGCAATCAAACTTGTTTAAAAACAAAGAAATATATCTGTATCAGTAGAGCCCATTCTAGCTCCAAGTGCGACAATCATTTTTGGTAGTTTCAGTTTCTAAGTGCGAATTTCTGTTTTAGAAACAGTTATAAATAACGTTATGCTTAACAGTTATTTTGACACTACTATAAACAGGAATGTGTATGGGAAAACATTATCGTCATTTAACAGCTCAAGACCGTATTCAGCT